>CAVIPV010000263.1:0-2003 GCA_963644495.1 Prevotella sp. | reverse complement strand
TGACCTGGGACTGCTTAAGGATCTTCCTCAGTCTAATCAGCTATCGTTGTTCGATCTATAAGCTATCGTTGTTCGATCTATAAGTAAGCTATCGTTGTTCGATCTATAAGTTTGACTTATTAAAAAAAATATGGTATATTTTTAGAAGAGTTTTTTCACATGTAGAGTGTGGAGAAACTCTTTCTTGCGCTTTAGGGGTAATTGATGCGTCAAAGCGTTAAAGCATATGCGCTGAAATAGATGTGAAAACAGCGTAAATCAAAGTAAACGGGGGTTTAATACATTCAATGGAACGTGAAAAATTTTCTTCCAGACTGGGCTTCATCCTGATCTCCGCAGGCTGTGCCATTGGTCTGGGCAATGTGTGGAGATTCCCTTACATTGTAGGAGCTTATGGCGGAGCTGCCTTTGTACTGATCTATCTGGCATTTCTCCTGGTCCTTGGGCTTCCTATTGTAGTAATGGAATTTGCCGTAGGACGGGCCAGCAAGCGCAGCGCAGCCCTTTCTTTTAACGTGTTAGAGCCAAAGGGTACGAAATGGCATCTGATACGCTACGCAGCTATGGCTGGAAACTACATGCTGATGATGTTCTATACAACGGTAGCAGGCTGGATGATCTATTACTTTATCAAAATGCTCCGTGGTGATTTTACAGGCCTTGATTCCGATGCAGTAGCAGGAGAGTTTACCAACATGTTAGGCAATCCGGCGCTGATGACAGGATTTATGATCTTTGTTGTTATCCTGTGTTTTGGCATCTGTGCCCAGGGACTGGTAGCAGGTGTAGAGCGTATTACAAAAGTTATGATGGTCTGCCTGTTATTCCTTATGATGGCACTGGCTGTCCATTCTATGATATTAAAGGGCGGTGCTCCGGGACTTGAATTTTACTTAAAGCCTGATTTTAGAAAAATGGTAGACGCTGGACTGGGAAATTCTATTTTTGCGGCTATGGGACAGTCTTTCTTTACTTTAAGTATCGGTATTGGTGCTTTAGCTATTTTCGGTAGTTATATCGGAAAGGAACGCCGTCTCACCGGCGAAGCCATCAGCATCACCATTCTGGATACACTGGTTGCCTTTATGGCAGGTCTGATCATTTTCCCGGCATGCTTTGCATACGGAGTGGAGCCAACTTCCGGCCCGTCCCTGATCTTTATCACACTGCCAAATGTATTTAACCATATGGCCGGCGGAAGATTGTGGGGGGCTTTGTTCTTTGTGTTTATGTCCTTTGCAGCCCTTTCCACTGTAATTGCTGTTTTCCAGAATATCATCTCTTTTGCAACAGACCTTACCGGCTGCTCCGTAAAGAAAGCAGTAGCATGGAACTTGGTGATCGTCATTATCCTGTCACTTCCCTGCGTATTTGGATTTAATATCTGGAGCAGCTTTCAGCCTTTAGGTGCAGGATCCAATATCCAGGATTTAGAAGACTTTATCCTCAGTGATAACCTGCTCCCAATTGGAAGCCTTTTCTATCTGTTATTCTGTACCAGCCGTTATGGATGGGGATTTGAGAAATTCCTGGCAGAAGCAAATGAAGGATCCGGCATTAAGTTCCCAAGATGGGCTCGTTTTTATGTAAGCTGCATCCTTCCACTGATCGTGATCTTTATTCTGGTACAGGGATACATTGCGAAGTTCTTTTAAGTGTTTTTTACATGAGAAGCATTTAAACTTTGCGAAAAAACACAGAAGAAAACAGGGGCTGGCGGCTGCAGACAGCAGTGCATGGCCCCTGCTGTAGTGTTATTTTTCTAGTTGTCTAAAAAAAATTAACAATTTTGAAAATTCATGGTTGACAATTGGAAGAATGTGTATTATACTGTGTAACGTAATCGAGATCGAGGCGTGGCTCAGTTTGGTAGAGCGCTGCGTTCGGGACGCAGAGGTCGCGTGTTCGAATCACGTCGCCTCGATTCTATCCTTCATATAAGGCCTGTTGGTCAAGCGGTCAAGACGACGCCCTCTCACGGCGTAAACCCGGGTTCGATTCCC
>CAVIPV010000262.1:0-2058 GCA_963644495.1 Prevotella sp. | reverse complement strand
TAGTATAACAGAAATGAGACTATTTGAAAAGCCCTGATTTTTATTTTATATGGTTTTTACAGAAACAATAAAGAGGAGTTTCACAGATGATCAATAAGGATACAGATAAGACAAATGACAAGAAAAGGATCGTAAGCTTTGATCTGGATATGACACTTTTAGATCAGGCTACGTGGAAGATACCGGACAGTGCTTTAAAAGCAGTGGAAATGCTGCGAAAAGACAGTATCATCGTAATCGCCAGCGGCAGAAATATGGATGGAATGCTCAGCGTGGGCTACAAGGAACAGATCAGGCCGGATGCAGTGATCCACATGAACGGGACCCGTGTGGTTGCCGGGGATGAGCTGCTGTATGAACATTTTATGGATAAGGAGCTTTTAAAGCGGCTGCTTTCCTATGGGGAAGAAATGGGGATTGCCATGGGGCTGACCATTGGCGATAAGGATTATTTTGTGAACCCGGCAGAGGTAGAAAGGATCGACAAGATCCGCTGGAAAGAGAGTATGCGTAATTTTAGGGATCCATGGGAAATGCTAAAACTGCCTGTTCGTACCTTGGCCTATATTGGAGAACCGGAGCCTGTGGCTGATCTGGAGGAACATTTTCCGGAACTTAAATTTCCATTATTTTCCAGCCGCTTAGGTGCTGATATTGTAGAAGTACAGGCTTCTAAGGCAAATGGGTTAATGCGTTTGTGCGAATACTATGGACTGGATATAAGCCAGACAGTGGCATTTGGGGACAGCATGAATGATTATGAGATCGTTCAGGCAGCCGGAACCGGGATCGCCATGGGAAATTCTGTGCAGCGGTTAAAAGACGCGGCAGATTACGTGACCGATGATGTTGATAAGGACGGCGTATGGAATGCATGCAGACATTTTGGATGGATATAGATAATGGCGAAATGGCAGAGAAAAAATTTGACTTGTATGCGGATATGTTGCGTATAAGAAAAGGAGAAGGAATATGGATAGAATGAATGGTGCAGCAGCGGGCAAAATGACCGTGGACCAGAAACTTGAACTTCTTAGGGCGAAGATGAGAGAATGCGGCATGGATGCTTATATGGTGCCTACTGCGGATTTTCATGAGTCTGAATATGTAGGAGATCATTTTAAATGCAGAGAGTATCTGACCGGATTTACCGGCTCTGCAGGAATAGCGGTAGTGACTATGAAAGAAGCATGTCTGTGGGTTGATGGCCGATACTTTGTACAGGCAGCAGCACAGCTTCAGGGAACTTCTGTGAAGATGATGAAAATGGGACAGGAAGGTGTGCCTTCTGTAGCTGGATATCTGGAGGCAGAAGTGCCGGAAAATGGCTGTCTGGGTTTTGATGGAAGAGTGGTCAATGCGCTGACAGGCATTGATCTGGAAAAACGTTTGAAGGAAAAGAATGCGAAGATCCTTTGCAGTGATGATCTGGTGGGCGAGATCTGGGAAGACCGTCCGGCGCTTTCTGCAGAACCTGCATGGGCATTACATGAGAAATATGCAGGAAAGACAGCTGAGGAAAAATTAAAAGAGCTTCGGGCTGAAATGAAGAAGGCGCATACGGATCTGTATGTGCTGACTTCTTTGGATGATATTGCCTGGCTGTTGAATATCCGTGGAAATGATATTGCTTATAATCCGGTGGTGCTATCTTATGTGATCGTAACAGAGGAAAAAGTGTATCTGTTTGTGAATGAAGAAGTGCTTCATGGACGTGCTTATCCATATATGGATAATTATCAAGATATAGATATTAATATGGATGTGATGACATATTTGAAGGGGTTAGGCGCAGAGATACTGCCTTATGATGATATCTATAAAATGGCAGCAGACATTACCGGACATAAGATCTTAATGGAAAAAGAGCATACCAATTATGCGCTGTATAACCTGTTAAAGGATAAGAATGAACTGGTTGATAAGATGAACCCGACTTCTGAGGCCAAAGCGGTGAAGAATGAGGTGGAAGTTGAAAATGAGAAGAAGGCCCATATCAAGGATGGTGTAGCTGTTACCCGGTTTATTTACTGGTTAAAGCACCATATTGGTAAAGAA
>CAVIPV010000261.1:0-2066 GCA_963644495.1 Prevotella sp. | reverse complement strand
AAGGGGTACTTATTATGAGAAAAATGTTCTATGTAATGTGCGCAGCAGGCGTGGCTGCATCTTTAGCAGGATGTACAAAGATGGACACAGCAGCTACTACAGCAGAACCGGCAGCTACAGAGGCAGCTGCTAAAGAGGAGGAAACAACAGCAGAGGAAAAGACCGAAACAGCAGCAGAGCCTGAGATCAAACTGATCGGCGCTCATGTTAATACCGTTGACAGTTCCTACCAGGCTGGTTTCGATGCAATGAAGGAATGGATGAATTTCATGTTGCACATGAATCCTGGGCACCTTTTGCAGAAGGTAAAAATGGGATCTTCCAGAATGAAGTATTAGCGCGCATTGGCGCAAAATATGGAAAATCTGTATGTCAGGTGATCTTGCGCTGGCATGTTCAGAGAAACAGTATCGTGATCCCAAAATCAGCCAGAAGAGAACGGATCAGAGAGAACTTCCAGATCTGGGATTTTGAGCTTAGCGAAGAAGATATGAAGGAGATCGCACAGCTTAATACGGGAGTAAGCAGTTTTTCCAATCAGATTACAGATCTGGATACAGTAAAACACTGGTGTACTTATACGGTTTAAGATAAAATTAACCCCATTTTCCTAAGAAATGTGCTATACTATCAGCACAGAAGTTACCAAGGAGAAAGCGGGGAAAAGTATTATGAATAAGGTGATTACAGTGAGCCGTGAATTCGGCAGCGGCGGAAGAGAACTGGGCGTAAAGCTGGCGGAGGCGCTGGGGATTCCTTTTTATGACAAGGAACTGATCTCCATGGCAGCAGATGATATTAATATTGCAGAGGAAGCATTCCGCAAATATGATGAGCATGTAGTGGAAGATGATCCGTTGGACCACAAGATCCACCATTCATTTTCTGAACTGTATCAGGTTCCAATGTCTGACCAGATCTTCGTGGCTCAGTCCAATGTGATCCGCAGACTGGCATCCCATGGCCCCTGTGTGATCGTAGGACGCTGCGCGGATATGATCCTGGAAGACAGCGTGAACATTTTTATTTATTCAAAAATGAAACAGCGTGTAAAGCGTTTAATGGAGCTGGAACCGGAAGAAGGCGTCAATGAAAAAGACATGGAAATGAAGATCCGTGCTGTTGACCGCAAGCGCCGGGATTATTACCAGTATTATACTGGAAATACCTGGGGAAGAGCCCAGAATTATCATCTTTGTGTGGACAGCAGTTTAGTTGGCGTTGACGGCTGTTTAAGGGCTGCGCTGGCATATCTGGAAGATGTTTGCAGGGACGAAGAAAAGCCGGAAGAGAGTGGAAATGCAACTGAATAACGGATAAAGAAAATATCTGAATGCGATCCAAATCGGTGAATAATTCCCGTCCATAAGACTCATAATAAGAACGTACAAAAGAAGTACAGATCAAAAAACAGGTGAGTCCATGGAAAAGCCGGGAAAGAAACTGAAGAAATTTTTTATTATAACAGGAACTACAGGAATGGTGTATGCAGGTCTTAAATACCTGCTGCCTCTTGTGGTTCCTCTTTTATTGGGTTATACACTGGCACTGCTGCTTCGGCCGTCAGCACGGTTTTTACAGCACCGGATCACAGTGCGGGTATTTGGAAAAAATTGGAAACCGTCACTGGGACTGATCGGAACGGTGCAGCTGATCGTTCTGGCGGTGCTTGGCAGTTTTCTTCTGACTATGGGGATCCGCCGCCTCTGGGAAGAGACTTCTACCTTGATGAACCAGCTTCCGGTATGGCTGGACGGGCTTTATTTCTGGATGGAGGAAAAATGTTCCGGGCTTGAAAAGCGGTTTGGACTTGATCCAGGCTGGGGGATCCATGTGGCGCGAAGCATGATCGAAGCGGGAACAAAGTATGCAAAGGAGAAATCCGTGCCGTCTTTAATGGCGGGATCTTATTATACAGCTGGGGTTATAGGTCGCGTTGGATTTATAAGCCTGTTTTCTTTCTGCAGCGCCATTTTAAGCTTACAGGAAATGGAAGAATTAAAAGAACGGCGGGACCGGTCCGCTTTCAGCCGGGAGCTGCGCCTGATCGGGGACCGTCTGGTAAG
>CAVIPV010000260.1:938-2073 GCA_963644495.1 Prevotella sp. | reverse complement strand
ATACAGATAAGTATGGAACTCATAGTTCCTCTGCCAGTTTTTAGATACTACCCGATCCACATCTGCAGAATGTTTTTCTGCGATCTGCCGGAGTACAGCTATATTTTCCTTTGTAAGGATGGGAAAACTTTTTCTCAATCCACCAAGCTCTACATCTACTCTGAATTCCAGGATATCGATAATCTCCTTTAATGTAACAGTCCGTATCTGATACCCCATTCTGGGAATGTTGATTAAGATCCCGTCTTTACAGAGCTCTACCAGTGCTTCCCGTACAGGTGACTTGCTCACGCCAAATTTTTCTATCATCTGATTTTCCGTAAGAATATCATTCGGCTTATAATCACCATTTGTTACAGCTTCGTAAATCCCCCGGTAAACTTTCTCTTTTAAAGTTTCTTTTTGCATACATTCCCCTACGTTACAATCAATTAGTTTAGTAATGCTTTCGCACCCAATGTCCTATTTTCCACGGAAAAACTTATTTTGTCAAGTTTTCAGGAAAATATATCCTGTTTTGGCAGCTTAATCCACCACTTCATCCAGCTTTTTGATAGCTTCTACATAGATCACAAAAGCTTTCTTTAAATGCTCGATCTCAATATATTCATCTGCCTGATGAGCGCCGCCTCTTTCTGTGCCAAAACGCTTCTCTTTTCCTGGAATACCAGGGCCAAAACCAACGGCATGTTTTAACTTTCTGGAATAAGTACCGCCACCCATTACATAAGGCTCTAATTCCATTCCCAGGTTACGGCAGCAGACTTCCATCAACGCCTGCACTTCCTTAGATTTTGGATCTGTAAAGCATGGAGAAGAATTGTGTGACTTAGTCAGTTCAAAGCCATGTGCTTTTAAGCACTTGCTGATGTTTTCCATCATCACCTCATAAACTGCAGTTACATTATAACGGATATTTACATTCTGCCAGAAAACACCCTTTTCCAACTTGCACATACCACCTACATGGGTCAGTTTGCCAGAACCTTCATCCTCAAATGGAACATCCAGTCCTGCACCGTAATAATCCCCGAACATATCACAAATAGCTTCCAGCAACTTCTTTGCGTCTTCATCCATCACACCGGATCTGATCAGAAGTCTTGCCAGCTTTACTTCTGCACTTTCAGAACCT
>CAVIPV010000260.1:0-928 GCA_963644495.1 Prevotella sp. | reverse complement strand
GATACCATGAACATATACCTTCACCCTTCCGTCAGCCTGCTTTTCAGCTGTACCTGCAGCTGCTTCCAGTACTTCTTTTACTTTTGCGATCTCATCTTCTGTTAAAGTAAGAACCGCATATGCCTCTGCCGGTACCTGGTTGGACATAATACCAGACTCAAAACTTACTAATTTACTGCTCTTTACAGGACGTTCCGCATTAAATTCCAAAATACCCTTTTCACCGTTGCATACAGGGAACATAACATCTGGAACAATGGAAAATGCAGGTTCTTTGTAATGTTCTGTATAATACTCCAGATCCTTCATTCCTTTTTCTTCATCACAGCCAAAATAAAAGCGGAAGCTATGCTTTGGCTTATAGCCCTGCTCTTTTAAATACTTTAAGGCGTACAGAGCTGTCATAAAAGAACCTTTGTTGTCGCTGACACCTCTTCCGATAAGAAGCCCATCTTTTACAACTGGTTTAAAAGGCTCGCAACAGGTCCAGCCATTTCCAGCCGGTACTACGTCTGCATGACCAAAGAAACCAATCTCTGTATCACTTTCTCCCTTCCACAGGATAGTTCCACAGTAATTTTCATGGTTAAAAGGTTCAAATCCCATAGACTTTCCCAGATCTAACGCTGCATGAAGAGCCTCTAAACACGCCTGTCCAAAAGGCATATCCGGATTTCCGGTTTCTACACTTATGCTTGGGATTTCTGAAAGCTTACATATATCCTGAACCATTTCATCAATATGTTTTTCAATCCACTCTTTCTCCATTGCAATTCCCTTCCTTTTTATATAAATCCTTTCTATAAGGTCCACTCACAAATACGCGCCTTCAGCGCTCAACTGTCTGCTTCGCAGACGGTTTGTTCGTTAATGAATCGAGTAGGAGGCTAACCATTAGTTGATTAGCCGTCCTCTCACACCACCTGGC
>CAVIPV010000259.1:0-2086 GCA_963644495.1 Prevotella sp. | reverse complement strand
GTTTCTCGCAGCCTATAATCCGAAAAAATACGATACTCCCAGCAATACCACGGATATTGTAGTAGTAAGAAGTGAAGAAAAGCTGATTCACTGGGGCCAGCCATTGAAAGTGCTGATGGTAAAGCGCAGCAATCATCCAAGTATCGGTTTCTGGGCGACTCCCGGCGGTTTTGTGGAAATGAGAGAAGACATAAATGAGGGGGCCGCCAGAGAACTGGAAGAAGAGACTGGTGTGAAAGGTCTGCCCCTTCGCCAGATGCGTACCTGGGGAGACTGGCAGCGTGATCCAAGGTGGCGTGTGATCACTACCTCCTATCTGGCTCTGGTAGAAGGGAATCTGGCAGTAAAAGCCGGAGATGACGCTAAAGATGCCAAATGGCTGGATGTGGACCTGACTCTTTTAAATACAAAAGAAAAGGAAAACCACGAAAAAGCAGATACCTGGCAGCTGACCTTAACAAATACAGAACAGGAAATAAACGTTTCTGCTACAGTAGAGATCACCTGTTCCGGACATCCCCTGATCCAGGAAGAAACCTACCGTCTCGTTCAGGCAGATGGTATTGCTGTAGACCACGGCTGTATTATCACCAATGCGCTCCTGTATCTTAAAAATCAACTGGAAGGAAAATAAAACCCATTGAAAAAGAATTTAATGGAGGAAGTACCAGAGCGGTTCTGGAGTCTGTTCCGCTCTGTAAACCGCTCCACCTACATAGAAGCACTTTTAAAGATCAACGAAGAATATGAATACAGCAATTACTTTTTAAGCCGTGAAATGTGCATCCAGCTTTTAAGCAGCTATTTTGCCGAAAAACGGTGCGTGATCTGGCAGGACGAGCTGGAAGAGGAAGAAGACCAGTTAGAGCCTCCGGCTACCCGTGTATTAAAATGGTTAGTAAAGGCCGGCTGGCTGCGGAAAGTAGACGATTATTCTGCCATGACCGTGAACATTGTCATACCGGACTATGCTGCGGTGATGATAGAGGCATTTTCCCGTCTTTCCAATGACCGGGAGGATGAGACAAACATCTACATCCAGAACGTATATGCTATTTTGTTCTCTTTAAAAAATGACAGCCGTTCCGGCATCGGACTTTTAGATACTGCCATTGTAAATACGAGAAAGTTAAACAAATCCCTTCAGGATCTTTTACACAACATGGATACCTTCTTTGGAAACCTGCTGGCCCAGAAAGACTATGCAGGACTGTTAAAAGACCATTTAGAAGGCTATGTACAGGAGATCGTCAATAAAAAGTATCATATTTTAAAAACATCCGACAACTTTTATCTTTATAAGACGGACATTAAAGCCTGCATCCGCTCTATGAGGGAAGACGGGAACTGGCTTGCCAGAGTAGGTGAGTCTACCCCTTCAGAGGTGATCTTTGAAAAGCTGGATCAGTTAGAGCGTGGCTTTGACGATATTGAGCATCGCATTACCAACATTGACCGGGAACATTCCCGCTATGTAAAAGCAACCGTTACAAGACTGGGTTATCTTTTAAACCAGGAAGATGACATGAAAGGCCTTGTGATCCAGCTTTTAAACCGCCTCAGTGCAAACCGTGGGGACGAGGAGATGATACAGGCTGTGGGAAACCGGATAAACCTTTCCCAGACCAGTTTGTTATCAGAAGAGGCTCTTTATAAGCGCCGCCGCCCAAGAACGGATTTTGCAAAGCAGGTGCCTGACGAAAAAGCACTGCCTGAGCTTTCCGAAGAAGAGATATTGAATTATAATAAAGTAAAGAACCGCTACAGCCGCCGTGAGATCGAGGACTTTATCCAGGGCCATATGAAAGATGGCTCCATGGAAGTAGATGAGACCACCGTAGGCAGCGATGAAGATTTTGAGAAACTGATACTGGCTTATGATTATTCCACACGTACCAAAAGCCGCTATCTGGCAGTGGAAGAAGAGGAAGATCCTGTAAAAAACGGCCCTTATACCTATCCAAAGCTTCAGTTTGTAAGGAGAAAACTATAAGTAATCAAAAATATTGTCACTAGTGATTAAATGTGTTGAAATGTACCCATGGAGGTAATATATGAATACATCTAATATCACTAATTATAAACC
>CAVIPV010000258.1:1577-2126 GCA_963644495.1 Prevotella sp. | reverse complement strand
CTTCCCACACTCTTAATAGCAGAAAGTCCATAGCGGATTCCGTCTCCTGATACAGAGAAGCCGCTTTCTCCTTCGTTGATATCCGGCGGCAGGATGGCAATATCCATCATACGGCGGCAGGTAAGGATATATTCCGAAAACTTGCTTACATTATCCATGACAGAGGACATTAATGCTGCCATAAACTCTTTTGGATAATAATATTTTAAATAAGCCGTCTGATAAGAAACCACCGCATAAGCCGCTGCATGGGACTTATTAAAGGCGTACTTTGCAAAGTCGATCATTTCATCATAAATGTGGTTTGCCGTCTTCTCATCAATGCCATTGGCAATACAGCCTTTTACGCCCTCTTTTTCATTTCCATAAACGAAGTTCTGCCGCTCTTTCTCCATAACAGCCGTCTTTTTCTTACTCATGGCACGGCGCACCAGATCGCTTCGGCCCATAGTATAGCCAGCCAGATCACGTACGATCTGCATAACCTGCTCCTGGTAAACGATACAGCCATAAGTCGGGCTTAAGATTGGCTCCAGCTGGGGGCACTCA
>CAVIPV010000258.1:0-1567 GCA_963644495.1 Prevotella sp. | reverse complement strand
CATAAGTAATGGAGGTCTTGTCATTTTTACCCTTTAAATAACGGGGGATAAAATCCATAGGGCCTGGACGGTACAAAGAAATACCGGCAATGATATCTTCCAGGTTCTCCGGCTTTAACTCCTTCATGAACCCTTTCATGCCGCCGCTTTCAAGCTGGAACACGCCTTCTGTACGGCCTGTGCCAATAGACTCCAGTACTTTTTTATCATTATAATCAATATGATCCATATCCAGCTTAATGCCGTAGTCTTTTTCCGCCAGACTCACCGCATTCTGAATCACGGTCAGCGTTCTAAGCCCCAGGAAGTCCATTTTAAGCAGACCAAGCTCTTCAATGGTAGTCATGGTAAACTGAGTGGTAATAGTTCCGTCTGCTGCTCTGGACAACGGCACAAACTCATCAATAGAACGGCTGCCAATCACAACACCTGCCGCATGCATGGAGGTATGTCTTGGCAGACCTTCCAGACGTTTTGACATATCAATGAGGTATTTTACCTGTTCATTTTCATTATAAAGCTTCTTTAAGTCCGGATTGGCAGTAAGGGCTTTATCCAATGTCATCCCCAGGTCATTGGGGATCATTTTCGCAATGGAATCGCACATGGCATAAGGCAGATCCAGCACACGGCCCACATCACGGACTACACCTTTTGCAGCCAGCGTACCAAAGGTAACGATCTGCACTACCTGGTCTTTGCCGTATTTACGCACAACATAATCGATGACTTCCTGACGGCGCTCATAGCAGAAATCCACGTCAATATCAGGCATGGACACACGCTCCGGGTTTAAGAAACGCTCAAAAAGCAGGTTATAACGCACCGGGTCAATGTTAGTGATGCCTAACGTATAAGAAACAATACTTCCTGCCGCAGAACCACGGCCCGGTCCTACCATAATATCCTGGGAGCGGGCATAATTGATGAAATCCCATACGATCAGGAAATAATCTACATAGCCCATGGTTTTGATGACACCTAATTCATAGTCCAGGCGGCGGCTTAAAGTGCCGTCATCATCTGGATAGCGGGTCTTAAAACCTTCCCGGCACAGGTGGTTTAAATAAGTCCAGGAATCAAAGCCTTCCGGCACCTCGTATTTTGGCAGCTTGGTAACGCCAAATTCGATCTCTACATTGCACCGCTCTGCGATCTTGTGAGTATTGTCAATGGCTTCCTGGGCATAAGGGAACAGCCTACGCATCTCTTCCTCGGACTTACAGTAATACTGTCCGCCTTCATAACGCATACGGTCCTCATCTGTTACCTTCTTGCCAGTCTGGATACACAATAAAATATCATGAGCCTTGGCATCTTCCGCATAAGTATAATGGATATCGTTGGTAGCTACCAGTTCCAGACCTGTCTCCTGGGAAAGACGCAAAAGTCCCTGATTTACCATTTTCTGCTCTGGTATGCCATGGTCCTGAAGTTCCAGGTAAAAATGGTCTTTTCCAAAGATCTCAGAATATCTTAAAGCAGACCGTTTTGCCTCTTCATACATGCCTCTTGCCAGGTATTTCTGCACTTCACCTGCAAGGCAGGCGCTAAGTGAGATAATGCC
>CAVIPV010000257.1:0-2209 GCA_963644495.1 Prevotella sp. | reverse complement strand
ATGAATACCGCCAGTACATTGAAAAGGATGCTGCTCTGGAACGTCGTTTCCAGCCGGTCATGGTAGCAGAGCCTACAGTGGAAGATACCATTTCTATCCTTCGTGGCTTAAAAGAGCGTTACGAAGTTTACCATGGCGTAAAGATTGCAGACTCCGCCTTAGTAAGCGCGGCAGTGCTTTCTGACCGTTATATATCCGACCGTTTCCTGCCTGATAAGGCCATTGACCTGGTAGATGAAGCATGTGCCATGATCAAGACAGAACTGGACAGTATGCCGGCAGAGCTGGATGAGCTGTCCCGTAAGATCATGCAGTTAGAGATCGAGGAAGCGGCTCTTAAGAAAGAAACTGACAGACTGAGCAAAGAACGTCTGGAAGACTTACAGAAAGAACTGGCAGAACTTCATGATAAATTTGCTGCAGGTAAAGCCCAGTGGCAGAATGAAAAAGCCAGTGTAGATAAATTATCCAGTCTCCGTGAGGAGATCGAGGCTGTGAACCGTCAGATCCAGGATGCACAGCAGAAATATGACCTGAACAAGGCTGCAGAGCTGCAGTACGGCAAACTTCCTCAGTTACAGAAAGAACTGGAAGCAGAGGAAGAAAAGGTTAAAAACGAGGATCTCAGCCTGGTACATGAAAGTGTGACAGAAGATGAGATCGCCCGTATCGTATCCAAGTGGACCGGTATCCCGGTTGCAAAGCTGACAGAAAGTGAGCGCAGCAAGACCTTACACCTGGATGAAGTCCTTCACAAACGTGTAGTAGGACAGGACGAGGCAGTGGAAAAGGTTACAGATGCCATTATCCGTTCCAAGGCCGGCATCAAAGACCCTACAAAGCCAATCGGCTCCTTCCTGTTCTTAGGACCTACCGGTGTAGGTAAAACAGAGCTTGCAAAAGCACTGGCGGAGTCACTGTTTGACGATGAGTCCAATATGGTGCGTATTGATATGAGTGAGTACATGGAGAAACATTCTGTAGCCCGTCTCATCGGAGCGCCTCCAGGCTATGTTGGATATGATGAAGGCGGCCAGCTGACAGAGGCAGTGCGCCGTAAACCATACAGTGTTGTCCTTTTTGATGAGGTAGAAAAGGCGCATCCGGATGTATTTAACGTACTGTTACAGGTACTGGATGATGGTCGTATCACCGACTCCCAGGGCAGAACTGTAGACTTTAAGAATACCATTATCATCCTGACTTCCAACATCGGTTCCCAGTATTTGCTGGACGGAATTGATGAAAACGGTAATATCCGTGAGGAAGCAAGAAATATGGTCATGGGTGATCTGAAAGCCCACTTCAGACCGGAGTTTTTAAACCGTCTGGATGAAATGATCCTGTTTAAGCCTCTGACCAAGGATAACATCAGCCGCATCGTTGATCTGTGCGTAGCAGATCTGAACAAGCGTCTGGCTGACAGAGAGTTAAAGCTGCGTCTGACCGATGCTGCCAAGACTTTCATTACCGATCATGGATATGATCCTGTATACGGTGCACGTCCTCTGAAGCGTTATCTCCAGAAGAATGTGGAGACTCTGGCTGCACGTATCATCCTTGCAGATCAGGTAAGTGAAGGTTCCACCATTGTGATCGATGTTGCTCCAGAAGGAGATCATCTGAACGCAAAAGCAGAATAAGTTATACACTATATAGTGTATAAAGATAAATAAGAGAAAAATAAGGGGAAGCCGCTGTGAAACAGACAGAACTGTTTCGTAGCGGTTTTTTCTTTATTTTAAGCCAAAAAACCTCCTGGTTTTACAATATTACAGTTGAAATGAAAAGTTCCAGATGATATAATTTTTTGTAATCATTGATGATGTTCGATGATCATTTATAAAGCTCAGGAAAGGAAGGTGCCTGTATGAGTACACTGCCTAAAGATCCTATGATATTACTAAGCTATATGAATACCCAGCTGAGAGATAACTACAGTTCCCTGGAAGAAATGTGCCAGGTGCTGGATCTGGATGAGCCTCAGATCCGGAAAACGTTATCTGATATTGGTTTTGAATATGTGTCTGAAAAAAATTGTTTTCGTTAAGAAGTGCCGGTTTTATCTGAACAGGGCTGCTCAGGTAAGGCCGGTTTTCGTTTAAAATAACGAAGGAGACGAAAACAGATGACCATACAAATGAAGAAGGCGAATCTACGGAAGCAAAGAGCGACAGTGCTCCCGCCATCCGTCTGGTGAACACGCTGA
>CAVIPV010000256.1:0-2328 GCA_963644495.1 Prevotella sp. | reverse complement strand
GACCTATTATCGTAGCTTATCTGATGGCAGCAGCCTGCATGTTCGTTGTGCTGAACTTTATTGTAGATATCTTATATACACTCATTGATCCTAGAATTGAATTGAGGTGATGAACATGGAAGAGAAAGTAACCATTGAAAAAACTGGATGGTGGAAAAGCTTTTTAAAGTCTGAGTTTTTCTATCATTATAAACATAATGTTCCAGCCATCATCGGAAGCATTTTAGTGTTGATCGCGATCTTGGTGGCAGTATTTGGACGATTCTTTGCACCACAGAACCCATACGACTTAACAGCAATCAATCTGGCAGATTCCTATCTTCCTCCTGTATGGTTAGACGGCGGAAAAGCCGGATTTATCCTAGGAAGTGATGAACAGGGCCGTGATATTTTAAGTGCGATCATCTATGGCAGTGCAAGCTCTATTATGATCGGTCTGGTGGGTATGATCTGCTCCTGTGCCATCGGTACCACACTGGGACTGTTAGCCGGATATTTTGGCGGAAAAGTAGATGCCATCATCATGCGCATTGCTGACGTACAGCTGTCTTTCCCATCCATGCTGATCGCATTGTTCATCATGTCCGTATTTGGACGCGGCGTTGGAAAGCTGCTCATCGCCCTGACTATGGTAGGCTGGGTAACTTATGCAAGAACGGTCCGCGGCGAAACACTTTCCGTTAAGAAAATGGAATATGTGGAAGCAGCCCGTACCATCGGCCTTCCAAACCGCATTATCATTTTAAAACATGTACTTCCAAACGTTATTAACTCCATTATCGTTTTAGCAACCATCCAGATCGGTAGTTTTATCCTGACAGAGGCAACATTAAGCTTTTTAGGTGTTGGTGTGCCGATCACACAGCCTTCCTTAGGACTGCTTGTAAAAACTGGTTTTGACGTATTGTTCTCAGGCCTGTGGTGGGCATCTGTGTTCCCAGGTCTGTATATCATGCTGATCGTATTCGGTATCAATCTTTTAGGCGACTTCTTAAGAGATGAGCTGAACCCGAATCTGAAATAGGAGGTGCGGTATGGAAGATAAAGTATTATTAGACGTACAGGGATTAAAAACATATTTTCACACCTTCAAAGGCGTGGTAAAAGCAGTAGATGATGTAAGTTTCAGTTTAAAAGAAGGAGAGATCTTAGGTATCGTAGGCGAGTCCGGAAGCGGAAAGTCTGTTACCAGTTTCTCTATCTTAAAGTTGGTAGAAGAACCTGGTGTGGTTAATGCAGACCACATCCTGTTTGAAGGAAAAGACCTGGCAAAGATCAGTGAGAAGGATATGGCGAAGATTCGCGGAAAAGACATTTCCATGGTATTCCAGGATCCTATGACCTCTTTAAATCCTCTTTATACCATCCAGAGACAGATGGAAGAGGTGCTGATCCTTCATGAGCCTCAGATGAACAAGGCACAGAGAAGAGAGCGCTGTATCGAACTGCTCCATGCAGTTGGTATCCCAAATCCGGAAGAGCGCTTAAAAGAATATCCAAACCAGTTCTCCGGCGGTATGCGCCAGCGTGTTATCATCGCTATTGCACTGGCTACCAACCCGAAGCTGCTGATCGCAGATGAGCCTACTACTGCACTGGATGTTACTATTCAGGAGCAGATCTTAAAGCTTATGAAAAAGCTGGTAAAAGAACATAACACCTCTCTGATCCTGATCACCCATGACCTGGCCGTTGTATCCCAGATGGTTGACAAGATCAACGTTATGTACTGCGGAAAGCTGGTAGAGACCGGAAAGACAGAGGACATTATTTATCATAATGCACATCCATATACAGAGGGACTTTTAAACTCCATTCCAAAGCTGTATGAGGACAGAGACCGTCTGGATTATATCCCAGGTATGGTGCCCAACATGTTTGAACTGCCGGAAGGCTGCTATTTTGCACCAAGATGCAAATACTGCCAGGAGATCTGCCGTCATCAGAAGCCCCAGATGCAGGAAGTGGGACCAGGCCATATGGCTGCATGTCATTTCCCGCTGTTAAAGAAAAAAGCACAGGAACAGGAGGAAGCATAAATGGAAACATCTGAGACACTCATTGAAGTGAAAAATGTATGTCAGGAGTTCCACCTTACAAAAGGCCTCCTGCAGTCCCTTCGTTTTGAAAAGGGAAAGCTTGTAAAAGAAGATAAAGTAGTACACGCTGTAAATGATGTCAGCTTTGAGATCAAAAAAGGTGAAGTTTTCAGTCTGGTAGGAGAGAGCGGCTGCGGTAAGTCCACCACAGCAAGAACCGTTATCCGCCTGCTGGAACCTACTTCCGGACAGGTGCTCTACAAAGGAAAAGATATCAGCCATTTAGGAC
>CAVIPV010000255.1:0-2371 GCA_963644495.1 Prevotella sp. | reverse complement strand
AACATTTTTGTGTGCGGTCCCTGCTGGTGGGGAACCTATCCTGTAGCTGTATTTACCCAGCTTGAAAAGCTTGATTTTACAGGGAAAAAAGTAATGGCGCTTATGACACATGAGGGAAGTGGACTTGGAAACAGTGAACGTGACCTTAGAAAGATCTGCAAAGGGGCATCCTTTGGAACAGATATTGCAGTCCATGGCGCAGATGCAGCAAAAGCAGGTTCTGCAGTAGCTTCCTGGGCACAGAAAAATATAGGTTAAACTTAGGAAATTTATTTTAGGAAAGAAGGAAAAGATGATGAGTAAAGATGTAATGATCGTAACAGGTGCAGGACAGATCTCCATGGCTATTGCAAGACGGATGGGTTTTGGCAAGAAGATCGTTATGGGTGATAAAAATATCAATAACGCAAAGAACATTGCCCAGATCATGAACAATGCAGGTTTTGATGTAGAACCGGTAGAAATGGATCTTTCCTCCAGAGAGTCTATTAAGGCACTGATCGCAAAAGCGAAAGAGTATGGTGAGATCAAAATGCTTGTAAATGGAGCCGGAGTTTCACCAAGCCAGGCACCCATTGAGGCTATTTTAAAGGTGGATCTGTACGGAACCGCTGTTTTATTAGAAGAAGTAGGAAAGGTGATCGCAAAAGGCGGCTGCGGAGTGACCATTTCCAGCCAGTCTGGATGGAGAATGCCCCAGCTTACAGCAGAAGAAGACGCAGCACTTGCCACAACACCCACAGAAGAGCTGTTAAACCTTGAAATCTTACAGCCGGAAAATATCAAAGATACCCTTCATGCATACCAGCTGGCAAAAAGCTGCAATGAGAAGCGTGTTATGGCCCAGTCTGTAGAATGGGGCAAGCGGGGCGCAAGATTAAATGATATTGCCCCTGGTATTATCGTAACACCTCTTGCCATAGATGAATTCAACGGCCCCCGCGGAGATTTCTACAAAAACATGTTTGCAAAATGCCCTGCAGGAAGACCAGGAACTGCTGATGAGGTGGCAAATGTAGCAGAACTTCTGATGAGCGATAAGGGGGCATTTATTACGGGGTCTACCTTCCTTATTGACGGCGGAGCAACTTCCTCTTATTTTTATGGACCACTTAAGCCAGCGAGCAAGTAGTATCAGTAATAAATAATAGGGTAGACTTTTAAATCAGTTGCCAAAACGTTTTTAATCGGGTATATTATATACGGAAAATTAAGCTCCTTGAAAGACTAGTTTTTTCAGGAGCTTTTTTATACGAGGAAATATACTATGAAGAACAGGCCCGGTGAAGAAACGGAATTTTTCCGTACTGAGAAAATACCAAAAATATTGTTAAAGATCGCGCCGCCAGTTATGTTAGCGCAGTTGATCCAGGCAATGTATAATATTGTGGACAGCTTTTTTGTGGGAAAGTATTCAGGAAATGCGCTGACCGCTTTGTCCGTTATTTATCCCCTGCAGTTGATCATTATCGCACTGGCAGTAGGAACCGGAGTAGGTGTTAATACCTATATGGCCCGTCAGTATGCGCAAAAATCTACCCAAAGAGCGGAAGAAGCAGCTGGAACCGGAATGGTCCTTGCTTTTGGAACATGGCTTATTTTTGCTGTGCTTTCTTTTGCCTTTATGCGACCTTATGTTTTAACCAGTGCAAAAACGCCTGAGGCGATCGCAGATGCCATAACCTATGGCCGGATCGTCTGCGTGGGCAGTATTGGGGCATTTTTAGAGGGAAACTGGACAAAAGTCCACCAGTCAAGAGGAAATATGCGCCAGCCTATGATCGCTCAGACAGTGGGGGCATTGACCAATATTGTATTAGACCCCATTCTGATCTTTGGACTGGGACCTTTACCGGAAATGGGAGTTGCAGGAGCTGCTTATGCCACAGTTGCTGGTCAGGTGGCAGCGGCAGTGATCACCGCTTTTGGAGGAGTAAAAAGACCGCCAGAGCTAAGAAAAATTTTTTCCTATGCAAAACAGATCTACTGGTATGGTTACGCATCCATTCTCATGCAGGCACTGTATACGGTTTATATTGTGATCTTAAATGCGATCCTTGCAGGATTTTCAGATTCTGCAGTTACAGTACTGGGACTTTATTATAAAATGCAGACTTTCTTTTTCATCCCCCTTATGGGACTGCAGACCTGTATTGTTCCGGTACTCAGCTTCAACTTTGCAACAAAGAGCTATGGAAGATGTCGGGAGATCATGAAAGACAGTTACCTGTTTTCCTGTGCGTTTATGCTGGTTGGCGTGATCTGCTTTGTATTTTTTCCAACTCAGCTTTTGAAGATATTCTCTGACAGCAGTGAAGTGATCATGATTGGGAAAAACGCATTTCCTATTATCGGAGCAAGTTTTATCCCG
>CAVIPV010000254.1:0-2384 GCA_963644495.1 Prevotella sp. | reverse complement strand
AAATATCATTGCACACCTGGGAACCCAGGAGTTCCCACGCATTAAGGTGGGCGTAGGTGACAAGCCACCGAGAATGGACCTGGCAGATTATGTGCTCAGCCGTTTCTCTAAGGAAGACCGTGAAAAAATGGAACAGGCTTTTAAGGATGCGGCAGAGGCAGTTGAGGTCATGATCGCAGAAGGACCAGATGCGGCTATGAACCAGTTTAATGGTCATAAATAGGTGAGATAATAAGGGGAAAACATGGAAAATCCGTTATTGGAATTACAGGAATATGAAAATCTACGGGATGCGTTAAAAAAGGCGAAAGGTCCCCTTCAGGCAACAGGAACCCTGGATTCCCAGAAGGTGCATCTCATGTACTGGCTGGGAAAAGACGGGGGATTCCCATGGAAGTTGGTGGTGACTTATGATGACCAGAGAGCCAGGGAGATCTACGATGATTTTCGTAGTTTTACGGAAAATGTATGGCTTTACCCGGCAAAGGATCTGCTGTTTTACAGTGCGGATATCCACGGAAACCTGATGACCCGTCAGCGGATCGCCGTGTGGCGGCACCTGATGGAAGATGAGGAAGGTGTGGTAGTCACCACGCTGGACGGCCTTATGGATCATCTGCTGCCTCTGGTATTTTTAAAGCAGCAGGCAGTGACTGTGGAAAATGGTCAGATCATGGATCTGGATGAATGGAAGGAACGGCTGACAGCGCTGGGATACGAGCGTACAGCCCAGGTAGACGGCATGGGCCAGTTTTCTATCCGGGGCGGCATCGTGGACATTTTCCCGCTGACAGAGGAAGTGCCGGTGCGTATTGAACTGTGGGATGATGAGGTAGACTCCATTCGCAGCTTCGATGCGGAAAGCCAGAGGTCTGTGGAACAGCTGGAAAAAATTACCATTTATCCGGCGGCGGAGACCATTTTAACGAAAAAACAGTTAGAAGCCGGAATAGAGCGGCTGGAAAAAGAAGAAAAAGAATATGAAGCAGCCTTAAGGAGCCGACATCAGATTGAAGAGGCATCCCGCATCCGGGGCATTATCAAGGAGCTGACAGAGGGGATCAGACAAGGTTGGAAAAGGGATGGATTAGACGCTTATATCCGGTATTTCTGCCCGGAGACGGTATCATTTCTGGAGTATTTCCCCACAGGTGACACGCTGATCTGCCTGGATGAACCGGCAAGATTAAAAGACAAAGGCGAGATTGTAGAGCAGGAGTTCAGAGAAAGCATGGTCCACCGTCTGGAAAAAGGATATCTTCTTCCGGGACAGACAGAATTTCTTTATGCAGGTGCCCAGGTTCTGGCAAAGGTGCAAAGCCCTTATACAGTGATGCTTACAGGACTTGACCAGAAGCTGCCGGGCATGAAGGTAAAGGAAAAATTCAGTTTTGATGTGCGAAATGTCAATTCCTATCAAAACAGCTTTGACATGCTTATAAGCGACCTGACCCGGTGGAAAAAAGAAGGTTACCGGGTAGTCTTACTGTCCGCTTCCAGGACAAGAGCCAGCCGTCTGGCCAGCGACCTGCGGGAATATGACCTGCGGGCCTATTGTCCTGACGGAACAGATGAAGAACATAAGGCGGCTCCCGGTGAGATCTTAGTTACCTATGGAAATATCCACAGAGGTTTTGAATATCCCCTGATCAAATATGTCATCATTACAGAAGGCGACATGTTTGGCACAGAAAAGAAGAAAAAACGGCGGAAAAAGAGCAATTATCAGGGAAAAGCTATTCAAAGCTTTTCGGAACTGGCGGTAGGTGATTATGTAGTCCATGAGGAACATGGTCTTGGCATTTACAAGGGAATTGAAAAAGTAGAGCGGGATAAAGTTATTAAGGACTACATCAAGATTGAATACGGTGACGGCGGAAACCTGTATCTGCCTGCTACCAGACTGGAAAGCATTCAGAAATACGCGGGGGCAGATGCCAAAAAGCCGAAACTGAACAAACTGGGCGGTACAGAATGGAATAAGACCAAGACCCGTGTCAAAGGTGCGGTCCAGGAGATCGCAAGAGATCTGGTAAAGCTGTATGCAGCCCGTCAGGCCCAAAATGGTTACCAGTACGGGGAAGACACAGTGTGGCAGAAGGAATTTGAGGAGCTGTTCCCTTATGAGGAGACAGATGACCAGTTAGATGCCATTGAAGCCGTGAAAAAGGATATGGAAAGCCGCAAGATCATGGACCGTCTGATCTGCGGTGATGTTGGTTACGGAAAAACAGAGATCGCCCTGCGTGCTGCTTTTAAAGCAGTTCAGGACAGCAAACAGGTGGTGTATCTGGTGCCGACTACCATTTTAGCACAGCAGCATTACAATACCTTTGTCCAGAGAATGAAGGACTTCCCGGTGCGCATTGATATGTTAAGCCGTT
>CAVIPV010000253.1:0-2400 GCA_963644495.1 Prevotella sp. | reverse complement strand
TGCTACTACTGCGTTGTTTGCTGCTTCAGGAGCCGCGATACCTTCTTCAATACCAGTACCAAACTTCTTTTCCGGATGAACACGTTTTTCTACGTCATACGCTGTATAGATTGCCATAGTCATACCAGCACCTGGCATACAGCCTAACAGGTTTCCGATCACAGAAGCACGTAGCCAGGTAGGAAGCAGCCTTTTGCACATGGAAAGACTTGGGAAAGCAACTTTATCACCGGCATTCTGATGAACTTCCTTTTCTGCCTCATCTACCATTTCTCCGTTCCAGTCGCCGGAGTCCTGTCCCACTTTTTCAGCAATTTTCAGAACAGAAAGGATACCAAACAGGCCGATCATACGAGGCACCAGCGGGATACCGTCCATAAGGCTCATGGATCCAAAGGTAAAACGGATCATACCGGTAGATGTACTTACACCGATGAAGGAAAGCCAGAGACCAAAGCCCATAGACAGGAAATGTTTCCAGCTGTTTCTCCCCGCCATACCAAGAACCGTTGCAATACCTAACACACCTAACATAAAGTACTCAGGCGGTCCAAACTTTAAAGCAAAAGAAGCAAGTAACGGCGCAAAAAACATTAAAACCAGGGAGCTGCTCAGTCCGCCAAATACAGAACTGGTCATACAGATACTTAGCGCTTCCAGACCTCGTCCTTTTTGCCGCATCTTAAATCCGTCTTCTGCTGTTACCATTGCGGAAGCAGTACCAGGGATCTCCAGAAGAACTGCAGGGATAGAACCACCGCAGGCAGAAGATACATAAACACCTACTAAAAGAGCGAAAGCCCACTGTGCAGGCATACCAAAGGTAACAGGGATAAGGACAGCAATGGTGATACTGTCGTTTAATCCAGGAAGAGCGCCTACTGTCAATCCTAACAAAACTCCCAGAAACAGCATCAGGAATACAGAAGGGCTTGCAAGCTGTGACAATCCAAGTAAAATATTTCCCATATCTCATTCCTCCTAAAGCCAGAGTGTTGGCAGCGGTACATTTAACAGGTAATTAAATGCCACAAATACTACCGTTGTAATGATCACAGCAGATACTGCAAGCATTTTGTAGTTCTTGTAATCCAATACCCACATAGTAAAAGCAGTCAGCCACAATGTATCCAGATAGAAGCCGATTTTTTTGATCAGGAATACATATACATACATGGCAGCGATACAGGCGCCTACACGTCCAAAGTTTACGCCTTTAAAGCGGTCCTTGTGATCCTTTTTTCTCCACTCTGTTATAAAGTCGAGGATGCTTACAATAATAATGGCATAGGCAACGATGATGGGCATCATGGCGTCTCTTTTGGTCATAGAAGCAGCTGAATATCTTACCCAGATACCAAACAGGAGAAACGCCGTAGGACTTATCAGTGAAATGATCTTGTTTTTATTCATATCCTATCCTCCATGTAACTCAAAAGCCTAAAAGCTTCAAACGAGAGAAGCCCTAGTCTTCCCAGGACCTCTCCCAGAAGATCCTTACTGCTCACCTGCCAAGAGGTAATCCTTCAGACTGTTAAATAATTCTGTCTTCTTATCAACAAATGCCTGATATTCGTCACCGCTTTCGCATGCAGGAGTCAGATTTGCTTCCTTCATAGCCTTGATAAATTCATCGCTGCTGCAAAGCTTTGTAAATTCAGAGCATAAGTACTGATAAATATCATCTGGAACATCGGTTGCGCAGGCAATGGCTCTGTCAGCACCGTCAATAAAGTCATCATATCCCTGCTCTTTGAAAGTAGGAACATCCGGAAGTTCTTCCAGGCGCTCTTCTGTCATGATACCAAGAGCCTTTACATTGCCGGAAAGGATAGCGTCTGCACACTCACCAGCTGTTAAGCAGGTCAGATCTGCATGTCCGCCCATTAACTCAGAGATCTGTACATTACCGGAGTCAACATGTACACTGTCATACTGGATATCGATGCCCTTCTGCTCTTTCATCTTCCGGGTCCAGTCCAGGGTTCTTACATGGGTAGAAGTACCAAAACCGGAGTCATTGATGATCAGCTTATTGTCTTTTGCGTACTCAACCATCTCATCAACTGTATTAAAAGGCGCGTCCTTACGCGCGATCATAACAACCGGGTCTGTATTCGGGCAGATAACGATCTTAAAATCATCTACTGTAAATGGAACCTGCTTTAAGATCGGGTTGCTGATAGCAGATGCTGTATAAGTCAGCAGAGTATAGCCGTCTGCAGGAGCAGTCTTAGCTACATACGCCTGTCCAATAGCGCCACCGCCGCCTGGCTGGTTTTCTACGATAATATTAGCTCCCTTGAAATATTTGCCTTCCATAGCAGTTTTAGAGATAATGCGTGCCAGGATATCATTTCCGCCGCCGGCATCAAAAGGAACGATGATGGTAATATCCTT
>CAVIPV010000252.1:0-2413 GCA_963644495.1 Prevotella sp. | reverse complement strand
AGAAGAAAAGAGAGAGGAGAAGGAGTATGGCAGATCGAAACGAAGCGGATGCTTTATTTGCTACTAAGAGGAAAAAGCAGCAGGAAGAGCAGGCGGAACAGGAACGAAGGGAAGAAATGAGCCGGAAAAAGGCGGAAATGGAAGCGGAGATCCGGCGGCTGGAGGAAGAGGCCAGACGACAGAAGGAACAGCAGGAAGAAGCCAGGCGGCAGGCAGAGGAAGAGGCCAGACGGGTAAAACAGGAGGCCGAAGAAGCAGAAGCCAGAGCCGAAAGAGCACGGGAAATGGCAGAAGAAGCCAGAAGGAAGCAGGAAGAGGTAAGGCGTGAAGAAGAGCGCCGGGTCCAGGAAAAGCGTGAAGAGGAAAAAAAGACCAGAGAGCGTGCAGCCCAGGAAAGAGCCAGGGTAAAACAGGAAGAGGCAGAGAGAGCCGAAGAGAGAAAACGGGAAGCAGCAGAGCGGGCGGCAGAGAAAAGGGCAGCGAAAGAGACGGCAAAAGCAGAAGCCAGAAGTGCGATGAAAGAAAAACCAGTACGCCCGGGAAGAGAAAAAGCAGACATACAGCCGGGAAAGAAGCTTCCTGTACTGCCATTAGCAATCGGTGGTGTGGTCGTGGCAGCGGTACTTGTTATCTGTCTGGTACTGTTTTCAGGAGGCAAAAAGGGCGGTGTATTTGGCACTGACTGTGACCTTATGGCCGCAAAACAGGTGTTAGGCCACGATGTATTTTACCCGGAAAGCTTTGAAGAAGCCTATTCAGACGGCGGCGTCTATTTAAAATACGGCAGTGTGGAAAAGGGAGATTTTTCTTTCGTTTATGTGTTAGGAGGCACTCAGGATGACATGAATTACATGACAGAAAGTACAGATCCTACGGATCTTATACATGTGATGGAAGAATACACACTGGGGGTCAATGACAGTCAGATATATAAGATGGACACCAGTTCTGGCCGGGCCGTTTACTGCAGCGAATATATTTCCTTTGATATAAGCAGTATTACGGACCAGGAGGAAGGTGTTATGGCATCTACCTCCATAATGATGCTTCCTTTAGAAGGGGAATATCTGATTGCTGTTTATGCGACCATGAAACCTTCTTATGAGGAGCCCCTGGAAGAAGTGACTGCAAGTATTCTTGACAACACATATTAAAGGAGGAAGTTTATGGCATTACTTATGACCGTTTTCTTTGAAAATGGCTTTTCGGAAAACTATTTTCCCAATGTAGATAACCGCAATTTTCCTATTGTCATACGTCCCTATGTCAGCGGTTTAAAAGAAGAACTGGTGCTAAACGCAGAAGTCTGGGACGGACACTGGAAACTGCGAAGATCTCCCCGGTATTCCCTGATCTTAAAGGGAGACCCGGTGGAAAGCGCAGATCTGGAAGACGGCACTGTGATCGAGGGAATGGTGACCAAAACAGACCTGTATTTTTCCGTTAAGATCGACCAGGTCCAGAAGGAAAATGTAAATTTTGGAAAATACATGATAAAAGAAGGCAGTATTTTCAAGCTGGAGATCGGCAGTGATGACCTTTGTAACATTGTATACAAAAACCGTTTTGTGACGGGAAGCCATGCAGAGATCACTTTTGAGTCAGGAGCTGCCTACATAACCGATAAAAACAGTGTAAATGGTACGTTCTTAAATGGCAGACTGGTAACAGAGAGAACGAAACTGCATTACGGCGACATTATCTATGTGGTAGGTCTTAAGATCGTGTATCTGAATCATCTTCTGGCGATCAACAATCCTGATGGACAGTGTAAGATCCGTGACCTAAAGGCAGTGGAGATCCCTCATTTTGAAGATGAGCCCGGGGAAGCTACAGATGCGGAAGAGGTATATTTCCTGCGTACTCCACGAAAGCTTTTAAATCTGGACCGGGAGACCATTTCCATTGAAAAATGCCCTAAAAAACAGCAGCAGAAACGGCAGCCGTTAATATTTACCATTGGACCTTCTTTCACTATGGTGATCCCTATTGCCCTGGCAGCAGCCATGACCAGTGATGGCTTTGGAACAGGAAGCATCTGCATGTCCTTAGGCGCAGCGGGGATCGGGGCTGTGTGGGCGGTGGTCAATTCTGCCTATAACAAAAAAGAAGAAAAAGAGTCAGAGTCCAACCGGGTCAGCAAATATCTGGAATATATGGTCCGGGTGGAAGAAAAGCTGAAAAAGAAAACGGAATACAACCGGCTGGTACTGGCGGAGCAGTATCCGTCTTCCAGGGAACTTCTGGAATTTACCACATCCAACACCAGACGCCTTTGGGAAAAAAGCAGCACCCATGAGGATTTTCTTTCCCTACGTCTGGGATGTGGGGATATGCCTTCGCCTAATGAGATCGAAGGGGCAAAAGAGGATATGGGCAGTGAACATGATCCTTTAAATGACCATATGGAGGA
>CAVIPV010000251.1:0-2511 GCA_963644495.1 Prevotella sp. | reverse complement strand
GAGCAAACGATATCAATGCAACCAATAAAGCAATCAATCGCATGAACGGTGAACCGGCTAATGTCACCCTTACAGCAAGCGGCTGGACCGGGAGCGCAGCTCCGTACAGTCAGACAGTTACGGTAGAAGGCGTTACAGCAGAAGATAATCCTATTTTTGTAAGTTTGCTTGCAGATGGCGCTTCTGCAGATATCCAGAAGGCATATATGAAAGCATTTGGAATCATTGCTTCTGGTACGGGTACAACGGCAGACGGTAGTGTGACATTTAAAGTGTATAAAAAGCCAGAAATTGATATTACGATCGGTTTGAAAGGGGTGTAACTATGGGAAGAGTATTGATGACTGGCGGCGGCGGAGGCGCTGATTTAGACGTGATCACGGCTGCAGCAGATGATGTCTTGTCTGGAAAGGTGATCGTAGATAAAGATGGTAATCCATTAACGGGTACATTAACCCTTTCTGGAAATGCTGGTGCCGCTGATGTATTATCGGGAAAAACTTTCTATACCACCAATCCTAAAAGCAAGCAGACTGGTACGATGGGTACAATGGGTGGGGCAACATATACACCTAAGGCAGCGCAGCAAACCGTATCATGTAGTGGTAAGAAAATGACGGGCAATATCATTATCAAAGGAGATGGCAACCTGGTTGCTGAAAATATCCTTAATGGTAAATCCATTTTTGGAGTGGCTGGAAATGTAAGAAAATATGCAACATGGAGTGGAAGTATTAGTACTGGTGGGAGTGGGACATTCACATACATAGGGAATAATGGTTCAACTTATCTTCCATATGTGTCCAAAACAGGATTCGGATTTACACCGCTTTCGGTAACCGCATATGCTTGGATTAATGGGATAAGTTTTACTGGATACGATGGATACAATTATTTTGTATATGGGAACATGGGATATCAGCCTAATACGGGACCGGCGAAATTTGCATATAACAATATTGTCATGCCAGTAACAAGCGCTGGCTCGCATTTAGTCAGAATTGTTGGATATTATTAAGGAGCATAAAGATGTTTGAGATAAGTGGAAGAGGGGTATTTACTGGAGAAACTGATGTAGCTCTTGGGATGGCGTTCGCAGAGAAAATTAAAAACGAGGGTTTTGCAGTAAAGGTGACGGAACAGCATAACCTTTTAAAGCCTGATAATGTCATAGGTAAAAAGGCGTATATCGTGGAGTTCACATCAAGAAGCAGTAATATATTCATACCATAAATTTATGAGTAGAAAGAGGTGATATAAATGAAAGCATTAGTAATTTACGATGCAACGGGAAAAATCTGGTCAATCGTGTATGGGGAAGAACAAGCTCCACAAGGCCTGTTGTCAATATTCGTAGACATCCCAGACGGAGCGGTTATTGAAAAAATTGACGTAACTAATCCAGATGATCCAAAGCCAGTATTTTCTTATCTGCCAGAATCCGATATTGGAAAGCTGCAGAACAGAGTAACAGATTTGGAAACGCAGCTTACCGAAGCCCAGTTAGCTCTTACCGAGCAGTATGAAACTAATCTGTCACTGGCGGATGAAGTTACAAATACGCAGCTGGCATTGACTGAACTTTATGAATCAAAGGAGGCTTAACTATGGCAAGTTATATCGTAGCAGTATACGCAGATTTAGTTCGCAAGGGAAAGAAAACTATTGATGAAGTACCAGAAAAGATTAAAGCAGAGGTCGAGGCCTTGTTAAATGCTTAGGCTATTGCTTTTCTTAATACTGCGAAAGGAGGTCGAGACCATGGCAGTTATTTATGCAACCCTTATCGTTAAGGGAAAGAAAACCTACGCACAGGTTCCTGAGAAGATTAAGCCTCAGGTAAAGCAGGTTTTAATTGATCTAGAGTGCGAAGATCTGATCACGGAGGAATAAGTTTCAATGGAACCAATCACACAGTACATAGCCGCGCACTGGGTTGCGTGGCTTTTTGCAGCTATCTCCGGTGTCCTGGCTGCAGCATATCATAGATTAGCGGGACGATTTAAGAAAGAACAGGTAAAGACACAGGCTATCAACGCTGCAGTCCTTGCCTTGCTTCATGATCGGATCTACCAGGCATGTACGTTCTACCTGAAAAGAAAGTATTGTACATTAGAAGATAGGGATAATCTGGAATATATGTTTAGCCCGTACAAAGCATTAGGCGGAAACGGGACCGGAGAAGACCTTTATAACAGATGCCTGGCTCTTCCCTATGAGCCAGCAGAACAGGAGGTATAGATCTATGGATTTTGGAATTGGAAGTGTAGCAGCAATCACAGCAATTTGTTACCTGTGCGGCATGGCTTGCAAGGCAACTACTAAGGTCAAGGATGAGGTTATCCCAGTAGTATGCGGCGTAACCGGAGGTATTCTGGGAGTAGCCGGTATGTATCTTATGCCAGAGTTTCCAGCAACAGATGTAATCAACGCGGCTGCTATTGGCATTGTATCCGGCTTGGCAGCAACCGGAGCACACCAGGTTATTAAACAGGTAAGCAAGATGTAGAA
>CAVIPV010000250.1:0-2513 GCA_963644495.1 Prevotella sp. | reverse complement strand
GTAGTTGGATTCCTGGTTGCGAATATCTTCATGCTGCCTATGGGACTTGCATTCTGCAACTTCTTAGCAGGCAAGATCCTTTTGTTAAAGCGTGAGATCTTAAGTGGTCTGGTACTGGTGCTTTGTGTGACCGGTGCATTCGCAGTAAGCAACAGCGTATTCAACATCTGGGTAATGATCGTATTTGCAGCTGTCGGATATTTCATGAACAAGTTCAAGCTGCCTCAGTCGCCGCTGATACTTGCCATGGTACTCGGTTCCATGATGGAAAAGAACTACCTGCAGAGTATGGTACTTTCAGACGGTTCCTGGTCCATCTTCGTAACAAGACCGATCAGTCTGGTACTGCTTATTATCTCTATCCTGTTTATTGCAGTTCCTCTTTACAAGAGATTTGTAACTGAGAGAAAAAAAGCAGTAGCATAATAGAATAAGGCAAAAATAGAATAAATAAGAATTCTGGCCCGCAGAGGCAGGAGATGATCCTGTTTCTGCGGTTTTTTGTTTTTGCTATCAGAAAGAAACTGCCAGCGGCAGTTTTTGTATTTGTTTTATTTATAGATTTTATCAATAAATCAATAAAATTTTCAGAAGAAAGCAATTGGACAAATTCCCTTCCGCCCGATAAAATGATAACACACAGCAGGAGATGCGAAAAAAGTTTACAGGGGGAAACTATGGGGGAGAGTGTAGAAATAGATATGCAAAAGAAAAGCGGGCTGACCCGTCAGGAACTGCGTGAACTGGAAACAAAAGAAAAGACGGGGACAGAACGTCTTCTGGAAAAAGTGATACTGCTTCTTCCGGAAGTCTGCGGACTTATCGCTGTTTCAGAGTATGTGCTGATATCGGATAACAGTATGAACCGGAACCCATATACTTATCTGGGATTTCTTATACTGATGATGATTTTTTATAACGGGTATGGTATAGCAGCCGGTATCCAACATGTAAAAGGAGATAAGCGTCTGTATGAGAAATTCCGATACAGGGCGCCGTTATGGTCCGCATTGTTTTTACTGCTTGCAGGTTATGATTATCTGACCCTAAAAACAGGAGTACTGACGCAGCCCTTTGTGCCATGTATGAATTTTATCTTAAATGCAGCCTGGACTGACCGTGCAATAATCTTAGACTGTACCGTACATACACTGGGACTATTGTTTTTAGGCTATTTTCTGGGAGTGAGTACAGGGCTTGTAACAGGTATTATCTGCGGATATTCAGAAAAGGCCCGTTACTGGGTGGATCCTGTGATCAAATTTTTAGGTCCCATCCCTACATCTACCTGGATCCCGATTATGATGGTCATTGCCTCTTCTTTATTTGGCGGGGCGGTATTTATCATTGCCCTTGGCTCCTGGTTTGCAGTGACCGTTGCGTCTATGACCGGCATTGCCAATGTGGACCGGGACTATTTTGAAGCAGCCCGTACCTTAGGCGCCAGTGAAAGACAGCTGATCTTTCAGGTGGCACTGCCTCATGCCATGCCTTCTATTTTACAGGGCTGTACCCAGGCAATGAGCAGTTCCTGTACAGCGATCATGATCGCTGAGATGTTAGGTGTAAAATCCGGACTTGGATGGTATATGAACTGGAGTAAATCCTGGGCAAGTTATGACAAGATGTTCGCAGCACTGTTTGTGATCTGTTTTATCTTCACTGTTGTGACAAAAATACTGGACCGGATAAAACGTCATGTGCTCAGATGGCAGAATGGAGCGGTGAAAAACTATGGGTGATAACAGTAAGATATTCTTAAAATTAGAACAGATCTCAAAAAGTTTTGCAAAAGTAGAAAATGATGAAGTCACCCATGCATTGGATCGTATCAATCTGGAAATGGAAAGCGGTGAGTTTATCAGTCTGGTAGGGCCATCCGGCTGCGGTAAGTCTACTATATTAAGGCTGGTTGCAGGACTGATCCAGCCAACGCTTGGAAAAGTGACAGTAAACGGGAAAGAGGTCACCGGGCCGTCACCACAGCGGGGAATGGTCTTTCAGAAGCCGACGCTGTTTCCGTGGCTTACTGTAGAGAAAAATATTGCTTTTCCTTTAAAGATGCAGGGAAAGTTAAAGGCAGAAGACGGAAAAGAAAAATTAAAACATATGCTTAATGTGATCGGGCTGGAATCTTTCCGGGATGATTATCCGGGACAGCTTTCCGGGGGAATGGCACAGAGAGTGGCATTGGTCCGGACGCTGATCAGTCAGCCGGAGATATTACTTTTAGATGAGCCTTTAGGGGCCTTAGATGCATTTACCCGCATGAACATGCAGGATGAGATCCTTGCCATGTGGAAGGAACAGAAGCAGCTGGCTCTTATGGTCACCCATGATGTAGATGAAGCCATTTATATGGGAACCAGGGTGATCGTAATGGACGCCAACCCGGGAAGGATCATTGCAGATATTAAAATAGAAGAAGATTTCCCAAGAGACCGTTCTTCTGAGAAATTCATCACATACAGAAACCAGATCTTAAACCGGCTGCATTTTGCCGGTAAGAAATA
>CAVIPV010000249.1:0-2553 GCA_963644495.1 Prevotella sp. | reverse complement strand
ACCGGCAGTATTTCTGGTCATTGATAATTATCCGGCCTTTTTTGACAGTTATGAGCAGTATGAGAGCACGCTGATCCAGCTTTCAAGGGAAGGTGCAAGTTATGGCATTTATCTTATCCTCACCTGCAATAATTCCGGTGATATCCGAAGCCGCATTCTGCAAAACATTACCAAAGGTATCGGCTTACAGCTGGCAGACCGGTTTGAATATGACAGCGTTATCGGCATGCGTTCTGAGATTCTTCCGGATGACCGGACCACAGGCAGAGGCCTGATCAAAGAGGGCAGTCCTCTGGAATTTCAGGCTGCACTTCCTGTTAAGGCATCCAAGGGGGAAAGCATGATGCTTACGATCCGGGAAAAATTAAAGACTTTAACAGAAAATGGCGTCTCCGGGGCCAGAAAGCTGGGAACGGATCTGACAATGATCGATGGCAGAGAGTTTCTGGATCAGAGCAATTTCCCAAATTTCCCAGACAGTACCTTTGTAATGGGGGCAGAAGAGGGAAATTTCCTGACCTGTGATCTGGACCAGACCTTGTGTTTTACCATTTGCGGTTCCGGGAAAACAGGAAAGACCAATTTCTTAAAATATACAGCCTTGCAGATGAAGAAAAAAGGAGCAGAGGTTTATGTGTTTGACGGCTGCTTAAGGGAATTGGAAGGATTTTTCAGGGAAAATGATCTGGACGGCTATATGACAGACAAAGAGGAACTTTACCATTTTATGGAAAATGTGCTTCTGCCTCAGTTAGGGGAGCGAAATGAGCTGGTCTATGAGGCAAGGCAGACAGGAAATTCCGTGAAAGAAGCCTTAAAGGACTACAAACGCATGGTCCTTCTGATCAACAGTGGGTCTGAATTTATGGAAGCAGTGTACAGTGAAGACTTTGACGTAAGTGAAGTTCTTGAAACAGTTTTTGAAAAAGGAATGGAACACAAGCTGCATTTCTTTATGGCGCTGTCTCCAAGAGAATATGAAGAGCTGGCAGGCTACAGGGCAATTCGCCTGTTTGGCGGGTGGAAACGGGGGATCCACCTTGGTGGAGCTTTTGATGAACAGGGTATTTTTGAATATGAGGTAACACCTTCTGAGCGCAGCAGGACCTACCCAGCGGGAGCTGCGTTTACAGAATGGGAAGGAAAAGCAGTACTCTTTATGACGCCTTTTGTAAAGGAGGGGGAACATGAGTAAGATCCATTTAGAGATCGAGATACCGGGAAATGCCAAAACCTATGAATTTATGTTAGATGACCGCATGAAGATCGGTACGGCAAAGCAGCAGATCATGAAGCAGATCGCAGAATTAGAAGGCCATGACCTGTTTGCGGGAGTGGATAACATTGTTTTCGGTTCTGTGGAACTGGAAGGTCTGATCCAGGATAATGAGACTTTCCGGGAAGTGGGGATCAAAAATGGCAGCCGGGTGGTCATGGTATAAGAACTTTGGTCATTTACAGGAAGACTCCTATAGGACATAGATAGAAACAGGAGGAGAGCATGGCAGGAAATAAAATGGAAATGGATCCGGATATGCTGCGTTCTACTGCAAAAAAGGTGGAAACCTCGGCTTCTGATATACGAAAAGAGTTAAAGCGGTTCCAGGCTGCCATTGAAGGTCTTAGCAGTACCTGGAGCAGTGAAGTAAAAGACCGTTTTCTGCAGAATTATCAGAAGGACCGGGCCGCCCTTAATGAAATGGCAGACCAGTACGCAGAGGTGGCAGAAGGCCTTTTGTGGATTGCAGATGAACTGGAGCAGGCAGAAGAAGAGATCAGCAGTCAGATCCAGGCTGCGGCGAAGGGATAAGGTTAGGATCGCGGCAGCGCAAAGCAGGCAGCGGTCCGGTATCAGAGAGATTACGAGAGAACATTAAAAGTAACAGGAGGTGGCACATGGCAGGAGATGGAACCAGCCGGATCAACACAGAGGAGCTGCTGCGGGCAGTAGGGGAGATCACTTCCATAAAAAAGTCCATTGCAGCAAATGCAGACGCCACGTATGCCCATTTTCGCAAACTCCAGGATTCCTATGCAGGGGAAAGTGCAGATGACATCTATGCAGTGGCAGGCCAGTTAAAGAAAAGCTCCGGGGCGATCATTACCATGTTGGGAAATTATGAAAAGGTCCTTAAGGAGCTGGCGGGAGTATATGAAGATACAGAAAAAACAGTAAGCAGGAATGCAGGAAAACTGAAGTTTGGAGGAATGCGGTAATGGCAGCCATCAATTTTGATTCCCAGGCGGTAAAAAAGCAGGCAAAACTGTTAGAAGAGGCGGCAGACCAGATCCAGAACCAGACCATAAAGGTGATCAATACCGCAAATGAGGCGGTAGCTGCCTCCTGGTCAGGAAAAGCCGGTGGGATATTTGTGAAATTTATGCAGGAACAAAGCGCAGATTTGGCATCAGCCACATCCTCATTGCGGGAGATCGCTGCTGTCCTGCGGGATGCCTGCACTTCTATGGATAAAGCAGAAGCACAGGCCAAAGCAGTCGTGAGCAGAAAATAAGCAGGAGACAGGAGGGAGAGCAAATGGCATCACAGCAGGT
>CAVIPV010000248.1:0-2570 GCA_963644495.1 Prevotella sp. | reverse complement strand
GCCTATGGACTTGAATCCCGTCGCCGCCAAACACAGGAACGCCTTTAGCACAGCTTTCCGCGATCATATGGACGGATCTGTCCATTCCAACCGCAGACGGAGCTTTCACCCAGCTAAAACGCTTATGGGACCCTGGCGCCCACAGGTAATAGCCTTTCTCCATATTGGCCCAGAACCAGTCCAGCATTTCTGCCGTCACTCCTGGAAGAAAATGCTGTTTCTGGGAAGAAAGAACAAAACCTTTTTCCAGATATTCTTCAGAAAGTTCCAGTGGTTTTAAAAGCGGATCTGGCTTTGCCGGATGTTTAAATGGTATAAAATCAACATTTATATTTTCCTGGATCGGAAAATAAGTCTGTCCGGCATTTGCAATATACTCACTCATAACGATATCTCCTTTGTGTTCTCTGCTTTGCGTTTTATATTATACGCAAGGTGTAAGCCTTTGTAAATTTGTGATTTCTTAATTGCATTCGATATCATCGAATGATATACTTCTATAAAGTCATTTTTAAGGAGTCATTATCAATGAATACCCAGGAATTAAAATGCTTTCTTCGTGTTGCAGAACGACTGAATTTTGCCAGAGCGGCTGAGGAACTTTATCTAACACCGCCTACAGTAACACATCATATACAAAAATTAGAGGCAGAACTTGGAGTCCAGCTGTTTCAAAGAGACAGCAGATCTGTTCAGCTTACCTTAGAAGGAGAAGCCTTTTATCAGGATGCACGGGAGATCATGCTGAAGATCGATGCCGCATTTTCACATGTAAATGATATCCGGAACAATAAACATACCTTTTTGCGCATCGGCTGTATTACCTCTCAGGAAGCTTCCTCTTTGTCAGGACCGCTCTCCCGACTGAGAGAAGCATTTCCCTGTGTGGAGCCCCGCATCATCATTACGGATCTTACGCAGCAGCTTCGCATGTTAAAAGAGGATCATCTTGATCTTGCGCTGGGCACGAAAGATATGATACGTGGTCAGGAAGATCTTTGTTTTACCTCTCTATATCCCTGCCGAAGCTGTGCCATTTTTTCCCATGAATATGCGGCATTTTCTTCTGAAAAAGAGATATCCCTGGAAGATCTGAGCCCATACCCGCTGATCGCCCTGTATTCAAAAAATATCCCCCTGCAGCCTGATGATGCTATTGAAAAATTTCTCACCAGAAAGGCAAGGTCCATGCACATTGTCCGTCAGGAAGATGCTGCTGCAGTTATCACACTTGTCTTAAGCGGATACGGTGTTGGTATTTTGCCGGGATACGTACTTTCTGGCCCAGTATGTTCCTCCCTGCATCATGCACAGATCAAAGAAAGTCCCTGTATTGAATACGGGATCATTCACTATGCTGACAGCAAAAATCCTTATATTGCCAAATTTTCTGCTATTTTATCGGCACAATACTTTCGGGCGTAATCCCCATATGCATAACCATCAGCGGACGCGTCACTGGCGCCTCCTCGATATGCATGGCAACAAAAAGCCACCGGAAAAAGCTCTTACACTCCTTCCAGTGGCTCTATTTATGACCTTATTTCATTAATCAGCTTTCGCTCCCTGTTCCCATTAACCTTCAATAGAAACATACTTTTTCTGCTCTACTGCCGGTTTTGCTTCTTTCTTCGGAACAAACAGTTTCAGGATACCATGTTTGAACTCGCCCTTGATATCTTCTTCTGTGATATCTTCACCTACATAGAAGCTTCTCTCACAGGATCCTGCATAACGCTCTCTGCGGATGTAACGGCCGGATTTCTTATCCTGCTCGTCTTTATCTAGTCCCTTGGCTGCGCTGATGGTCATATAACCATTTTCCAGTGATACCTTGATCTCATCTTTTGTAAATCCAGGCAGATCCATTTCCAGTTCATATCCGCCTTCGGTCTCCTTGATATCAGTCTTCATCAGGTTCTTACCTCTGCGGCCATATAACTTCTTTTCAACATCCTTTTCTGCGCTGTCATCAAAAAATGGGAAATCTCTCATAAAACTATCAAATAAATCTTCTCCAAAAATACTAGGCATTAACATAAGTCATCTCTCCTTTTCCTATACTCTCTATGTCTTGTTTCATGTGTTGTCTTTTGGAACCGGGGATGTTTAGGAAACCTTCCGGAACCTTTTGCATCTTGCTTTCCGGTTCCTTTCTGTTCCCCTTCCTTTGTTCTAGCTGTAATATAACACTTATTATTAGCACTGTCAAGAGGTGAGTGCTAATTTTTTTGAATTTTTCAATGCTCCGGAGTACCGACAGCAGCATTAAACCGCATTTTACAACAAAAAGCCACTGAAAAAAAGCTTTTGCACTTCTTCCGGTGGCTCTTATTTATGACTTTATTCTATTAATACACATGATGTTGGGGTCAAAAGGTATTTTGCCCCCTCTGATACCGAATTGCTACGTGCTTTGCACTCTCGCAATTCTAAAAACATTCGTAATCCGCTCATTTTTCTTCAAAAAATGGCTTCTTACTCATGTTTTTGGCGGGTCCCAAGGTCAAAACTCCTCCTGCAAGCAAGCTTGCGTCGGATTTTAGACCTTTTGACCCTGGTATCATAAA
>CAVIPV010000247.1:0-2603 GCA_963644495.1 Prevotella sp. | reverse complement strand
GCTCGTCTTTTGCTGCATCGTACTCAGCATTCTCAGAAAGGTCTCCCTGCTCTCTTGCCTCTTTGATTTTCTGAGCTACTTCTTTTCTTCTGACTACCTTCAGGTTCTGCAGCTCATCCTCGTACTGCTTCAGTCCGGCATATGTCAAAATGTGTTTCTTATCTGCCATTTTTCCTGCTTCCTTCCTTTTACAATTTACATCTGGGCACTTTTGTGTTCGTCCACTGTAATCTATGCGTTATCTGCACTTTTCATGTCCCGGTTTTCGTTTCACGAAAAATGTCTTCCGTATCGCTTAAAATACCCCACACATTCTGTGTATTATATAGGAAAATCAAGCCCTTGTCAAGTGCAGCCACAGGCGCAAAAAACCCTTTCCCGCCGCCAAATGCCTGCGGCAGGAAAGAGTTTTACATGTCCTGGGGACTTATATCCGCTTGTCTTTTGTAGACAAAGCGTTTCTAATTACTCATCCCAGTTATGATATACAGCCTGAACGTCATCATCCTCATCTAACAGATCCAAGATACGGTTTAATTTCTTGATGTCATCTTCATCAGAAAGCTCTACCCAGGTCTGCGGGATCATGGTAACATCTGCTTCCATCATCGGGATCTTTAATGCTTCTAATGCTTCGCGTACTGCGCTGAAATCATCTGGTGCAGTAATTACTTCGTAGCTGTCTTCTTCCTCAGAGAAGTCCTCAGCGCCTGCATCTAATGCAGCCATCATCAGTTCGTCAGCGTCCATTTCGCACTCTTCCTTGTCGATGATGATCTGGCCTTTCTTATCGAACATATAGGAAACGCTTCCTGGAGTTCCTACGTTGCCGCCGCCCTTTGTAAATGCGCTTCTTACATTTGCTGCGGTACGGTTCTTATTGTCTGTCAGAGTATCTACGATAATAGCAACACCGCTTGGGCCGTAGCCTTCGTATGTAAGTGTCTCGTAGTTTACGGAAGCTGCATCGCCTGCTGCCTTCTTGATTCCACGGTCAATGGTATCGTTTGGCATGTTGTTTGCTTTTGCCTTTGCAATAACATCACGAAGCTTGCTGTTGTTAGCTGGGTCTGGTCCGCCCTCTTTTACAGCTACTGCTAACTCTCTACCGATCACAGTAAAGATCTTACCTTTAGCAGCGTCGTTACGCTCCTTTTTGTGTTTGATATTGGCAAATTTTGAATGTCCTGACATTGGTATAACACCCTTTCTTTATTTCTTCTTTCTTTCGTTTACAAAAGTTTAACATATCATCTCTGATATTACATCTTTTCTATACTAACACGATTTTTTTTATCTGGCAAGAAAAAATGAGAGAAAATCAATGCAAATATGAGAGAAAATCAATGCAAATCTGATCCGCATCAGACCTGGATCGCCAGATTTTTAAGCCATTTCTTCTGACGGTAGCGTATGTAGCCCAGGATCATCTTATAAACCTCTTCTGACATAACAAGGGCATAGACCCAGTAAATAGGCAGATGCCACACCAGCGCGCCTAAAAATGCCAGTGGAACTCCGATGCACCATACACCACTTGTATCCAGGAACAGACACATCCTGGTATCACCACCGCTTCGCAGTACACCTACGATATTTACATAGTTAAACATCTTTGCAGGCATATAAGCAACAAATACCAGCAGGCACCGGCTTACATCCATGGCTACTTCCGGGGTAATGCTGTAAATACTGATGATCTTCCATCTTTCCAGTACCAGGCACACTCCTGCTGTTATGGTCACAATAAACTGCAGGATAAAAAACTGGGTGGCATATTTTTCCGCCCGCTTTAACTTTCCTGCGCCAAGCTCATTTCCAAGGATAACCGCTGTAGCTGCGCTTAAGCCCTGGAACAATACCACCGCAATGTCCTGAATGGTGGTTGCAATGGTAATGGCTGCCACTGCGTCATCGCTCATACGTCCGTATGCCAGGGAATACATGGTAGTTCCCAATCCCCACATAAACTCGTTTGCAATGACTGGGGCAGATGTTTCTATAAAACGGAAGATAAATGTTTTAGACCAGCCAAACATCCCCTTTGGACCGCAGGCCAGTGAAAGTTTCTTTCCATATACATAGCAAAGTATCAAAGTCATTTCAATGCATCTGGCAGTAAGTGTCGCACAGGCCGCACCTGCTACGCCCATGGTAGGCGCGCCAAATTTTCCAAAAATAAGCACGTAGTTTAAGCAGATATTGATACCAATGGCAATGCAACTGCAGATCACCGGAAATACTACCTTATTGGTTGCCCGAAGCATTGCCACATATACATTGGTAAGAGCAATAAAGGGATAGCTCAAAGCTACGATCCGAAGATATCTTGCCCCCAGTTCAATACTTCCTTCACTGGTGGTAAAGATCCTCATGACCATCTTAGGATCAGTAAGAGCCGGTATCACAAAAAATAATGCTCCCGCCATGGCAAGCATCACGCAAAGGCCTAACACTTTCCTGATATTTTTCACATCACCGCTGCCCCAGAACTGGGCTGCTAAAATACCGCCGCCGCTGACGATCCCGAAAACCAGCAGGGAAAACACGAAAAACACTTTATTTGCAAGGCCAACGGCTGCAATGGCCGTAGATCCCAGTCC
>CAVIPV010000246.1:0-2611 GCA_963644495.1 Prevotella sp. | reverse complement strand
TCTATCAGCTGTCCTGCAGTGCGGTCAAAGGATCCCTTATCTGCGGGGAGCCATTTATCATCCTTCTGCCAGCTCTTTACCACATAGCCTACATTCTCCCCTGCTTCAAACAGAGTCTCCAGATACCGGATCAATTCCTTGGCCGGATCAAAACGGGCTGGCTCCCGTACTTCTTTTCCCTCTACCCAGTTCCGGTCAATAAACACGCCTTCCTCACTGGAAATGGTATCTTCCCAGCCCAGGGCATGTCCCGGATCATAGGGCGGTGTCCAGCCCTGTTCCCTGGCATACTGAACGATCGTCCCGCCGGTCACAGGGGAACCGTTTCCTCTAAATCCCTTCCATTTTCTCTGACATTCCCCAGGATGATACCTGCCGGGATCTCTTCGGCTCCAGTTGTCCCATACATCCACGCTGTATCCTTCCAGGCCCAGGGCCATGCCGATATTCAACCACTGCTGATAATCCAGTTCAGCCGGTTCTATATGATCTAAGACCTCCAACAGGTCATACTGGCTTCTTTCCATTTCCTATTTACTCCTTAACTTTCAGGTACATAACTTCTTGGATCTACGCCTTTTGGCGCTCCTCTCCATCCACACGCAGCAATCCGGTCGATCATGTTTTTTCCAGCTTCAAACGTCCATGTTCCTACATGCTGGAAACCATATTTTTCCAGGCATCGGATCTGCTTAGGTGTGGTAAGTCCTTCCTCCTGCCGTTTATGCAGGCGGTCCAGGATCAGGTTGGCCTTTCCTGCATTGTCGATCTCGTCCGGGAGGATCCCCCTCTTTTCCAGTTCCTGTTTTTGTTTATCAGAAGGCGGTGCCATTTCCCAGCCAAAAGCCGGAACATAACCAGACAGATCTTCCGCCTGTATGCTCATTTCAAACTGCAACGGATCTACCAGCTTTTTCTTTCTGGTACGCATCTCCTGCAGCTGTTTTGCCAGAGACTCTTCCCTTTCTGCGATCACATCTTCCGAAGCTTTCCTTTCCGCTTCTTCCAGATTGATAGGGCAGCCTGCTGTTTCTTCCAGGTTTTCCGTCATCTTCTGGGCTACTTCCTTCTTCTCACAGATCAGATCCGCCGGATGACAGAGCTCATGGCGTTCTGTATGCCAGAGGAAGTCTAAAAGCAGCAGATGATCCTTTCCCTCATACAGTCTGGTCCCGCGTCCTACCATCTGGCTGTAAAGGCTGCGTACTTTTGTGGGCCGCAGCACGATCACACAATTAACCGATGGGCAGTCCCAGCCTTCCGTCAGCAGCATGGAATTGCACAGAACGTTGTATTCCCCTTTATCAAAGGCCTCCAGGACTTCTGCACGGTCTTTGCTCTCACCATTGACCTCTGCCGCCTTAAAACCTTTTTCATTCAAGATTTCTTTGAACTTCTGGCTGGTCTTTACCAGCGGAAGAAACACGACCGTTTTTCTGTCCCTGCAGTATTTCATCATCTCATCGGCGATCTGGTGCAGATACGGATCCAGGGCTGTTGCAATGTCACCGGCTTTAAAATCACCGGACTGAATAGATACCCCGGACAGATCCAGCTGTAGCGGGATCGTCATGGCTTTGATCGGGGATAAATAACCCTCCCGGATTGCTTTCGGAAGGGTATATTCATAAGCCAGGCTTTCAAAAAATTCTCCCAGGTTGCGCATATCGCCACGGTCCGGTGTTGCAGTCACTCCCAGGACTTTAGCTGCCGGGAAATGCTGCAGCACCTTCTGGTATCCGTCTGATATGCAGTGGTGGGCCTCATCAATGATGATCACATTGAAATAATCCTCTGAAAACTGGGACAGTCTCTTTTCACGCTGCATGGACTGCACAGAGCCTACTGTGATCCGAAACCAGCTCCCCAGACAGGTCTGTTCTGCCTTTTCTGTCGCGCATCCCAGGTTCGTGCTCTTCTTGATCTTATCTGCAGCCTGTTCCAGTAGTTCGCCCCGGTGCGCCAGGATCAGTACCCTGTATCCCTGACGCACACAGTCTTCTGCAACCTTTGCAAACACAATGGTCTTTCCACAGCCGGTCGGCAGTACCACAAGGGTCTTTAAAGCTCCCTTATCCCACTGCTCGAATACCGCTGCTTTCGCTTCTGACTGATACGGTCTTAATTCCATTTAGAACTCACCCGCCTTAAACTGCTTTGGTTTATACTCCAGATAACGGCTGACACGGTTATTCCTGCGCTTATTGCCGTTCTTGTCCACGTATTCATTGATCGTGACTTCCACCTTGCCGGTAGAGCATGGCACTTCATTCCAGTTAGGCCGCAGCGCCTCTCCTTTTTTCTTCTGTCCAATGCATAAGAAGAACTGGCTCAGTCTCCATTCTGCCTTTGAGTTCAGATACAAACTGTCAAATACATGGTGTTCCTTGCCGTCCTTGTCCTTGATCAGAAGATCCAGGTTTGCCATGTTGCACGGCGCCATCTTCTCGCTTCCTCCAAAATGGGCACGCTCCATGGATACCACCGTAAATTCATAAGTTCCTTCTGGAAGGGGCTCAAACTCAGTCCCTTCATTCTCGATCGCATCATCCCAGCCGATCTCTTTTCCTAAATCTGCCATTTCTTTCATCCTCCTCATTAATCAAAGACT
>CAVIPV010000245.1:0-2627 GCA_963644495.1 Prevotella sp. | reverse complement strand
CTGCAAGCAAGCTTGCGTCGGATTTTAGACCTTTTGACCCTGGTATCATATAATACTTTTATTGTATCAAGCTGTCCGGACAGTGACTAGCCCCAAGTGCCAAAAAATCATAAAAGAAACATCCACAACGGCCTTAAATTCCGGTAACATTTTTTATTTACTTTCATAATAATTCTTGCATTTTAAAACCATATATTGTACCATGAAATAGAACATTTTTACAAAATGCAAGGGGAATCAGACCTCTTCACTAACAGGAAAGAAGGATGAGTTATGAAAAAGAAATTTGTTGTTGCAGCAGCCGCAGCTATGATGAGCCTTATGTGTGTATTCCCTTCCTATGCAGGCTGGGAAAAACAGGGCACAGAGACCTGGCAGTGGAAATACATCCACGATGATGGAAGCTATACTACAAATAACTATGAAACAATTAATGGAGATCTCTACCACTTTGATAAAGATGGTTTCCTTGATGTCGGATGGTGGAAATTCGACGATGAAGATACAGAACATTTTTATATCGCTCAGGACGGAGCAGATACAGGAAAACGTGCTGTAAACCGTGAGATTTTATATGGTCATTTTGATGCCAATGGTCTGATCGACTCTTACTATTATGTTGATCCTACAACCGGAATGGCAATAAGACCTGACGGCTCTACCGTTGGACCTGTAGATGACTGGTATCTGAACGCTTACCGCCAGATCATTGCAGGATGCGAAGGCCTGACACCTACCACTCATTATGAGATCGCAATCTCCAATACCTGGAATCTCACATGCCCGAAGCCATTTATCACAAAAATGACAATAGACGCAGGCAACCGGATCGGTTCTGAATTTACCGTTAACTGGAGGACCAATGATGGTATCCTTTATGTAGACTATGACATTCACGGTTAATAACCTGCTCCTGTTGGCATAGATCTGCTATCCACTTTTTAAACGATTCACTTTTTAATATGATATGAAAGCTGCTTTTGATCCCATCCTTCTCCTCTCTGGAGCCGGATCATAAAGCAGCTTTTTTATGTATTTTTGCAAAGATCCCCGCCATTGTAGCAGTTTCGGATTTGTGTTATACTATAAAGAGCGTTTCGACACCAGTTTACACGTTTGTTTATTTACGCACCACAGAAAAAGAGGGGGAACTACCATGGATCTGAAACTACAGGTCAAACAGTCACAGGTATTGTCACAGCGCATGATCCAGTCTGCAGAGATCCTTCAGATGACATCTCAGGAATTAAATACATATGTGAATGATCTTGCACTGGAAAATCCGGTGATCGACATTGTAGAGCCAGCTTCCGGAGCCGATCAGAAAGAGTCCATTGAACAGCAGCAGTGGCTTAATTCTTTTAATGAAGAAAATTATTACCTGTACCAGCGTCAGAATAATGATGATGACTATGATTTTAAAGACACCTGGAACATTAATACCGATGAAGGGGAAACATTAGCGGACTACCTCTGGTCCCAGCTGATCAGCGAAGATTTCTCTGAACAGGAAACGGAGATCATCCACTTCTGTCTGGACAGTCTGGACAACCGGGGATACCTTACAGAAACGCCGGAAGATATTGCTTCTTATTTTAAAACAGATACAGAGACTATTGACCGCATTTTAAATGAATTAAAGTCCTTAGATCCTGCAGGTGTCTGTGCCTTTAATCTGGAAGAATGTTTAAAGCTCCAGTTAGAGCGCAAGAAAATGCTCACGCCTCTCATGGAGTCACTGATCGATGACCACCTGGACATGGTAGCGAAAAACCAGATCCCGGCTATTGCCAGAACACTTCACCTTTCTTCCGGGGAAGCTGCAGGCTACTGCCAGATCATTAAATCCTTAAATCCAAAACCAGGCGTTTCTTTCAGCAGTCGGGACCAGCTGCGCTATATCATCCCGGATGTTACTATTGTGAAATTCAAAGACCATTTTGACATTTTATTAAATGAGTCCATGTATCCGGGCATTGAAGTCAACAGCTACTACCGTCAGATGAACCAGGCTCCTGACTCCCAGGAATTAAAGGAATATCTGGGAAATAAGATCCGCCAGGCAGAATGGGTCAAGCAGTGCATCACACAGCGCAGCAAGACTATGATGGACGTATCCAGAGTGCTTTTACAGCGCCAGGAAGCCTTTTTTACTCATGGACCTAACTATTTAAAGCCGCTGCGTATGGCAGACATTGCAGAGACGCTGGGGATCCATGAATCCACTGTCAGCAGGGCTGTAAGCAAGAAATATCTCCAGTGTTCCTGGGGCGTATATCCGATGAATTTCTTCTTTTCCAGAAATGTAGGCACCTCTGCTTCTGAGCGGTCTGAAGATCCTGCAAAAGAAGTGACAGCCCGCAAGATCAAACAGCTGCTCCATGAGATCATTGAGGAAGAAAATAAAAAGAAACCTTACAGTGACCGCATTCTTGGTGAAAAACTGGCAGAAAAAGGAATCTCCATTTCCAGACGCACCGTTGCAAAATACCGTGAAGAAGAAGGAATACCGGATGCCAGCGGCCGGAAGGAATATACCTGATAACTCCTCTGGAAATACCAGGGAAAACTTTTTGTTACAGTTCAGCCATGTAGCTGATCTATATATGAAAAACAGAGAAATTTTA
>CAVIPV010000244.1:0-2673 GCA_963644495.1 Prevotella sp. | reverse complement strand
ACGGCTTTCTGAAAACGATTGTCAGATAAAATCTTAATATAGTTTTTAAAGCCTACAAATTTATACTTCTTGCCGATACCGTTCCAGTTGGTAAAGCTGTAGTACAGTCCAAGGATGATAGGAACGATGGACAGAAGAGAATACAGGATCAGGTTCGGTAGTATGTATAAAAAGTGTGTGATATTGCGATCACGGTTTTTCGTTGATTTCATGATGCTGCCTCCGTTTTTTAGAAATGTGCTCCCGGGACTCCAGGAGCACATAAGGATTGAAAGATTAAGATCATTCAGCTTCAGCAGGAGTATAGTATTCTTCTACTAAAGACTGGAATTCGTCTAAGAAGGTGTCTACATCCTTGTCTAAGATCAGAGCCTGTACAGATACAACCAGGCTGTTTCTAAGATCCTGAGTCCAGATACTTGCTAAAGAAGGAGCAAATCTGCCTTCGTCGATGTAGCCGTTGATCTCTTTTAACTGTGGAACATTGTATTCAACGCCCTGGATCAGAGTTGGGTTCTTGTCGCCGTCGCTGAATTCCTGTGCAATATCTTCACGTACCAGGAAGTCAAGGAAGCGGATGCATGCGTCCTGCTGTTCAGGTGTGCAGTCTGCAGAAATAGCATAAGCAGTATCAACAGTACCGGTTGTCCAGAATTCATCAGTTGTAATTGCAGGAATAGCGGTGCAGTTGAAGTTCAGGTCTGGATTCATGGTCTCGAAAGTAGTTACAGCCCAGGAACCGTCAATGTACATAGCGGATTTGCCGCTGGTAAATTCTTCATAAGCAGGTTCATCATCATAACCTAAAGAATCAGGATTTGCATATTCACGCAGTTTTAAGATGGTCTCTGCATATTTGCGGATATTAGGATCATCTTTGATGTTGTAGTCGCCGTTGATCTGCTCGTCACACTTGGTGTAGAAGTCATGGTCTACGCAGCCGATGAGCATACGGTCAAACTGCTGGTTGATGCGGACTGCCTTCTTATCCGGGAAGGAGAATGGCTGGATGCCTGCTTCTACTAACTTGTCGCATACATCCCACATTTCATCCATGGTCTTTGGAATGGTAAGTCCCAGTTCATCAAAAATATCTACATTGTAGTACAGACCAAAGGAGTTGGTGGTCAGTGGAAGGGAATACTGCTTTCCGTCTACTTCGCAGCGGTCCAGAACAGATGGATTTACACGTTTCATAAAGTCCTGATCGGTCAGATCCATGAAAAGGCCTTCTTTAAACATATCCTTGTAAGATGCGTTCCATGGGAATACAGATACTAACTGAGGAATGTTTCCAGCTGCTACACGGGAGATCAGTGTAGTGGTAGTGGATTCAGCCAGAGTAATGTTTACCTGGATATCCGGGTTTTCTTCCATGAACTTATTTACCAGAGTGTTGTAAAGTTCTACGTTCTCAGGTTTCTGGTGGAATAATTCGATGGATACCTTGTCGCCGGAAGCAGCAGCCTCTGTGCTTGCGGCCTCAGAAGCTGTGGTCTGGTCTGCGCTTGAAGCAGGAGCATCAGCAGTCTTTCCTCCTGAGCAGCCGGTCAGTGCTGCTGTTAAAAGAGTGGCTCCGATCATGCATGCGGTAAATCTTTTTTTCATAATGTTTCCCCTTTCATAATTGATCTTATACAGTTTTGACTTGTAGCCAAAGTATAGACTTTTTGAGGAAAATTATAAATACCATATTCAAATTTTACTTGCCATTTTCAAAGATTGTTGTATATTTTTATATAAAGGCAAGGGAAAAAGACAATAAAAACTGTTTAAATGTTAAAAAATACACAATAATTCTCAAAGAAATGAGGGAAAACATGCCTAAAACCAATTCTATTAAAAAATGGCTTTTCATGATCGCAGGCCTTCAGGCCTTTCTGACCATGGCCTTTTTATGCTATCTGGTAACAGTCAGCGCATATCAGAATTATAATATGGCCACCCACCGGTATTTCCAGACCGGGGAACAGCTTTTAGACCGGGTGGAGATATCGGTAAAAGAACTGGAACAGGCATCATTTTTTCCGTCCCAGCTATATGCCCAGAGTAATGATTCTTATATATGCGGTACCTTAAGAGAAGGATCGATCCTTAAAAATTTCCGGTTTTATTCTTATTTCAACACTCATGCCCAGACTCGGTTTAATGCAGAATCAACCAGTTTTATTGCTATCTATGATCTGGATGGCAACGGCGTATATACCTCAAAAGGGGAAAATTACGGCATCAGCTTTATGGATAAAGAAAAAGCGGGCTGGTATAAGAAGCTTTCCACTTACAAAACAGGAATGCCCCTTTTGATCCCAGCAGAAGAATTTATGGGTTCCGGGATGAATATGCGGGACGGACAATCACTGTGCGTAGGCAGAGGTATCCTGGATCTGAATACCATCAAGATAGTAGGATACTGTGTGGCAGGAATGGATACTGCTTATTTGGAACATTATTATGAGCAGAACCGCCAGGCGCCCAACCAGAAATTTGCAGTCTATAAAAATGGCTCTCTTTTATATGGAAATATAGAAGACAGTGAAAAATACCAGGAATTTGTAAAAGAAAATTTAAAAGAAGAGGGACCAAAGGAAAACTACCAGAGCAGAAAATTGAATTTATCAGAAGAAGGTCCAAAGGTCTATAATGTGATCGGTCATGCCAATGGATATACGCTGG
>CAVIPV010000243.1:0-2704 GCA_963644495.1 Prevotella sp. | reverse complement strand
AGCAGATCATTCTTTTTGATGAAAATACAGATTTTGAAAAATTGTCTTTTAATGATGCGATAACAGAAGCAAAACAGGTGACATTCCTTTACTGGACACAGGAAGACGGAGAGAAAACCACTGAGAAGGGGATTTTTGCACTGCCTACGTATCAGGTTCCGGCGGCAATGCGTTATACATGTGGTTCTGGTGATTACAGCAACGGCGGAGTTGCCCTTTATATAGGATATAAAAATAGCAATGATGAGTATAACTGGACCAATGTAAGCTGGTGGACATCAGTAGGAAAAGAAAATACTTCTGATTTCATTTTTGATCAGCAGGCGATCCGGAAGATCCTGGACAGTGCAATGGGAGAAAAGGCAGTTCCATATATCAGATTTGACCTTGGTGAAAAGGATGACGATCTGGAAGACGTTGTATTCTATTACGACCATGAATCAGAAGATGATCTGGAAATCCCGGACAATGCGATCGGTATGGATACAGAAGGAAAGATCGCTCTGGAAACGGATGTTATGGAAAAAGTGCCAGATGATGTGAAACAGACAGAAGAGAAGACCGAAGAAAAAACAGAAGAAAACACAGAAGAAATGACTGACACAGTGGCAGACGGGGAAGAAGAGCAGGAGGAGACAGTAGGATCCAAAGAGCCGGAAGAAGATACAAAAGAAGATCCGAAAGAAACACCAAAAGAACCGGATGTTCCAGAAGCAGGTCAGGAAGAAACAGACACGGTAGAAGACAATGAAGAGCCAAAAATGCAAGAAGATCCACAGGAGCAGGAAGGGATAGAAGAAGAACCGGAGAACATGGAGCAGGAATCGGAAGAACCAAATGTAAATGAGGACGGAGATACTGCCGGTGTAGAAGAACCGGAAGGATCAGAAGCAGAGGGGGATACTGTAAATGAAGAAGAGTAAATGGAGAATGGCTGTTTTTCTTACTGCCGCCTTCCTTTGCGTGGCAGGTTCAATCACCGCGGCAGCAGAAGAAACAGAGGTAACAAAAGGCTGGAAACAGGAAGAAGGCAGATGGATCTACCGGAATGCAGACGGTACAAAAGCCACAGACACATGGATCCGGGAACCTTATGGAAAATTTTATTATCTGGACAGTGACGGCTATATGGCAGTCAACCAGTTTATTGAAGATGGCAGTGATCTTTATTATGCAGATGAAACAGGAAACAGAGCCCGGTGCCGTTGGGCATCTGCTTCCAATGCAGAGCGGGAATGGGACGAAGATGTAGACACCATCTGGTACTATTTTGGCAAAAACGGAAAAGCAGTGAAAGAGGAAGGAAAAGCCCTGAATTTAAATGAAAACGGCACTGTCCGAAAATATTTCTTTGACAGCGACGGCCATATGCTTTCCGGCTGGCAGGAGATAACAAATGCCGGCAATGAAACCAATATCTATTACCTGGGGGATGAAAATCAGGGATATGCCCATTTATTGTGGCAGTACCTTGCGCCGGATGAGGATATGTTCCAGACAGATGAACATGATGATTATGATGTATATGAAATGTTCTATTTTGGCTATGATGGAAAAATGACCAGATCTTCTGAGTCAAAGTTAGAAGGAGAGCGCTTCCTTTTTGACGCAAACGGCGTTCGTGTGACCGGCTGGCAGCCTGGTATTGTTCCTGCTTGTGCAGAACAGGGGATCAATAAATACTATGATGAGAAAACAGGAGCAAGAGCTAAAGGGTGGTTATATGCTTATGATCCGGAAGAAGGAGAATGGGGCGAACCGCACTGGTATTACTGCGATAAGAAAACCGGTCTGGTCTACAATGAAGGCGGAAAAGACAGTGGAGATGCAGGCGGATTGGCTTATAAGCGGATCCAGGGAAAAACCTACTTCTTTGATACAAGAGGACATATGCTTACGGGCCTGATCAGTACCGACGGAACACAGCTTCCTGAGGCTTCTTTCTGTGATGATGGTTTTGAAGGAATAGAGGGCGAAATTGGCTCCTCAACACGATGCCTTCCTGCGGGAATTTACTATTTAAGCCAGAATGAAAATTCTTTAGGACAACTTCAGACTGACGGTGAATTAAATCTGACAGGCGGAATAGACAGGCTGATTTATTACATGGATAAAGATGGCCGGGCTTATACGAATGCACTGATCGATGGTAAACTATATGGTCCGGACGGAACCAGGATTCAGTCAGATGAGGGCTGGGATATTGTAACCATAGAAGAGGATGTTTACAAAGACAGTGATTACATCGGCGCCAGTCTTAAGGAAAATGCAAAACCAGTTATAGCAGCAGGAAGCAGCGTGATCGTAAACAGCAGCGGAAAGCTGAAAAAGAACGGGAAAGTAAAGCTGGATGGAGTTACTTACAAGGTGAAAAATTACGCAGTGACAGAATAAAAGATTACAGAAAGATAAAACAATTTAGAAGGCATGGCCCTGTTTCAAGCAGAAGGCCATGCCTTTTTTCTAAGAATAATACAAACCTTAATAAATTGTAAGAAAACCCCATTGTGTATTTAAGAATGATTTTCTATGATAAGATCAGAAACAGGGATAGATGAAGATCCCGCAGAACACAGCTTTAAAGGAGGTTATAAAAGTATGGAGATCAAGAAACCGGCTATGGCAGGAACACTGGAATCCAGTGACTGTCAGGTAACCGTAGAACCGGGAAATGGTTCTGTTGAGTTTAACCTGGAAAGCGCTG
>CAVIPV010000242.1:0-2741 GCA_963644495.1 Prevotella sp. | reverse complement strand
GGACTTTATGTGGGGATTTAACGGAGTAGGACATGAGCCGACAAAGACCGGACTTCCGTTCCACGGAGAAGCAGCCATGATCGATGACACTTATCTGACCGGAAAGATTTCCGTAGATGAGCATCCATTTGTAGAGCATTTCAAATTTGTAAAAGCGCTGGAAGATGAAAATACAGTGGCAAAGCAGACCATTCCTGCACCGGCACAGTTCCTGGAACAGTTCATCATGCCAATGTCACTTCCGAATACAAATCAGTATTACCAGGATACAGAAGAACTGGTAGAAGACATTGCAAATGGATATAAGAAAGTGATTCGTGACTTATACGATGCAGGCTGCAGAAATCTCCAGTTAGATGACTGCTCATGGGGAATGTGCGTAGATCCACATGCAGCAGCAATTTTCGGAACTGATGAAGCCGGACTTCAGAAGATCATGGAACAGCTTCTGGATATCAACAACCGTGCGATTGAAGGTGCACCGGAAGATCTGGTGATCAATACCCATGTATGCCGCGGTAATTATCACTCTACATTCTTCAGCTCCGGTGCTTATGACGGCGTAGCAGACCTGTTGTTTGGTGAAGAAAATGTCAATGCATATTATCTGGAATACGATGATGAAAGATCCGGCGGTTTTGCTCCTTTAGCAAAGGTTTCCGGTGACAAGAAAGTAGTCCTTGGCCTTGTAACCACCAAGTCCCCGGTTCTTGAAAAGAAAGAGGACGTCATCGCAAGGATCCACGAAGCAGCAAAATACGTTCCGTTAGACCGCTTATACTTAAGCCCGCAGTGCGGTTTCGCTTCCTGCGAGATCGGCAACAAGCTCACAGAAGAAGAGCAGTGGGCAAAATTAAAATTAGTAAAAGAGATCGCAGAAGAAGTGTGGAAATAGAGATTTTTACAGAGAATGGCAAGGGGGATATTCCCTTGCCATTTTTTTTGTATTATGCTAAGATAAGAATAAGCAAATAACTTTAATGATATTCTGAAAATTCTAATATTCTATCGCTGTTTCATACAGTATCTATCAGAAAACTCTTTGCTTAAAACCCGTAGATTTAAGCAGGGAGAAGAAAGATACCTTCCTGCAGACAACAGAAAGGAAGGCATTATGAAAGAGAATGTATTAATGCAGGCAGCAGTTCTTGAAAAAATGGAGTTCAATCTTAGTGACTTTGCACTTTTTTTATCCGTTATGAAGAATAAAAAAGCGCATAGAAATATCTTGAGTGTCATTTTGGAAGAACAGGATCTGCAGTTAAAAGATGTGAATGTAGAAGAGGTTATATTAAATAAAAGCGGAAAAAGGGCAATACGGTTGGATGCCAGAGCGGTAGATATGAAAAAACGATATTTTGCAACAGAAATGCAAAATGATACAGGAAATGATGATATGAGGAAAAGGGCCCGATATTATCAAGGACTTTTGGATACTCCTATATTAAAATCAGGGAAAAGAACGCGCTATAAAGAACTGCCGCCGACAATCGTAACTTTTATTACACAAGATGATATTTTTGGTAAAGATCTTGCAAAATATACATTTACAGAGCAATGCGAAGAGGTAAAAGATCTGCGCTTGGAAGACGGAACGAAAAAGATATTTTTGAACATGACCAGTAAAAATGGAGAGCCTGTACTGGTAAGTTTATTGCAGTATATGAAAATACTACGTTGAATAATCCAGACATCGTTGTAAAAGACGAGCGGATAACAGAATTAGATCAAATTGTAACAGAAGTAAAACAGTCAGAAGAATGGGAGGCGGTAAAAGTGAGTTTACTGTCAGTTGGTATTGGGATTGGAAAGGAAGAAGGAAGACGTCAGGGGCTTACAGAAGGACTGACCAATTCTATTTTAACAATATTGCAATCAAAAGGTACTTTAACAGAGAAAATGATAAGTAAAGTGAAAAAAGAAGAAGATCAGACAGTTTTAAATAGCTGGCTTTTAAAAGCATCCCAGGCACCTGATCCGGAAACATTTTGGAAAGAAATAGAATAAGCTGTTACTATTGGTTTAGCAAAAGAAGAATAGAAAAACAACTCTCTCCGTATCCTGTAAAGAGAAGATTTAGGATACAGGAGGGAGTTGTTTTATGAAACGGGAAACGAAAGCGCTGCTTACTGCGGTTGCCATTCCACTGGCTGTAGGCGGGGTATCGGGATTTTTGACACGGAATAGTATGAGTACTTTTCAGAAGCTTAAAAAGCCGCCTTTGTCGCCGCCGGGCTGGCTTTTTCCGGTTGTCTGGACGGTCTTATTTATTTTTATGGGGACTGCATCGTGGATCGTATGGAAGAAGCCGGAATCTGAAGAGCGGAGGAAAGCGCTGAATATCTATGGGGCGCAGTTAGTGGTTAATTTTTTCTGGCCGATTTTATTTTTTATGGGGAAAAAGTATATCATTGCTTTTGCATGGCTGTGCTTTTTATGGTATCTGGTCTACCGCTGTCTGACACAGTTTTGCAGGTTTTCCAGAAAGGCGGGGGCTTTGCTGGCGCCTTATCTGGTGTGGCTGACTTATGCGGGGTATCTGAATTTGATGATCAGTGTTTTGAATTGAAATAATTGTGTCAGCAGGATATATATTATGTGAAATATTATTCATACCGGAAAGAAACTAATACTTTTCCATTACGGGGAAGATGCCTGCGGTACCAGCGGAGTTTCATTATGTCTGTATGAAGACGCGCCGGTCCTGCTGCGTGGATATGAGCATTATCAGACCATTTACC
>CAVIPV010000241.1:0-2769 GCA_963644495.1 Prevotella sp. | reverse complement strand
GGACAGATACGGGCAGAGGAACGGGTGGAAGAATATCCGAAAAAAGAAGTACCTCATAACCTGAAACTTTATTTAAAGCAGCAGGAAGACACTATTATACAGGAAGCCCTAGATAAATTTAATGGCCGTAAGGAAAAAGCAGCTCTGTATCTGGGGATTTCTGACCGGACCCTGAGATATAAACTAAGCAACATGGGAAAAACAGGAAAAGATAACGATAGTGAGGAGTTAGAATGAGCTTGTGGAAGGTATTTGAACGTTCTGTAAGGCTGTATGAAAATAAAACGGCCCTGATTTTTGGTGAAGAACGGATCAGCTACAAACAGCTTTATGAAAAGAGCTGCCACATAGCAGATCATTTATATGAGATCGCAGGCGGAAAAGAACAGCAGAAAGTTTTTATTTTGTCAAAGAACTCTATTGATATGGTAGCATTGATGCTTGCCTGTATACGCCGCAATCTTATTGCGTGTCCGGTAAACTGGCGGCTTTCTGCCAGGGAACTGGCAGTGCTTTTGAAAAATCATGACTATGTGATCCGCATCTGTGATGAAGAGAATAAAAAACTTTTAGATGCAGCCTGTAGTTTTATACCAGAGGAAACCTTTGTAAAGGCAGATCTGAAAGATCTTGAAGATGAAAAAGTAAAGGTTCCTGCCATACCGGCGGCAGAACCGGATGGGGAAGCCATTGCCATTCAGCTATTTACCAGCGGAAGTACAGGAACGCCCAAAGCAATCTGCCATACCAATGCAGGCATGACTGCCTATATGTATGATTATATGAAAGAATCCAGATGGGAGCCGGAGGATATCTACCAGACCAGCGCCAATCTGTTTCACCTGTCAGGACTTTCCATCCTTACAAGCCTGATGGTGGGAAGTACAACGGTATTCTTTTCAAGATTTGATCTGCTGGAATTTTTGACTGTCATGGAAAGAGAAAAGACGACAAGGATCAGCTTTGTGCCTACGTTAATAACCAGACTTTTAAATGACAGCCGTCTGAAAAACTTTCATTTTGACAGTGTAAAGAAGATCGTATACGGCGGTTCGCCTATGAACTATACCACGGTGGTGCGGGCAATGGAGCATTTTCACTGTCAATTAGAACAGGCCTATGGAGCAACGGAAAGCTGCTGCATGTCCGTTCTTTTGCCGGAAGATCACAGGGATTGTGCAAAGGGGATTTTAGATAAGAAAGTATTAAATTCTGCAGGAAGACCCCTTCCTATGGTAAAGGTAAGGATCTGTCTGAAAAAGGGGTATGAAACCAACGGACAGGAATGCGGCGAGATCGAGATCAAAAGTCCATTTCTATGCTCCGAGAATATGTCGGTACCGGGAACTAGGACAGCAGATGGATATTATCCTACAGGTGATATTGGTTATATGGATGAAAAAGGCTTCCTATATCTGGTAGGAAGAAAGCATGATATGATCATCAGCGGTGGTGAAAATATATATCCAAAAGAAGTAGAGGATTGTATTGCTTCTTTGAAAAAAGATGTAAAGCAGGTCTGTGTTCTGGGGATGCCGGATCCTGTATGGGGTGAACAGGTAACAGCCTGTATTGTATTAAAACCGGGATCCGGTTTGACGCAAGAACAGGTGGTTGCCTGGTGCAGACAGCACATAGCAAGCTATAAAAAACCAAGAAAAGTAGTATTTCTTTCACAGCTTCCTGAAAATGCAAATGGAAAGGTTTCCAGGATCCTGTTAAAAGAACAGCTTCAGAAAGGAGAAATGAAATCATGAAAAACTATTTGGATGTAGCAGGAAAATATGCAGTTGTAACAGGTGCTTCTTCCGGTCTGGGACGTCAGTTTGCCTTGTGTCTGGCAGAACAGGGCTGTAATGTGGCGATTGCTGCCCGCAGAGTAGAGCGTCTGGAAGAAGTGAAAAAAGAAGCAGAAGCTTATGGTGTAAAATGCCTTGTGCTGCCATGTGATGTAACAGATACAGAACAGATCCGTCAATCTGTAGATAAAGTAGTAAAGGAATTTGGACGGATCGATATTCTGATCAACAATGCAGCGGCTTCTTTTGCAACTCCGGTTGTAGAGACTACAGATGACCAGTGGTACAATGTAATGAAAACCAATGTAGATGGCGTTTTCTTCTTTGCAAGAGAAGTAGGAAAGGTTATGGTTGCTCAGAATTATGGCAAGATTATCAATATTGGTTCTTTCCACTGCCAGGTAACTATGAACGGGGTTCCGCGTTCCGGTTATTCCACTGCAAAGGGCGCAGTTTTAATGATGTCAAAGGCCCTGGCCGCAGAGTGGGCAAAGAATAACATTACCGTAAATGTCTTAGGACCTGGATATTTTGCAAGTGAAATGTCTGCCAAGGTTGCAAATGAAGCATATGAGGCTTCTATCCGAAATAACTGCCCAATGGGACGCAGAGGAAATCCTGGTGAGTTAAACGGCGCTATGTTATTCCTTGCTTCAGATGCTTCCAGTTATGTAACAGGACAGCTTCTGTTAGTGGACGGCGGCTGGACCATTGTATAACAGGTAAAGCCTCTTAAATAGAAAATAAATAAAATATGTAAAAACAGGAAAGACTGTCCTTATGTAACTGGGAATACAGATACAGAAAGGACGGTCTTTTTATGGGTAAAAATCAGAAAAACAAAAAAGAAGAAAAATGGGAAAATAAAGCGGCATCTTTATCACAGGAACGGAAACAAAAGAAAAAAGAGATTGAAGAGAAAGAAGATACCCACCTGAAAAACTGGGGGCAGATGACCTTAGAAGGAAAT
>CAVIPV010000240.1:0-2770 GCA_963644495.1 Prevotella sp. | reverse complement strand
GAACAGTACTAGCGCAAAATGGCGTGGTGTGTTTAAACAGAATATGGAAGGCAGCGGGCTTTCCTGGTTTAAAGGGATCATCACTTCCATTGAGCGTTCTAATAACTTTGTTTTTCAGTGGGATAAAGAGAACAATGATAAAACACTGATCGGAAAGAAGTTCGGAGGCATCTTCCGGCGCCGCCAGTATGAGACGTCAAATGGACACCGTCCGTTTGTGACGGAACTATACCGGATCCGCAGCGTGGCAGGGCTGGCAGATGCAGAGGTGCCAGAAGATGAACTGCTTCCGGAAGGCCCGGTCCAGAAGCCGGTAGAAACACCGTCTCCTGTGGGTGATGGCTTTATGAATATCCCGGAGGGCGCAGGCGATGAAGGAATCCCGTTCATGTGATCCGGAGCTTTACAGCAGGGTGAAAGATGCAGTGAGTATGCAGCAGGCCGTGGAATATTGCGGCCTGCATATTTTGAACGGAAAATGCCTCTGCCCGTTCCATAAGGATACTCACCCTTCCATGAAGATCTATCCCAACGGGAAAGGATACTACTGTTTTGTTTGCGGCTCTGGCGGTGACCAGATCAAGTTTGTGGCGGCCTATTACGGGATTAGCAATTATGAAGCCGCAAAGCAGCTGGCGCAGGCTTACGGTGTGCCGGTGAATGAGCCGGTGACCTACAGGGAAAAGCGGGAAGCAGACAAGAGAAGGCGCTATAAGCGGGAATTGGGGCAGTTTGTACAGGAGGCGGTAAAATGGCTGACCGTGTACAGAGGACTGCTCTGTGAGGCTGTCAGGGAGCGCAATGAGCATTTCTGGGAAGGGCTTGGCAACTTGACCTATGTGGAGTATCTGCTTGGGTGTCTTAAGGACTGCCCGGAAGAAGTGTATGCCGACAAGAAGGTGGTGAAAGAGATTGGAAAAGTCGAAGGACGAGTTATTAGCTGGTATATCTAAGCTGTCTGGCCTGGATCCGTTCCCGGATGAGATATTTTACCAGATTTTTGAGATAGAGGACAATGTGGAGCGGACCCAGTATGTGGAGGCGCTGCGGAAAGAAGCGGGGAAGCTAAAGCGCAGACCGGAGTTTAACAACCTGTACCGCGCGTTCGTTCTGGACTATTCCCAGAGACAAAAGCAGACGGGAAAAGTGACACGGTTTACAGATCAACCCATAGAGCTTAACTGTGGGGAGTGGGAGGCAACGGATATGGGGGTAAAGACGGTCCGTTATGACAAGAATGCCATGCCGGTTGCTTATTATGCCTGCAGCCACCCGATCCTTCCTGTGGAGATCTTAAAAAATGTGGATACCGCCCAGGAGCGTATCTCTCTGGCTTATTTCAAGTCAGCCACCTGGCAGAAGATCACAGTGGACAGGGCGGTGTGTGCCAATGCCAATAAGATCGTGGATGCGCTCAGCCAGTTCGGAATCGAAGTGACCAGCGATAACGCAAAGAGCCTGGTGCGCTACATTTCAGACTGTGTGGGACTGAACCCTGCTACCCTGGAACCGAAAAAATCCATCAACCGCCTGGGCTGGGTGGGGAGCAGCTTTACGCCTTATGCCCAGGATATCCGGTATGAGGGAGATATGGACTATGAGGTGATCTTCCGGAATGTGGCCCAGAAGGGCGATTTTGGGACGTGGAAGACGCTTTGCAAGGATCTGCGCAAAAATATACCTCTGCGTATGATGATGGCCGCCAGCTTTGCTTCTGTGCTTCTGGAACCTCTTAAGGTGCTGCCGTTTGTGCTGCATCTGTGGGGAACAACAGGAACTGGAAAGACAGTAGCGCTCATGGTAGCAATGTCCATCTGGGGTAATCCTAAGATGGGTGGCCTGGTAAAGACCATGAACATGACGAAGAATGCCATTATGCGCAACGCTGCATTTTTATGCAGTATCCCCTTTGCCGGGGATGAACTGCAGACCATCAAGGATAAATGGCAGGGAAATTTCGACCAGCTGATATACCAGATTACGGAAGGTGTGGACCGTGGCCGTGCCAGGGCTTATGGCGGCGTAGAAGATACTAAGACCTGGAAGAACAGTTTTATCTTTACAGGCGAGGAACCGATCACAAAGGTAAATTCCGGAGGAGGTTCCAAGAACCGTGTGATCGAGATCGCCATTGACGGGCCTCTGATCGAAGACGGCCATTATGTCAGCAGTGTGGTCCAGGAACATTATGGATACGCTGGCCGAAAGTTTGTGGAGTACATACAGGAAACAGACTTAAACCGGATAATGGACCGGTACCGGGAGATCTTTGAGCAGTTATGTAAGCTGGATACAACGGATAAACAGGCCATGGCTATGGCATGTATGCTGCTGGCAGATGAGATCGCAGTGAAGCTCTTCTTTCCGGAAGAGCAGGCTTTGCAGATCAGTCAGGTAAAACAATACCTGCAGAGTAACTACGATGTGGATGTAGCAGAGCGCGCCTACCAGCAGGTGCTTAACTGGGCAGCCAAGAACCCGGTGCGTTTTGAGGATCCTAAAGTCGATAATTCACCCAATAAAGGGGAGGTCTGGGGCAAGATCGATGAAGACAAGCTGATCATAAACCGTGACGTGCTCCTGGCGTTTCTGGATCAGAACGGGTTTGATTATACAGCGGTAAGTAAGAAATGGTCAGAGAAGGGGTATCTGGTGCGTAATTCCCAGGGGAAAATGGTGCATCAGACCAAGGTATATGGGATCAAATCCAGCTATATCAAGTTCAGGCTTCCGGAGGATGATGATACAACGGATGCAGACGGCTTTATGG
>CAVIPV010000239.1:0-2791 GCA_963644495.1 Prevotella sp. | reverse complement strand
CATCTACACCACCCTGGGTGATAATTGCCTCTTTAAATGGCCGAAGACCTGTCAATGTAAAAGTCAGCGCCTTAGTAGTCTCTACCAGACGACGGCGTTCTTCTTTGGTGATCTCATTTACCTGCTTATCCGGATCAATGCCACTGCGTTCTATGATCACAGGGACCAATTTTGCAGGATATAAATGGTTCAAGCTGTTTTTAAACTGCTTATTCTTTTCCTCTGCAAAATCCCTTAAAATGCGCTCATCTAACTGCTCCTCTGTAAGAGCCGGTTTCAAGTCAATAGACAGCTTTAATGGGTTCTTGGCAATGGCCTTGGCGCAGAAAGAGCTTGCGCTTAACATAAGAGGACCGCTGACTCCAAAATGGGTAAACAGCATTTCCCCAAAGTCACGGTACAACTCCTTTTTGCCATTAGATACAGTAGCTTCCACGTTTTTAAGAGAAAGCCCCTGAAGGGATTTTACTGTTTCAAGCTCTGCTGCCTCAAATGGTACTAAGGCTGGTGAAAGGGCTGTTACCTTAAGTCCTGCTGCCTGGGCCCACTGATAGCCGTCTCCTGTGGAACCTGTGGAAGGATAAGACATACCGCCGGTTGCTACGATGACACAGTCAGCATCTACAGTTGTCTTTTTTCCATTTTCTTCCAGGAAAATGCCTTTGCAAATGGTTTTATCATCTTCTGTTACAAGGTTTAAGCCTTTTACCTCTTTGCGAAGATGCACTTTTACATTTTCCTTCTTTAATGTGCGCTCTAAAGCTGCAATTACGTCGGAAGAATGGTCCGATAATGGAAATACTCTCTTTCCTCTCTCTGTTTTCAAACGCAGTCCTGCGTCCTCTAAAAACTGCATCATATCTTCATTGGTAAAGCCATAAAAACTGCTAAACATAAATTTCTTATTAGTGATCACAGCCCCAAACAGCTCGTCCATATCACCGGCGTTGGTCACATTGCAGCGGCCTTTTCCTGTGATAAAGATCTTTTTGCCAAGCTTTTCATTTTTCTCATAGAGGCTTACTGCGCAGCCTTCCTTTGCTGCCGCAATGGCTGCGATCATGCCTGCAGCGCCGCCTCCGATGACGATTATATTTCTCTGGTTGTTCATGTATTATTTTTCCTTCTAAATTTTTCCTGGTCAGTCAAATATTGACCCAATATAGAACCTGTCTGTTAGTATAGCATACTTATTTATAAATTTCATTCACATCTTATATCCAGATATTTAAGCGTTTGCATTTTTCTCAAAACCATAGATCCATTTTCCACGCAAAAACAGATACAGAAAAATGGCGGAACTAATGGTCCAGGTCAGCGGATAAGCCCAGAATACCACGCGGATATCCGGGATAAAATGCACGGTAACTGTAATGTAGCTTACACGGAATAGACACCATACGCAAAGCATGACCACCATTGGAACAGAAGCATTTCCTGAACCACGAAGCACTGCCGCAATACAGTGAGAAAAGGCCAGCACACAATAAAACAATGCAATGGTTTTCGCCTGCGTAACCCCATAATGGATCACCTCCGGGTCGCTGTTAAAGGCTGCGATCAGGATCGGTGATCCTGCATAGATTGCAAAACCGATCAGTTCTGCAATAGATATAGAACAGAGAATACCAAACCAGGCACCTTTTTTTGCACGGTCATACTGTTTTGCCCCCAGATTCTGGCTGACAAATGTGGTCAGAGCCATGGTAAAACAGGTTACAGGCAGAAATGCAAATCCTTCGATCTTAGAATAAGAACCACAGCCCGCCATTGCCATTTTTCCAAACGCATTGATATTTGACTGTACGAATACATTTGCAAGGGCGATCACAGAATTCTGAAAGCCTGACGGCACGCCATTCTGGATGATCTGGCGCAGGATTGGTCTGTCAAAATGGATCTTACTGATCTGCAGCTGGTACTCTTCTTTTGTGCGCATCAAATGGATCATGCAGAGGATGGCGCTTGTAAACTGGGAAATGGCCGTTGCCAGCGCTGCCGATCCAACTCCTTTTCCAAGACCTGCAATAAAAAATATATCCAGTACCACATTGATACAAGAGGAACCGATCAGATAGATCAACGGATGACGGCTGTCGCCTACAGACTGTAAAATACCTACAAAAATATTGTACATAACAACGCCAAGGGAACCTGCAAAATAGGTGCGGAAATAGGCCACTGACTGTGGCAGCACCTCTGCCGGCGTTCCCATTAAAACCAGGATCTTCGGTGCAAAATACATACCTACCGCTGTCAGCACACTCCCTGCCACCAGGCCAAAAGCCACTGTGGTGTGGATCGCCTTGTGCAGATTCTCCCTGTTTTTCGCCCCATAATACCTTGCAATGACAACACCTGCTCCCATTGCAATACCATTAATAAATCCAACCATTAAAAAGATCAGATTGCTGGATGAACTGACTGCCGCCAGCGCATTACTCCCCAGAAAATTCCCTACGATCAGGGAATCTGCCGTATTATACAGCTGCTGAAACAAGTTTCCTAAAAACAGCGGAATGGCAAAAAAGATGATCTTTTTGGAAATGCTTCCTTCTGTCATTCTTGTTTTGCTTGCTGTGTCCATTGCTTGTACCCCTCTTTTGTATTTTAACTGATTTAATCTGCAGATTGTCCTGCCGACCACAATATTCCTTTCAATATCCGCAAATTACAAACATTTTACCGCAATATATCAATTATATTTCGATACACCAGTTTACAACTTTATAAATAATAGACTTGCTGACAAACCAGCTGTTTTAAAGCCTTTGTCATAGCATTTGATTTT
>CAVIPV010000238.1:0-2800 GCA_963644495.1 Prevotella sp. | reverse complement strand
GTATTTTCCCTGATGACCCCTGTGTTTTTCCAGGCTATTGGAAACGGAAAAGTTAGCCTTTTTCTGTCTGTTATGCGCCAGATCTTCTGTCTGATCCCTATTTTCTGGGTGCTGTCACTGATCGGACTTAACTTTACCTGGTTTGCGTTTCCAATCTCTGAGGTGATCGTAGGAACATTAGGAATGATATTTTACCGGAAAACGCTTATAGAATGGAAAAATAAATAGAGGAGGTCAACATGGAACAGAAAGAACGCATGGAAAAGGGATTGATATACGATCCGGGAGCACCGGAACTTACCGGGGAACAGCATGTTTATATGGAAAAATTATGGGAATTTAATCAACTGCGGCCATCCCAGCGGGATAAAAAGCAGGAATATATGAAGCAGACCTTTGCTGAATGCGGGGATGACTGTTATATTGAGCTTCCATTTTATGCAAACTGGGGCGGAAAGAACCTGCATTTTGGAAATAAGGTATATGCCAATTTTAATCTCACAGTGGTGGATGATGGAGAGGTCTTCGTCGGTGACTATGTCAACTGGAAAATGAAAGCGGCACCGGTGATATTACTTTGTACCATGTATTTCCTGGGATGGAGCTGGTTTATAATGACATGCACATGGAATACTGCAATAAAAACCAGGAACCGGCGTCAGATGTAATGGAGATCAATTACTGTAAAGAAGGAAGAAGCGAGTGTCTGTTTGGAGAGCATCAGTATTGCTATATGGCGGCAGGAGATCTATCTTTCTGTTCTTTACAGGAAAGTTCCCACCAGTCAGAATTTCCTACCTCCCATTATCATGGCATTACCATCACCATTGATTTTTCCAGGATCACAGATGAGATGAGAAATGTGCTGGAACTTTTGACAGTAGACCTGAAACGGATCAGGGAACTGGCTAAGATCCGTGAGTTTACTATGATCCGGGCGGATCAGAAAATTGAACATATTTTTTCGGAGCTTTACACAGTTCCGGAAAAGATCCGCCACGGCTATATCCGTGTAAAGGTTTTAGAACTCCTTCTGGTACTCACAGAGCTTGACCCAAAAGGAGAGGACTCTGTTTCCAAGCCTTATTTTTCCCAGGCCCAGATCGAAGCAGTAAAGCAGATCCATGGGTTTCTTTTAGAGCATTTTAAGGAACATTATACCATTGAAGAGCTTGCCGACCGTTACAAAATTTCGCCTACAGCAATGAAACGTTGTTTTAAAGGCGTTTACGGAGATTTCCCCTTATCTGCATCTGGTTTGTAGTCCGGGATATGATAAATGCGCTGGTGACAGGTGATATCCACCTGGCAGCCCATAGCGGCACTTATGCATGGCAGGCGGCAGGCTTTGCAGTACTGGGCATTTTCCTGTATTTCATCGCTCTTTGCTGTTCCCATTTGGCTGCATTCCGTACCGCCACAAACATGAAAAAAGCAGCCATGCATCATATTGTCACACTGCCTTTAGGATACTTTAGCCAGAATGCCAGCGGCCGTCTTCATAAGATCATCGATGATAATGCGGGACTGACAGAAAATTTCCTGGCTCACCAGCTGCCAGACCTTACAGGTGCGGTGGTAATGCCCATTGCAGTGATCCTTCTGATCTTTGCTTTTGACTGGCGGCTTGGTATCTGCTGTCTGGTGCCTCTTGTTATCAGTTTCTATTGCTTAAAGCAGATGATGGGCGGTGACAATGCAGGTTTCATGGAAGGCTATATGAAAGCTCTCGAAACCATGAACAAGGAAGCTGTAGAGTATATCCGTGGTATCCCGGTGGTAAAGGTGTTCCAGCAGACCGTCTATTCCTTTAAAAATTTCCATGCTGCTATTGAAGAATCTTTCCGGCGCCATGTCCAATATGGCAGAGCTGTTTTCTGTAGATCTTCAGGTAGAACGGTTAAAACGGATCCAGAATTATAAGGAAGAAGACCGGGCGAAAACTTATAAGACCAATGGATATGATATCACCTTTGACCATGTGAAGTTTTCCTATGAACCTGGCAAACCAGTGCTTCGTGATGTGTCATTTACAGCAAAGCAGGGTCAGGTTACAGCCCTTGTAGGACCGTCCGGCGGCGGAAAAAGTACCGTTGCCAACCTGGCAGCCGGTTTTTATGATATAGACGGCGGAAAGATCACACTGGGAGGTACAGACATTGCTCCTGTTGATCCTACAGCCCTGATGAAGGATTTTTCTGTGGTATTCCAGAATGTAGTCCTGTTTAACAACACCATCATGGAAAATATCCGTGTAGGCCGTAAGGACGCTACAGACGAGCAGGTGATCGCTGTTGCAAAGGCCGCCCGCTGCCACGAATTTATTGAAAAACTGTCAAATGGATACCAGACAGTGATCGGAGAAAACGGTTCTACACTTTCCGGCGGAGAGTGCCAGCGTCTTTCCATTGCAAGAGCATTGTTAAAAGATGCACCTGTTATTTTGCTGGATGAAGCCACAGCATCCCTGGATGTGGACAATGAGACAGAGATCCAGGAAGCTATTTCAAGACTGGTAAAGGGCAAGACCGTCCTTGTGATCGCCCACCGCATGAGAACGGTGGAAAATGCGGACAAGATCATTGTTCTGGATGGCGGTGTAGTTGCAGAAAGTGGAAACCACGAAGAACTGATGAAGAAAAACGGGCTTTACGCAAGACTGGTAAAGCTGCAGACAGAATCAGCCAACTGGAAACTAAATATCCGATAAAAAATGTAAGAGGCATGAATTCCAACCGGAGTCCATGCCTTTTGCTTATAACAGCAGCTGCAGTAGTAGAAAACCCAAGAAGGATATGGT
>CAVIPV010000237.1:0-2825 GCA_963644495.1 Prevotella sp. | reverse complement strand
TAGGCTTTAAAAACTATATTAAGATTTTATCTGACAATCGTTTTCAGAAAGCCGTTCTCTTTAATATACGCTACGCCGCAATGCTGATCATCTGCGTAATGCTGCTGTCTGTTGTACTTGCACTGTTGATGAACACAAAGATCCGGGGCCAGAACTGTTTCAGAGCCATTTATTTCTTCCCGGCCTGCGTCAGTATGCTGACCATCGGACTGATCTTCAACTACATCTTCTTTCAGGGGATCCCCAGCCTTGGGGAATCCCTTGGAATAGAAGCATTGCAGAAAAACATCTTATCCGGCAGAAGCACAGCCATTTACGGCATCCTGATCACCAATGTATGGAAAAGCGTTGCAATTCCAACGGTTTTAGTTATCTCCGCTTTACAGACCATTCCTGGTGAGATCATTGAAGCAGCCATTGTAGACGGTGCAAATGGACGCCAGCGCTTCTATTACATCACCCTTCGTTATATTCTGCCGATCTTAAGCATTATCTTCGTCCTTGTATTAAAAGAAGGACTTATGATTTACGATTACATTATGGCAATGACCTCCGGCGGACCGGCAGGTGCAACAGAAAGTATCACCCTTTCCATTTACCGTATCGGTTTCGAGGATATGAAATTTGGATATGCCATTTCCCAGGCTATGATCGTTGCCGTTATCATTGCAGTTATTTCCATTGCCCAGATCCGATTTACTGACAAAAAGAAGATCTATGACTAAAACAGGAGGTATCCCATGAAAAAAAGAAAAATCTTACATGCTCTGGTCTATACAGTGCTGACTCTGGGCGCTCTCCTTGTATTTTTCCCATTCTACCTGACCGTAGTTTCTTCCTTAAAGGATATGAGCGACATTTTCAGCAACTTCTTCGGTCTTCCAAGACGTGTGGTATTTGACAACTTTACCTATGTTCTCAAGAGACCGGATTACTTCATCGCACTGAAAAACTCTGCGATCATCACAGGTGTGGCCATTGTTGCCATGGTAGTTTTCCTGCCAATGTGTGCTTATGCCATCTCCCGCAGAAGATCCAGTTCCCGTTTTTACAATTTTCTCTACTTTTTCATGGTAGCCGGCATTTTCATTCCTTTCCAGGTTAAAATGCTTCCCATGGTCAAGTTAATGAGCAACATCGGTCTTCTTAACAGGACCGGAGCTATCCTTCTTTACATCGCAAACTCCACCTGTGAAGGTATCTTCCTTTTAGTAGGTTATCTTGCTTCTTTACCTACAGACCTGGAAGAAGCTGCCTACATTGACGGAGCTACTACCAACCAGGTGTTTTATAAGATCGTCCGCCCTATTATGAAACCTATCATCTCCACAGTTGTTATTAAAAACTCCCTGTGGATCTGGAATGACTATTTTATGCCATCCCTGGTATTAAACCAGTCTAATTTAAACCGTACACTGACTTTGTACCAGTATTCATTCCGTACAGAAAACTCTACTAATTTCACCATTGTATTTGCAGTTATGCTTCTTTCTATCCTGCCGATCTTTATCGTTTACTGCTTGTTCCAGAAGCGGATCGTTGCAGGTATGATGGAAGGTGCTGTTAAAGGTTAGGAGGCACAGACATTGGCTTTATTACATGTGAATTTCCATTCAAAAGTCCTGAACATGGACACCAAGATCGGCGTGATCATGCCTCAGAAAATGCAGGGCATCGGTCTTGCCGGAAGTGAACAGGCAGAAAGCTTCCCTGTTTTGTGGCTGTTACACGGACGCAGTGATGACTATACCATCTGGATGCGCCGTACTTCCATCGAACGCTATGCAGCTCCTTTAGGCCTGATGGTCATCATGCCGGAGGTAAGCTACAGCCGCTATATGAACATGAAACACGGCCCCCGCTATTATGACTATATTTCAAAGGAACTGCCGGAATTCTGCGGGGAACTGTTCCCGAAAATGAGCCGGAAACGGGAAGATAATTATATTGCCGGACTTTCCATGGGCGGCGGCGGCGCTATGTGGGTAGGTCTTCACAATCCGGATAAATACGGCCGGATCTGCATGCTTTCCACCGGCGGTGTTGCTCCTTTGGAGCATCTTTGGAGGAGCAAAGGCGGCGGCGACTACATGTTTAAGAAATGCAACGAAGACATTTATGGCACCTCTGATTCCGATTCCCTTGCAGGAACAGAATATGATATTTTAAAGCTGATCCAGGATACTGCTAAGAACAACACCGTACTTCCAAAGGTATACCACGCTATGGGCACCGAAGATATCCGCTATCCAGTTGCCATGGAGATCAAAAAGACCTTTGAAGGCATTCCCGGCAACCCATATGAGTATGAATACCATGAAGGTCCCGGCGTCCATGAATGGATCTTCTGGGATGAATGGATCCACCATTTCCTTGACACTCTTTCACTGAAAGGAGGCAACTAACATGGCTCTCATACTGGACCACTTTTATTCCGCTGCTCTTACGGAATGCAATTCCCTGACTGCTGTTGTACCTGTGGAAAATAATGAAAAAAGCTCTTATCCTGTTTTGTGGCTCCTTCCTCCTGTGGGCTGCGACCACACAGCCTGGCAGCGCCATACAGCTGTAGAAGACCTGGCAGATGAACTGGGCATCATTATAGTGATGCCGGACCTGAAATTAAGCTACGGCCTTGATATGACCCATGGATTTGCTTATTTCCAGATGCTTACAAAAGAACTGCCGGAAATGATCGCTGACTATTTCCCTGCTGACCTGGGCTTCCAGATGATCGCAGGTGTGAAAGAAGGGGGCTATGCAGCCTTAAAAGCAGCTCTTTCTGTTCCGGGACAGTACCGCATGGCTGCTTCCTACAGCTGTGG
>CAVIPV010000236.1:0-2869 GCA_963644495.1 Prevotella sp. | reverse complement strand
TGTCCATGAAATTCCTTCACCTCACGACCACTTTTATCAAAATTCCTTGGCTTAATGAGACATTTCTTATCAAACCCAATGAGATCCGTCCTACCGGCGATCTTTAAAGCCTCTGCCACCAGATCATAATTCTTCGGGTTCCGGTACTGGATCAGTGCCCTCTGCATGGCCTTTTCATGAGGATTAATAGGCACATACACCTTTTCCATGGTCCTGCAGTCATAACCTGTATAATACATACAGGTGGAAATAGTAGATGGTGTCGGATAAAAGTCTTGTACCTGCTCCGGCATGTAGCCCAGATCCCTTAAATACTCTGCCAACTCCACCGCCTCTTTCATAGAAGAGCCGGGGTGGGAAGACATAAGATATGGCACCAGATACTGATCCTTTCCCAGTTTCTCATTCATCTGCTTATATTCTTTTACAAACTCTTTATAAACGCTGTTTTTCGGCTTGCCCATGCGCATAAGCACCTTATCTGCCACATGCTCCGGGGCTACCTTTAACTGGCCGCTTACATGGTACTCGCAAAGTTCCCTTAAAAACTTCTTTCCCGGATCCTTTAACAGATAGTCAAAACGGATACCGGAGCGGATAAATACCTTCTTCACCTTAGGGATCTCCCGCAGCTTTCTAAGTAATGAAATATAATCGCTGTGATCTGCCCGCAGGTTCTTACATGGCTCCGGGAACAGACACTGCTTATTAGGGCATGCACCCTTTGTCATCTGCTTTTCACAGGCCGGAAAACGGAAATTGGCAGTAGGTCCCCCAACATCATGGATATATCCCTTAAAATCCGGCTCTTCTGTAAGAAGCCTGGCCTCATTCACTAGGGACTCATGGCTTCTGGCCTGGATAATTCTTCCCTGATGAAAAGTCAGCGCACAGAAACTGCAGCCTCCAAAACATCCCCTGTTGCTGATCAGGCTGAACTTGATCTCCCGGATCGCCGGAACGCCCCCAGCCGCCTCATAAGAGGGATGATAGCTTCTCATATAAGGCAGATCATACACATCATCCATTTCATCCTGTGTCAATGGCTTTGCAGGTGGGTTCTGTACCACATAAACTTTGCCCTCATAAGGCTCTACCAGACGTTTTCCAGAAAATGGGTCTGTATTGCTGTACTGGACAAAAAAGCTTTCCGCGTACTTCTTTTTATCTTCCAGAAGCTCTGTATAATCAGGAAGCAGCTTATAATCATATACCGACTCCAGGCTTTTTGTCTTATAAACGGTGCCGTCAATAAAGGTAATATCCTTAATATCCAGTCCGCTGTCTAAGGCGTCTGCCAGCTCCACAATGGAATGTTCTCCCATTCCATAGGAAATAATGTCCGCCTGGGCATCCAGCAAAATAGACCGCTTCATCTTATTGGACCAGTAATCATAATGAGCCAGACGGCGCAGACTTGCCTCAATACCCCCTGCAATGATCGGCACATCTTTATATGCAGAGCGGATCAGGTTGCAGTATACCACTACCGCATAGTCCGGCCGTTTTCCCATAACTCCCCCTGGAGTATAGGAGTCCTCTTTTCTCCGCTTTTGGGATACGGAATAATGGTTTACCATAGAATCCATATTTCCCGCAGACACCAAAAATCCCAGTCTTGGACGGCCCAGGATCTGGATGCTCTTATTGTCCTTCCAGTCCGGCTGTGCAATAATGCCAACCTTGTAGCCATGGGCCTCCAGCAGCCTTGAAATAATAGCTGTTCCAAAAGAAGGATGATCTACGTAAGCGTCACCGGAAACATAGACGAAATCGCACTGCTCCCAGCCTCTTTTTTTCATATCTTCTTTATTGATAGGCAAATAATCATGTATCATTTATAAAACCTCGTAAAAATCATGGATCAGCCGGTCAGCCAGCTGCTCCTTTTCCTCTTTCATTGTCTTTGAAAAGTCATCCTCTACTGCAATGACCTTCATCCCCGCATTTTTTCCTGCCATAATGCCTGCAGGCACATCCTCAAATACCAGGCAAGTTTCCGGCTTTGCACCTAAGCGCCTTGCCACTTCCAGATAAATATCCGGTGCCGGCTTTCCTGCTGCCACTTCACAGGCAGTAGCTACCACCTGGAAATATTGTTCCAGTCCTAAAGACTTTAATACAGCATCCACCATTTCTCTTCCGTTGCTGGTAGCAATGCCCGCCTTAATGCCTCTTATAGCAATTTCTTCCAGAAACTCCCTTACGCCAGGCTTTACAGGCACTTCTGTCCGGTATTTTTCCAGTGACATTTCCACCCAGGCCTGTTTGATCTCTTCAATAGAGTCCGGCAGATTAAAACGTTCTTTAAAATACACCGCAGTTTCAGAAAAGCTCATTCCTTCAATGGTCTTCTGCAGATCAGGCGGGCAGTCATAGCCAAAGCGACCTAAATATTCAATATCAATGGCTTCCCACATCCACATGGAGTCTACTAATGTGCCGTCCAGATCAAAAAGAACAGCTGAAATACCGTCTAAAATATGCGTCCGTTCTTTTTCATTTATCTTTCGTTCCAACGCCTTTAACTCCTCTTCCTTTAAAGCCCGGTACTCTCCCGGCTTTAAAGCAGGATCCAGCACCAGCGGCCCCATGGTCATACGTTTTAAGTATACCACTTTACATCCTAAAACCTCAAACATACGTTTTACCTGGTGGAATTTTCCTTCATGGATCCGCAGGGAAACAGCAGTCAGGCCTTCTTTCATGCCTTTTGGCGGATCTAATATCACCAGTTCTGCAGGAAGTGTTTTTACATCTTCCTCTATCACAAGGCCTTCTTTCATCTGCTTTTTCGCATCTTTAGGGAGGGTCCCTTCTATATAAGCCAGATAGATCTTATCTACATGCTTTTTCGGGGAAAGCAACT
>CAVIPV010000235.1:0-2877 GCA_963644495.1 Prevotella sp. | reverse complement strand
GCCAGGTGGTGTGAGAGGACGGCTAATCAACTAATGGTTAGCCTCCTACTCGATTTTCTATTAATGTCTTACAGATGCAGCACTCTGTCCCGGATTTCCTGGGTCCTTCCCTGGTTCCAGAACTGGGTTCCAATGTATCCACAGGTTCTTCTTGCTACGAACATCTTATTCTGATCCCTGTTTCCACAGTTCGGGCACTCCCAGATCAGTTTGCCGGACTCATCATCTTTAATGACCATTTCGCCGTCATAGCCGCAGCATTCGCAGTAATCGCTCTTTGTATTTAACTCTGCGTACATGATATTGTTATAAATAAACTTCATAACAGAAAGTACAGCCGGAATATTGTTCTGCATATTTGGAACTTCTACATAGCTTACAGCACCACCTGGTGACAGCTTCTGGAATTCAGACTCAAATTTCAGCTTGCTGAAAGCGTCGATCTTCTCAGATACGTGTACATGGTAACTGTTGGTGATGTAGTTCTTGTCTGTTACTCCCGGGATAATGCCAAAACGCTTCTGCAGGCATTTTGCAAACTTATAAGTAGTAGACTCCATTGGAGTTCCATATACGGAATAACTGATGTTTTCCGCCTCTTTCCACTCTTTACACTTGTCATTCAGACGCTGCATTACCTTTAATGCAAATGGACGTGCCTCTGGATCTGTATGGGATTTTCCAAGCATTCTCATGCACATTTCATACAGTCCTGCATAGCCCAGTGAAATGGTAGAATATCCGTTAAACAGAAGCTTGTCGATCTTCTCTCCCTTTTTCAGTCTTGCCAGGGCACCGTTCTGCCACAGGATCGGCGCAACATCTGAGATCGTGCCTAAAAGGCGCTCATGGCGGCATCTAAGTGCTTCATGGCATAATTCCAGGCGCTCGTCTAAAATCTCCCAGAAACGGTCCATATCACCCTCAGAAGAGCATGCTACGTCTACCAGGTTAATGGTAACAACGCCCTGATTGAAACGGCCATAATATTTATGGCTGCCGTCTGCATTTCTCTGGGAATCTTCTACAGTCAGGAAGGAACGGCATCCCATACATGGATAAACATCTCCCTGCTTTAATTCCTTCATGATCTTTGCGGAAATGTAATCCGGCACCATGCGCTTTGCAGTACATTTCGCAGCTAATTCCGTCAGATACCAGTATGGAGAATCTTCGGAAATATTGTCCTCATCCAGCACATAGATCAGCTTCGGGAACGCCGGTGTGATCCATACGCCCTTTTCGTTCTTTACGCCCTGCATACGCTGTACCATGACTTCCTCAATGATCATGGCAAGATCCTTACGTGTCTGGCCTTCTGGTACCTCATCCAGATACATGAATACTGTTACAAATGGCGCCTGACCATTACAGGTCATCAATGTGATCAGCTGATACTGGATGGTCTGGATACCACTCTTTACTTCCTCTCTCAGTCTGCGCTCTGTTACCTTGTTAATGATGGCTTCATCCATAGGTTCGCCGCATTCTTTTCTCTCTTCGATCACATTTTTGCGGATCTTCTTTCTGCTGATATCCACAAATGGAGCCAGATGGGCCAGTGTAAATGACTGTCCGCCATACTGGTTGCTGGCAACCTGAGCAACGATCTGTGTGGTTACATTACATGCAGTAAAGAAGCTGTGAGGCTTCTCGATCAATGTCTCGCTGATAACAGTGCCATTCTGGAGCATATCTTCCAGGTTGATCAGATCACAGTTATGCTCTCTCTGGGCAAAATAATCTGTATCATGGAAATGTATAATGCCTTCCTCATGGGCTCTTACGATCTTCTCTGGAAGGAGCACACGACGAGAAAGGTCCTTGCTCACCTCACCAGCCATATAATCACGCTGGGTAGAGTTGATCACCGGATTCTTATTGGAGTTTTCCTGGTTTACCTCTTCATTGATATTGTCAAGAAGAGATAAGATCCCATTGTCCGTTGTATTTGACTTGCGTGTCAGTTCCCTTTTGTAGCGATAGCGCACATACTTCTGGGCTACCTCATATCCTCTCATGGCCATGATGCCGGTTTCCACCATATCCTGAATATCTTCTACATTTACAGCATGAATTGACTCCTGAACCTTATTGGCTATACTATCAGCGATCGCTCTGATCTGATAGTCATTCATCTGGTGCAGCCTGTCCACCTCTTCATTTGCCTTATGCACTGCATTTACGATCTTCTGAGAATTAAAATGGACCTCTTCACCATTACGTTTAATTACATTCGTTTTTACTTCAACACTCATTACTATCCCTCACTCATGCACAAAATATTGTTGTTTTTCAAACCACACTCACTATATCTAGTGCCAAGTACTATAGTACTACAAAAATCGGTTCTTGAAAAGGGAAAAATAGAAAATAAAAGAATTCAGACAAAGGCAGATATTTCCCGCTATTTTAACAATTTGTTTGTTAGAACATCTTATATAATATATCCGTTTTATTACCCGGTCTTGTCCGACCGCTCAGCTATTATCCCACTAAATCCCGGGAATGTAAAGCACTATTTTTACAAAAATTTTGGCATGAAAAAAGCAGCTGTACAGTGGCTTTTTACCACTTACAACTGCCTTTATCTTCCTGCGGGTAACAGGACTTGAACCTGCACTCTCTCGAACCAGAACCTAAATCTGGCGCGTCTGCCAATTCCGCCATACCCGCATAATTTAGAAAAACCGCTCCCTTATGATTAAGAGATCGGTTTTCATCTTAAATGCGGGTGGCCGGACTTGAACCGGCACGGATGATAAGTCCGAGGGATTTTAAGTCCCTTGTGTCTGCCTATTCCACCACACCCGCATATAACAAATGGGGCCTACAGGGCTCGAACCTGTGACCCTCTGCTTGTAAGGCAGATGCTCT
>CAVIPV010000234.1:0-2979 GCA_963644495.1 Prevotella sp. | reverse complement strand
AAGCAAGTATTTTCCCGTACAGCTCTACGAAGCCGCAAAGGAAGTAGCCTGAGGAAATGCTGCAACCAATGGAGCCGAAAGGCTCCTCCTAATCGGATACTGATTCATTAAGAAAAGGACGAAATTTTGTCTTGACAACTGACCCATTATACAGGGCTTGCGTCAACAGGAGTGCATCAGGTGATCAAGCAGGTGGGGAAAAAATAAGGGGGTGATACGCGTATGAGAGACATTGCATTGTGCCATCCGCGGCTGCAGAAGATAGCAGCACAGTGGATCGCCGCCTGTAAGACAGAGGGCATTAATGTTGCTATTTCTGAGACACTGCGTACAGCGGCGGAGCAGGACGCTTTGTATGCCAAAGGCCGTACAAAACCAGGAAATATCGTAACCAATGCAAAAGGCAGTTCCTACCGGTCGCAGCACCAGTGGGGGATTGCCTTTGATTTTTACCTGAAAATGGATGTGGATGGAGATGGGAAGATAGCAGATGATGCTTATAATGACAGTAAAGGGCATTTCAAGAAGGCGGCAGAGATTGGAAAAAAGCTTGGTCTTGCCTGGGGCGGAGACTGGTCCAGTATCGTGGATAAGCCCCATCTGTATCTGCCTAACTGGGGAAGTACTCCGGCACCATTGATCAGACAATATAAGACTCCGGAAAATTTTATGAAAACATGGATAGCAGAATACGTGAAAGTGGGGTGGCAAAAGGAAAATGACGGCTGGAGATTTTATCTGAAAGATGGTTCGGGACATTATGTTGCCAATGGATGGTATAAAGATGGGAATCTCTGGTACTGGTTCGATGGCGATGGAATGATGGCCCATAATGTGTGGTATCAATATAAGGGACATTGGTATTACCTGGGAAGTGATGGCGCTATGGTAAAAGGACTTCAGACTATCAGCGGGAAATGGTTTTATATGGATGAAGATGGCCGGATGGCTACAAAGCCAGTGATTCTTACACCGGAAGAGGATGGGGCGCTGCGGTATCCAAGGCTGGCAAAATAGAAAAATATGCAACACGAAATGCAACACGAATAAGATCAGAAAAACAAAAACCGCGTATTTGCGCGGTTTTTTAAGTGGAGCTGAGGGGAATCGAACCCCGATAGACCCCTAGTATTTACAAGGGTTTGCGGGCCGCGTGTGATATTTCGTGTGATACTTTTTAAAAATCAAAGTGCTTTTAGCTGGTCAAAATGTTTATTGATCTTCTTGTTTTGCTTGACTGCTTCCAGGTCAATGACATTCCGGTAAACGGTCTTCATAACATTGTCAGTAGCCCAGCCGCCACGCTGCAATATGTACTGATCCGGTACGCCGATTGCATGCATAATAGAGGCGGCATAATGGCGCAGATCGTGAAAGCGGAAGTGTGGAATATCCAGCTGCTTAAGCTTGCGTCCAAACTGCTGCGTGATCTGGTTGGGTGTAAGCTCTACAATACGCCCTTTTTTCTTCCGGATCCGATCAATGACCCATGCAGGCATTTCTATGGTCCGGTAGCTTCCTGGTGTCTTTGGCTGTTTCAATACCCATTCTTTATCCTCAGTCAGTACCATGGAATACTCTACAGTAACCATATTGCCGCGAATGTGCTTTGCATCCAGGGCGGAGATCTCACCACGGCGCAGAGGCCCGAAAGCAGCCAGAAGTACAGCGCTTTCCAGTTCCGTACCGGAGATTGCGGCCAGTAGTGTTTTTATATCCTGGTCATTAGGGCAGTAAAGAGCCGGCTTTTTAGCGGCTGGTAATTTGACATGCAGCTGGGTGTCCGGTGCGAACATACCCATGACAGCGGATACGAAGCCATAGGCATTTGATACGCTTTTAGGGCTTAACCGTGCAGCAAGATCACTGATCCAGATCTGCATAGTGGCGCTGTCAATGTCAATAAGCTTTGTGCGCCCCAGATAGCCGCTCAAATGGTTACGGCATATATTTCTATAGCCTATGACTGTAGAAGGGGACAGAGCGCCGCTCTTAACGGTTATGTAGCGTTCTGCAGCGTTCTTTAGTGTCATGTTGTCCGGTGTGACCCGGTGTTTTGCCTTGTCAGCCTTCCATTCAGCTGCAGCCATTTGGGCAAGTTTCTTAGTTGGTGCAGTAAAGCTCTTGTAGTGTTTCTTGCCTTCCTCATCTGTATAATCATATACCTGGATCCGGCAGCTTCCAGAAGGAAGAACATTTTTTCTTTTTGTGGTTGTTTTTGTGGTTCCCATGTTTTACCCCTTTTCTATGCGGAAAGGACCGGCAAAACAGCGCTTAAAATGATTTATACGCAAGGCAGAGGCCTATTGTATATAAAGCAATGTTTTTTTGTGGTTCCCTTCCTGATCGGCCGGGCTGGGGGCGTGGATGAAAGGGAGAACACATTTGACAAATAAAAGTGTATGACCTATAATATACTTAACAGGAGAGCCGGAAGGGAGCCACTACCTCCCCGTCCCGGCGAAAAATGTTAGACTAAAAAATAGCCGTCGACTTTTGCAGGGTCAGGACGGCTATTTTTTATGGGTATAACTAAGAATTGCCACAATCAGCGATACAACAGATATTACAAGCTGTATTTTCTCGTATGTACTCATTGGCACCACCTCCGACAGGCTCGGAACGGGTGCAGCACGTCCCCCGGTTTCCCGGTTAAGTATATTATATTGTCAATGATTAAATTTTCTTTTCCTGCATCAGTTTTTTATAAAAAAATCCTTCAATAACTTCTTGTGTTCTTAATTGAAGCTCTTCAAATTCTTCAACAGAAACAACAACAGAATTATTGCCTTTGGAAAGAATATATTCTAATTCATCCACAATCTGGCATTCTTTTGTATCATCTTCCCAGTGCCATTTGGAAACATTTTCAATAACTGTGAATCCCATCAATTGAAAATAATTTGTTATGCTTTCAGTTTTAAAGAGCTCTTGTTGTATTTTTGTGGGATTAGCATCAAATTCACTAAAATCCATACC
>CAVIPV010000233.1:0-3140 GCA_963644495.1 Prevotella sp. | reverse complement strand
CTTCCTTACCTGGATCAGAAACAAGGTCATGGTCTGCGCCTGCAGGAATGAAGCTCCAGTCACCGGCATGATGCTGAACAGTCTCCATATTATTTTCTGCCTTATAGCCTACGCTCATATGGAAGTCAGAATTGCCCAGGCAGTAATTCCACTGGTGAACTCTTGGATGTCCTTTTTCTACAGTGCCTTCGCCAATGGCTCTGGTAGTTCCAAGGATAATTCTTCCATGCCACTTCGGGCAAAGGATCATTCTTGCCTCTGTGTTCGGGCCCTTGCAGTCCTGGATGTACTGAACGCATTCGCTGTGGAGACGGAAATATGGGAGACGGATATGCCATCTGTTAAATCCGGCCTTATCATATTCATTCATCTCGATCACATTGTAAACGAATTCCATATCTTCAATGGCCTGGATCTCATATTTTTCCTTGTCCATAAATGGAACATAGAAAGCAACTTCTGTGATCTTATGTACTCCGTCACAGTCTGTCAGTTCGCCTTCGCCTTTTCCGAAGAAAAGAACAACGGACTTATCTGCATAAAGCTCCGGTGATACCTTATGACCTGCTTTTAAGAAGCATTTGTAGCTCTTAATTCCCCCATGGTATACACCTGGAAGCAGCTCTACCTTTGCAAAGCCATTGTCATCATACTGTGCTCTTGCAGCGATGTCTGCCGCTTTCTCTACATAAAAGTTCTTCTCGTATTCTCTCTCCATTTTTTAACCCGCTCCTTTTATTATAATGCTTGCTGTTTTATTAATGTTTTAATTTATCTTCCAGCTTATCGCCCTTTGCAAGAGTGACCATAAAATCACGTTCTCTTGTATAATGCTCATACCATACGTAGAACACTTCTTTGCCTGGTTTTGCGATCAGGCTGTGATCCGGTCCTGCCGGAACAAAGCTGAAATCTCCACCCCGCTGGATGATCGGCTCCTGGTGGTCTACGCTCAGTTCAAATTCCGCATTATCAATGCTGTAATTCCACTGGGCAACCGTAGGATGTCCTTTTTCATCGGTTCCTTCGCCTACAGCACGTACAACGCCCATTAAGATCCTTCCCATCTGTCCTGGTCCTACAACCAGCCAGGAAGTAGTATTTGGGCCTTTGCAGTCCTGATCATAAACCTGACCATCTGTATACTTTAAGAAGAAAGGCAGATGAATATGGCTGTGATCAAAACGTTCTTTATCCCACTGATTCATGTCAACCACGCTCATGATAAATTCCATATCATCAATTGCATGGATCTCAAAAGGTGAATGATCAAAATCAGGAAGATAAAATGATAATTCTGTAATGTTGTGGGCTTCTTTTGTGTCTGTTACATAGCCCCGGCCTTTTCCAAACATATATACAACGGTTTTGTCCTTATATAATGCCGGTTTTACCTCACATCCTGCTTTCAGGAAGCATTTGAAATTTCGGATGCCTCCGTCATAACTGCCTGCCAGCACCTCTGTCTGAAAAAAGCCATTTTCATCATACTGAATGTCTATGTCTTCATTTCTTACGATATAATAACCTTCCATAAATGCTACCTCTATTCCATTTCGCCTTTCGCCAGCTTCACAATATAATCACGACTGCCTCTGGTAAACTGCTCATACCATACATAGAATACTTCCTTACCCGGCTCTGCGATCAGGCTGTGGTCCGGTCCTGCCGGAATAAAGCTGAAATCGCCTGCCTTTGTATGGGTAGTCTCACCATCAACAGTGATATCAAAATCTGCGTTTCCAAGGCAGTAATTCCACTGATGGACTGCCGGATGTCCTTTTTCATCGGTTCCTTCACCTACAGCCCGTACAACCCCAAGGATCACATGGCCTAACTGCTTTGGATTTAATACATGCCAGGAGGTGGTGTGGGGGCCTTTGCAGTCCTGATCATAACGCGGGCACTTGCTTAATGGCCTGAAATACGGCAGTCTGACATGGGATTTACTGTAATCTTCCCAGTCATAGTCATCCATTGTTACAACAGATTTGATAAACTCCATGTCCTCAAATGCATGGATCTTGTATGGATTTTTGTCAAATGCCGGGAAATAGAAGCTGATCTCTTCTTCAATGGAATTAACACCACTCTGATCTGCTACATAGCCCTTTCCTTTGCCAAACATGTAGATGACTACTTTATCCTTGTACAGTTCCGGAACGATCTCAGAACCTGCTTTTAAAAAGCCTTTATAATTATGGATACTGCCATCATGGCTGCCCTCCAGAAGTTCTGTAAGGGCAAAGCCATGTTCATTGTAATCTGCTTTTATTTCTTCCGCTCTCGCAATATAAAATTTATTCATTTTCCTACCTCACACTGCAGACTGGAAATTTAGCCGTAAATACCATCCTTGTAATCTTTGAAGATCTGCTGATATCTTTCAAGGAACTGCTCTCTGGTCTCTACACCAGCAACATATTTAGCCCAGTTCTCCTGCATATCTGTATAAATAGATGATGGCATGTATACGAAAATGTTCTCAACAGCCTTTCCTTCATCAATGGTATCAATTACATCTTTTGCAATAACAGGCAGTTTGTCAGATACTTCCAGGCCCTGGATCGCTGTTGGGCTTCCCATGGTCTCCTGATGCCATAATCTTGCTGTATCAGAGGATACTAACCAGCTTGCAAAATCTTTTGCGCATGCAACCTTATTTGGATCATCATTCTTGGTAACACTGACAGTAATGGTTGCGATCGCCATCTTATTCTTTGCTGCATCATTAGAAATTGGAAGGATTCCCTGTTTTACATAGTCTAACATTGCAGGATTTGCATTCGGGATATTTGGTGTTTCGTAGGAACCTTCACCAACAAGCATTGCACACTCTTCTGCAAAGAATGCGTTACGGCAGGTCCACTTATCTGCAGAAACAGCGCCTTCCTGTGCATAAGGCATTAAGATCTGCTCATAAGTATCCAGAAGGTCATTCATTTCAGGATCATTTGCAAGGTCTACATCTTCTCCATTCATCAGTTTTGCAAGAACTGCTTTTCCGCCATCTTCCTTGTCTAACATCCAGTAGTTTCCTACGTTGTTAAACAGGTTCAGATAAGTCTCTGCCCATGGAAGCATAAATGGCTGAATGCCTTTTTCCTTCAGATCCTTGCAGTACTGCAGCAGTTCATCCC
>CAVIPV010000232.1:0-3162 GCA_963644495.1 Prevotella sp. | reverse complement strand
ATTGATCGTGATCTTGGTAAGAGGTTTCTTTAAAAGCAATTTTTTCAGAGAGTCAGCAAGAGCCCGTTTGGTAATATTTGACATGGAATTTCCTCCATTTCTGTGTTTTGGAGTTTGGAAATAAACAGTAACTGCTTATCATTATAATAGTAGAAGGGAATGTTCGCAAGGTTGACAGGATTTTGTATTGGTGAGAATATAAAACATATGTTATATGGGCTGATATAATGAAAATCTACAGAGGAGGGAGATTGATGAGTGGATTAAAAATAAAACAGGAATGGATGCAGAAGACGGTTGTTGTCTGGCTTGGAGCACTTTTGTGCTGTCTGTTGTGGGGCAGTGCATTTCCATGTATTAAAATAGGATACAGGCTTTTTGAAGTTGATGCGGCAGATACAGCGTTGCAGATTCTTTTTGCCGGATGCAGATTTACACTGGCAGGAATTCTGGCAGTTGGGATCGGAAGCGTGATGGAAGGCAGGTTGTTGCGACCAGAAAAAAGCGCAGTTAAGGAAATTATCTGGTTAAGCTTTCTTCAGACAATCATCCAGTATTTCTTCTTTTATATAGGACTGGCACATACCAGTGGAGTAAAAGCTTCTATTATAGAGGCGGTGAATGTGTTTATTGCGATTCTGGTAGCGGGCGTTTTGTTTCATCAGGAAAAGATTACATCAAGAAAAATCATTGGATGCGTTCTGGGATTTGCAGGAGTAGTTCTGGTAAATCTGAACGGAATGAACTTTCAGTTCAGCCTGGCAGGAGAGGGAGCAATTTTCTTTTCTACGATCGCTTATGCATTTTCTTCGGTGTTTGTAAAGAAATTTTCTCAGAAATTTAATCCGGTCATGCTCAGTGCCTATCAGTTTATTATCGGCGGAATCGTGCTTATGGCAGCGGGAGGAGTTATGGGTGGACATATCTCAAAAGTGACACCGGCCGGAATCGGACTTCTGATTTATCTGGCGATGGTTTCCGCAGTGGCATATTCTCTCTGGGGAATTCTTCTGAAATACAATCCTGTTTCAAGAGTTACGGTATTTGGATTTATGAATCCTGTATTTGGAGTCCTTCTTTCTGCATTTCTTCTGAGGGAAACAGATCAGGCATCCGGACTGTTGGGATTGATTTCGCTCCTTCTTGTGTGTATCGGGATTTATGTGGTAAATAGTGGGAATCGTTCATAGATAATAATCTGTGACATGCAGCACATCAAAAGCAGCCCCTAAAATGGTGTAAAAAAATTGTAAAAATTTCTGTAAAAAATTCGGAAATAACTGTTGACATACGGAAGTCGCTATAGTAAAATCCTGTCTTTGACAGTTGAAGAGAACAAAAGTGCCAGGAATCCTTGTAAAATCAAGGCTTCTGGCACTTTTTTCATGATGATATTTTTGCGTACTTTTTTGGCTTTTTTGTGTCGCGAAAAATTTTTTTCATTTGTTTTTGACTTATGATCTGATAATCCGTACGGAAACCGAATGCTTCGTGAAGAGAGTCAGTCAGACCCGTTCTTGTGTAAGTTGGAATGTATCCTTCGCCATTAACTGAAAGAAAATTCATTCCACGAAGAGTATCCAGGATCTCTTCACTGGTATATTGATGGTTTAACATTTTTTCCAGATATCTGAAAATGATCAGGGATAGAAAACAGGTCATAAAATGTGCCTGGATACGGCTGTCTGTGCGGACATATGCCGGTCTTGAACGGAAATCCGTTTTCATAATGCGGAAACATTCCTCAATCTCCCAGCGGCTATGGTTGATCTTTATGATTCTGGCAGGAGTATCATCAAGATTTGTGCACACCGCATAAAAACCATCGTAAACAGCTTCTTTTTCGATAACACCCTGGTCAAGTTCATAGATCTCTTTTTGGGCAATTTCACCGTCTGAAGTTATATTTGTTTTTTTGATAAAACGTTTACAGTCATTTTGATGATGCTTTTTTAAACTGGAAAGGCTGCCATCCAACATCTTTTCCGCCCGCCTGATCTGCCGTTCACGGATCCTTTCCTGATAATGTTTATATTTTAATGAAAAAGTCACTATAAGCTTTTGCTCAATTCCGTTATCCTTGATCCAGCGTTCTTTATAAAAAGTGGAATTTCGGAATCTGTCAGCCAGTTTTTCATCCGATTCAAGCTGCCCGATGTCAAATGTCAGGGGTTTTCCATATTTATCAGTTTCCATGCCTTCCAGCTTCCATCCAGATTTATCCAGACACCATTCCCTTAAATATTTTTTTAACTTTTTGATGGACTGGGTCGTGATAAAGGATCTGTCCTGTGTATCATTAAATTTGCGGTTTTCAGAAGAGGAGAGTCCGGCATCTGTACAGACAATGAATTTTGCGTGCTGGAAGTCTGCCATGATCTGTTTTTCTAAAGGGATGAGTGTCTGCTGTTCGCTGGTGTTACCGGCATGGATGGAAAATGCCAGAGGGATACCATCCCCATCCATAAACAGTCCCATTTCCACGATGGGGTTTGGACGGTTTTCTTTGGAAGGACCATACTGTTTTAAGTTTTCTTCCTGTTCGATCTCAAAGAAAAAATTTGTACAATCATAAAACAAAACCCTGTCATTTCTTTCCGAAAGGCGTTTGCTGTTTTTATATAGTTCAGACTGGATGAAAGGGTCTTCCATACATACGACATCCAAAGCACGGTAGACATGATGCAGTTCAAACGTTGGAGGCTCCAGCAGTTTTTTTGATTCTTCAAATGTATTCAATTTAGAAGATGGAAAAAGGATCCTGCCGTAAAGGAGCCTGGAAAGGACGCTGTTTAAGTCATATGTGAATTTATATCTATCTGAAATACAGGTGCATATCCTGTCTAATCCCAGCGAATAGTAGATCTGTTGCAGAAACAGATAGCTGCCATTAAAGGAACGCTGCTGGTCTGCCGGGATAAGCTCGGATTGCCTGAACTTGAGGATCACTTCCCGCTGCTGTTTTTTTTCCTGTTGGTTAAGTTTTTCAATATATTGCCTGGCCCATTCGTAGGGATCTTCACCATTAAGCTTTTCACGGAGATCTTTTTCAGTTCCGAGTTTTTCTATGGTGATAGTCCTTTGTTTTTTACCTTCATAAACGGTTTTTGTAACATAAAGTGAAGCGGCATTTTTAGACCGTGATACTTTTAAACGCATAAA
>CAVIPV010000231.1:0-3165 GCA_963644495.1 Prevotella sp. | reverse complement strand
TCTTTACCCATTCCCCACAAGTCTCTTTCTCTTTTTCTTTAAATATCTTTTTTCTCACAGCCTGCAGGCAGCCGGATCTGAATGGTCGTACCATTTTCCCCGCTTATAACTGTCAGCTCCCCACGGTCTCCATAAAGCATTTTCAGACGCTCTATAATATTGGAAATACCAATGTTTCTAAATACCTTCTTCCGGTCCGTTTCATCTGGTCCACTGCGTTTTCCCTTTATCAGCCGTTCTACTGCCTCTTCATCCATTCCAACTCCATTATCTTCCACCGAAAGGATCACTTCTGTCAGTTTTCCCTGTTCATCCACTACTCCTTTTGCTGACAGGCAGACAATGAACAATTCAGCCATTCCCCGCATGCCATGGACAAAACTGTTTTCCACGATCGGCTGCAGCAGCATGGTTGGAATCTCCACATCTTTTAATTCCCGTGGGCAGTCCAGACGGATCTCAATATTGCTGCCACGTATGGTTTTATAAATATCAATAAAACACTGCAGCAGCTCAAATTCTTTTTCCAGGGCAATAAACTGAAGGTCAGAATATTTAGTGATATTGCGAAAATATTTTCCGATCAGCTGCACAATACGGCTGACCTGGGGGGTATGGTTCACTTTGGCAATCGCATTGATGGTTTCCAGGCTGTTATAAATAAAATGAGGATTGATCTGGGTATGCAAAAAACGGTATTTATAGTCCACTGCTTCCATTTTTGCGCTGTTCTTCTGGGTCTCTGCCTGTACCAGATCTTCGATCAGCTTTTTATTCTGCAGGGACATTTCATTAAAACGTTCTGCTATTTTTCCAATATCATCGTTCATGTAAACCGGCGCCTGGATGCCGATCTCCCCCTTGGCTGCATTTAAAATGGTATCAGAAAGGGCAGCAATCTGCCTGCTTACTTTTCTTGTAAGGTAATACATGAGAAAACAGCCCCAGACCAGAGTCACTGCTGTTAAAGCCACCGCTGCTGCCCGGACTTTAAAACGCATATTATAGATACTGCTGATGGGGGTAATGCCCATGACGATCCAGTCACTGTGTTTTATCCCATTTTCCACCACATAGCAGGAAATACCGCCTATTTTCTGATACCCGGTCTGAACAGGTCCTGACTGAACAGACTGGATCTGGGCTTCTTTGTCGGACTCCACATGAACACAACGCCTGTTTTTATCATAAAATGCCAGGGCAATGCCGTTATTCATTACCTGACCCAGATCAAAGGCCCTTTCCTTGATCCGCACGATCAGGTAGCCTTCATGCTTTAATGTACTTCTCTGGCGGATGCTGTGGATCAGATACATCCGGTTATCCTCATCAGAAATCCAGGCATAGCCATTTTTATAGGTATATTCCTTATTTTTTTCCAGGGCTTCCTGGGAAAATGCCCGGATCTCCCCTTTATCTGCTTTTATTTTTTCAATAGTATCACAGGTATATCCACCATCCGTGATCAAAAGGGCATAATCAAAATATGTATTTTCCGCAACGATCTGATTTAAACTGTATCTTAATTCTCTTTTTTTATAATTGCTTTCCTCACTGTCACATACCGCAATACTGTCCGGGATCTGGAACATGGTGATATTATTAAAAAGCTGCTTTTCAGTATCAGAGATCCGCCTGTCAAAATCGATCCCCGCCTGTTTACTGATGATCGTCAGATTATCAATATTATTATCTACAAGGATCTTTGTACAGTAGTCTGTGAGAATGTATACCGCAATCACAATGCAGCATACTAGGCTTACTCCGAATACGAAAAACAGTTTTTTCTGAAAAGGCATATCTTCGTAGCGCTTCAAAGGGTTCATTGACATTTTCCTTTTTTCATCCTGTATTCACTGGGCGTCATATGGGTATTCTTTCGGAAGGCATTATAAAAACTGATGTAATTTTCATATCCTACAGCTACGGATATCTCATCAATGGTCATCCGTGTATCGTCTAAAAGTTTTCTTGCAATATTCAGCTTTTCCTGGATGATATGCTGCTGGAAGGTAATGCCTGTTTCCTTCTTAATAAGAGTAGAAAGATAATTAGGGCTGACAGCCAGCTCTTCTGCCACTGCTTCCAGCCTGAGATTCTCCAGACAATGATTTTTAATATGCCGGACCGCAGAAAGCACCAGTTCGGATCTTCCGTTGCTTTTCTCCCTTATTTCGTCAATTTTTCCTAAAAATGTCTTTAACCAGCTTGCAAACATTTTCTGGGAGGCAACTCCTGCCACTTCAAAAGAAAGAGGATCCAGTTCTCCCCGCCAGGCCTTGTGCTCTCCCATAATACGGCTGCAAAAAAAGAGCGCCATGATCTGTATGGCAACATAGCTTCCAGAGGTACACACAAGAAATTCTTCCAGGATCCGCTCATAGTCTTCCATCCCTTTTAAGCTGTCTGCAAGGCGGAACGCGTTTTCCTGCAGATCAGAGACCTGGGCGTGTTTTTCCTTTCCGCTCTTTTTTAAAAGATCCTCATATGCCTCTAAATATAACGAATAGAAGGAAGCTGTCCCCTCTTTCACACTGCTGATGCCAAGAGCAGACAGTTCCTCCAATGTAGTCAGTTTCTCTTTTAACTTTTCTATTTCTGCCTGCCAGCCTTCATTCTCCTTTTTTTCCGTGACTAACAGGATGATCCTCTCTTCCGTTACAATGGAATAAGCATTTCCCAAAGACAATAAAGTCAGCGTCTCAACACGCTCCAAAAGGGCCTTGGACGGATCGCTTTTCAGCGCTCCGATCATCACCAGGACCCTTGTAACCGGTTCTTTTTCACTTTCCGCAATGATCTTTACACTGTCATCTCTGTGATTGACAATGGCTACTGTCATCATTGCCTTTACTGTATTGATCTTCTCATTTTCCAGGCTGTGCTTTTTATCCAGCTTGCGCACAGCCCGTTTTAACGTATCGTTTAATTCTTCATCATCAATGGGTTTTAAGATATAGTCAAATACCGCCAGCTTAATGGCTCTGGACGCATACTGGAACTTGTCATATCCCGTGATCACGATAATGATACGGTCTTCTCCTTTTCCGGAAGCTTCCACCATGGAAAATCCATCCATATAAGGCATGTTGATATCGCTGATGATGATATCCGGATCAGTCTTTTCGATCAGCTCTTTTCCACTTCTGCCATCATAAGCGGTTC
>CAVIPV010000230.1:0-3207 GCA_963644495.1 Prevotella sp. | reverse complement strand
GAAGACAGATGAGGCGAAAAAGGTCATTGAACTGGAAAGAGAAAAGGCTTTAAATGATCTTCAGGCTTCTGTAACCGGTCTGGCCATGACAGCAGCTGCAAAACTTCTGTCACAGCAGAGCAGTCCGGAAAATGACAGGAAACGTTATCAGGCATTATTAGCAGGTGAAAAACATGACTGAGCAGGCAAGAACATACGGAAAGGTCCTTTATGAATTACAGCTGCCAGAAAATATGGTGCAGGAGACCGGACGTATTTTTAAGGAAAATCCCCGGCTTATCACTCTTTTAAATGATCCTACGATACAGATAGAAAAGAAGAAAGCCATTATTGGAAAAATATGGAAGAAACCGGACTTTTCACCGTTAATGGCTTCTTTTTTAAAGAAAGCCTGTGAGGCGGGCTGTATCGGGGAGATAGAGGATATCCTGGATATCCGGGATCAGTGCCTGTTAGATGCTTCCGGCATTTTAAAGGCGAAGCTCTTTTACGTAACAAAACCGGATGAAGAACAGGAAAAAGACATCAGGGCATTTTTATGTAAGGAATTTCACAAAAAAGAGGTACTGCTTTCTATGGAAGCAGATCAGGATCTTTTAGGTGGTTTTGTCTTAAAAGCCGGGGATGTGGAATATGACTACAGCCTTAAAGCACAGTTAAAACAGCTGTTTGGGGTTTAACAGACGTTTAGGTTAATGGAAAACGATAGGAGTTATTACTTATGAGCACAATCAGTTCTCAGGAGATCATCTCCATCATCAAAGGCGAGATCGAAGATTATGATGCCCATGCAGGCCAGATCAATGAAACAGGTTCTGTGATCTGGGTTGGTGACGGCATCGCCATTGTATACGGCATCGATCATGCCATGTATGGAGAGATCGTTATATTTGAAAACGGTGTCAAGGGCATGGTCCAGGATATCCGTAAAAATGAGATCGGCTGTATCCTCTTTGGAAAGGATACAGGTATTACAGAGGGAACCAAAGTTACCCGTACAAAGAAGCGGGCGGGAGTTCCGGTAGGAGATGCCTTTTTAGGCCGTGTAGTCAATGCTTTAGGCGAGACCATTGACGGAATGGGACCTGCAAAGGAAGAAGATTATCTTCCGGTAGAGCAGGAAGCACCAGGGATCGCAGAGAGAAAATCTGTAGGTGTTCCTATGGAGACTGGTATCCTGGCTATCGACTCCATGTTCCCCATCGGCCGTGGACAGCGTGAGCTGATCATCGGTGACCGTCAGACTGGTAAAACATCCATTGCAATGGATACCATTTTAAACCAGAAGGGCAAAGATGTGATCTGCATCTATGTTGCCATTGGCCAGAAGGCATCTACCATTGCAAAACTGGTAAATACATTAAAGAAAAATGACGCCATGGATTACACCATTGTAATGGCTTCTACAGCCAGTGATCCGGCGCCTTTACAGTATATTGCCCCTTATGCAGGAACTGCCATGGCAGAGTTTTTCATGCATCAGGGAAAGGATGTGCTCATTGTTTATGATGACCTTTCCAAGCATGCAGTGGCTTACCGTGCACTGTCTCTGCTTCTTGAGCGTTCTCCGGGACGTGAGGCATATCCGGGAGATGTTTTCTATCTTCATTCCAGATTGCTGGAGCGTTCCAGCCGTCTTTCTGACAAGTCAGGCGGCGGTTCTATTACTGCACTGCCTATTATTGAGACACAGGCGGGAGATGTATCAGCCTACATTCCTACTAATGTAATTTCTATTACAGACGGCCAGATCTTCCTGGAAAGCGACTTATTCTTCTCAGGAATGAGACCTGCAGTAAACGTAGGCCTTTCTGTATCCCGTGTAGGCGGCGCTGCACAGACCAAAGCCATGAAGAAGGCAAGCGGAACCATCCGTGTGGATCTGGCACAGTACCGTGAACTGGAGGTATTTACCCAGTTCAGTTCCGATCTGGATGATACCACCAAAGAGCAGTTAGCTTATGGAAAACGTTTAATGGAACTGTTAAAACAGCCTTTGGGACGTCCTCTTTCCATGGCAGAACAGGTCATTACCTTATGTGTGGCTACCCACAAACTGATGCTGAATGTGGACGTAAAGAAGATCAAAACCTTCCAGATGGATCTGTTAAACTGGTTTAAGGAGAAACATCCGGAGATCGTAAAAGAGATCACAGAAAAGAAAGTCTTAAGCGATGAGCTGATATATGAGATCATGGAAGCTGCAAGGGAGTTTAAGGAGGCAGTATGGCAAACGCAAGAGAGATCCAAAACCGAATAAAAAGTATTCAGGATACACGTAAGATCACCAATGCCATGTACCTTATTTCTTCCACAAAGCTGAAAAAGAGCAGAAAGCTGCTGGAAGATACAGAGCCTTATTTTTACACGCTGCAAAGCCTGATCCGGCGTATCCTGCGTCATATGGGGGATACAGAGCATCCTTATTTTGACCGGAGAAAAGAGGTTAAAGAAGAGGACCGCATCCGGGGACTGGTGGTCATTACCGGTGATAAGGGTCTGGCAGGTGCCTACAACCACAATGTGCTGAAGCTGGCCCATGAATGGATGGAAAAAAGCGATAATAACCGTCTGTATGTAGTGGGAGAGCTGGGACGACAGTATTTTGCAGCCAGACACATGCCGGTGGAAGAGCAGTTTCATTATACGGTGCAAAATCCTACCATGCACAGGGCCCGCCTGATCGCTTCTTCCCTGATCGAAGATTACATAGAAGGACGTCTGGATGAGGTATGGATCATTTATACACAGATGATAAACAGCATGAAGGTGGAAGCACAGATGGAACAGCTGCTGCCTCTTAAAAAAGAGGATTTCGGCAATGTGGCGATTCCGGCGGATATCCACCAGGAAGAGATTCAAATGGTTCCGTCACCTACAGCAGTCATGGACCATGTAGTACCAAACTACATTACGGGGTTTATATTTGGCGCTCTTGTAGAGTCATTTTGCAGTGAGCAGAATGCCCGTATGATGGCCATGCAGTCTGCCAGTGATAATGCAGCAGAGCTGTTAAATGAATTGTCCATAGAATATAACCGTGTGCGCCAGGCTGCCATTACCCAGGAGATCACAGAGGTAGTAGGCGGCGCAAGGGCACAGCGGAAGAAACGCAGGTAAGAATAATGTTCTCTCGGAATCTTTCTGTGCATGATTTTGCGAGAAGATTTTTTGTCAGTTGTGCCCAAATTTCTGAGGCGTACGCGG
>CAVIPV010000229.1:0-3222 GCA_963644495.1 Prevotella sp. | reverse complement strand
GGGCAAAGGTAAAAAGAGGCTTAAGTGCCGGCCGTGTACAGTCTGTGGCACTGCGCATGATCTGTGACAGAGAAGATGAGATCAATGCATTTATTCCAGAAGAATACTGGAATCTGGATGCAATGTTAAATGTAGCTGGAAGCAAAAAAACTCTGGATGCCAAGTATTATGGCCTGGCAAGCGAAGATGGCACAAAGGGAAGCAAGTCTGTGATTCACAGCAAAGAAGAACTGGATGCTATTTTAAAAGACTTAGAAGGCGTCAGCTATGTAGCAGATGAAGTAAAAAAAGGAGAGCGCATTAAAAAAGCACCGATCCCATTTACTACCAGTACTTTACAGCAGGAAGCTTCCAAGGCATTGAACTTTTCTACCCAGAAGACTATGCGTATTGCCCAGCAGCTGTATGAAGGTGTTGAGGTAAAAGGACATGGCACCATCGGTCTGATCACTTATCTGCGTACAGATTCCACCCGTGTAGCAGATGAAGCAGATGCGGCAGCACGTTCTTTTGTCAAAGAGCATTATGGTGAAAATTACGCAGCAACAGGAGAGACTTCTGCAAAAAATACAGGTAAGATCCAGGATGCACATGAAGCCATCCGTCCTACAGATATCACACTGACCCCGGTCATGGTAAAAGAATCTCTGCCAAGAGATCTGTTCCGCCTGTATCAGCTGATCTGGAAGCGCTTCACAGCCAGCCGTATGGCTCCGGCTGTATATGAGACCACTTCCGTAAAGATCCGTGCCGGAAAGCATATGTTTACAACATCAGCATCCCGCTTATCATTTGACGGTTTTATGTCTGTTTATGTAGACACTGATGATGAAGAAGAGAAAAAACAGGTTCTGGGAGCCATTGAAAGCGGAATGGAGTTAAAGCTGGCAGAGCTTCAGCCAAGCCAGCATTTTACACAGCCGCCGGCTCATTATACAGAAGCTTCTCTGGTAAAAGCAATGGAAGAGCAGGGCATTGGCCGTCCAAGTACCTATGCGCCTACCATCACAACCATTATTGCCAGACGTTATGTTGCAAAGGAGAATAAAAATCTTTATGTAACAGAATTGGGCGAAGTGGTAAACCGTATTATGAAAAAGTCCTTTCCAAGTATCGTGGACTTAAGCTTTACTGCCAATATGGAAACATTGCTGGACCGTGTGGCAGATGGCACAGTAGCATGGAAGACTATTATCCGCAACTTCTATCCAGACCTGGATGAGGCAGTAAACATTGCCCAGAAAGAACTGGAATCCGTTAAGATCGAGGATGAAGTGACTGATGAGATCTGTGACCAGTGCGGACGCCATATGGTAGTAAAATATGGTCCTCACGGAAAGTTCCTTGCATGCCCTGGTTTCCCGGAATGCAAGAATACAAAGCCGTATCTGGAAAAGATCGGTGTACCTTGTCCGAAGTGCGGAAAAGAAGTAGTACGTAAAAAGACTAAGAAGGGCCGTTTATATTATGGCTGTGAAGCAAATCCGGACTGTGATTTCATGTCCTGGCAGAAGCCGTCTACCTTAAAATGCCCGAAATGTGGTTCTTATATGGTAGAAAAGGGAAATAAGCTTCTCTGCGCTAATGAGACCTGCGGATACCGCATGGATAAGCCGTCAGAAGAGCAGAAATAATAAAGCGGTCATGGCTATATGATCCCATAAAAAGATATAAGTGTCTGTACAGGAGTGATCAAAACGATCTCCTGGGCAGGCACTTTTTTGTCCGTCTTTTTTATTTTCGGAAAAACATGAAATCTTCAAAAAACTATTGTTATTGGATAAAAATTGTGCTAAAATTCAATTATTAGTAAAGCATATTTGTAGAGCGTACCATTGAGATAAGGAGGGTTTCAGTCATGAGCGTTCAGTTGTTGGACAAAACAAGAAAGATCAACAAGCTATTGCATAACAACAATTCCCATAAGGTTGTTTTCAATGACATTTGCAAAGTGTTAAGTGAAATTTTGTTATCCAATATCCTTGTTATCAGCAAAAAGGGCAAAGTACTTGGTGTAAGTATCTGGCCCGGGGTGGATGAGATTGAAGAGCTGATCGAAGACCAGGTGGGCGGTTATGTAGATAAAATGTTAAATGAACGTCTGCTCAGTGTATTGTCTACAAAAGAAAACGTAAATCTGGCAACACTTGGATTTGCAGAGGAAAATGTTAAGAAGTATCAGGCGATCATTACACCGATCGACATTGCAGGTGAGAGACTGGGAACATTATTTATCTACAAATCAGACAGCCAGTATGATATTGATGATATTATCTTAAGTGAATATGGTACTACTGTAGTAGGACTGGAGATGATGCGTTCTGTAAACGAAGAGAATGCAGAAGAGACACGTAAAGTGCAGATCGTAAAATCCGCGATCAGTACACTTTCCTTCTCCGAGCTGGAAGCTATCATCCATATTTTTGAAGAACTGGATGGAAACGAAGGTATCCTGGTTGCCAGCAAGATTGCTGACCGTGTAGGCATTACCCGTTCTGTTATCGTCAATGCCCTTCGTAAATTTGAAAGTGCCGGTGTGATTGAATCCCGTTCTTCCGGTATGAAGGGTACTTATATCAAAGTCCTCAATGACGTGGTATTTGACGAATTAAAAGCGATCAAAGCTTCTAATTCCAATTTGAAATAACCGGTTATCCAGTTAAAATGCAGATATTGCAGAAATATTGTAAAGAACATGGACAGTCTGTAAAAAAACACTTGCAGACTGTCTTTTTTTATGTTATAGTTACACAGTTGATAAAAAACACGTCTGTGGATTCCGCGGAAAGGTGCCTGCAAAGCAGGTCTTCCGGGAAGCATAAGAAGCAGGCGGATGCGATCGGTTTAAGCTCAATAAACCGGTTAAAAACCAAACGGAGGTAAAGAACATGAGCGTTATTTCAATGAAGCAGTTACTGGAAGCTGGTGTACACTTCGGTCACCAGACAAGAAGATGGAACCCTAAGATGGCTCCATACATCTACACAGAGAGAAATGGCATCTACATCATCGACTTACAGAAGTCTGTAGGCAAAGTAGATGAGGCTTACAAGGCTGTATCTGACATCGCAGCTGATGGCGGAAACATTCTGTTCGTAGGTACCAAGAAGCAGGCTCAGGAAGCTATCAAGACTGAAGCAGAGCGTTGCGGTATGTACTATGTAAATGAGAGATGGTTAGGTGGTATGCTGACCAACTTCAAGACCATCCAGAGCCGTATTG
>CAVIPV010000228.1:0-3227 GCA_963644495.1 Prevotella sp. | reverse complement strand
GTATTTGCGAATGTGCAGTATGTCCAAAAAGAAAAAGGTCCCGCCTGCTGACGCACTCTACTGCCTGCTTGCGCAGGCTAAATGCTCGTTAGTGGCTTGTGAAAAACAAATGTCTGCTTCGCAGCCGCTTGTTTTTCCCTGCGCTCACTAAATCTTGAATCTATACCCCACTCCCCAGATCGTCTCTATATATTGAGGCTTTGCGGTATTAAACTCGATTTTTTCTCTGATCTTCTTAATATGCACCGTTACAGTAGCAATATCCCCAATAGACTCCATATCCCAGATCTTGGAGAAAAGCTCCTCTTTTGTAAACACATGGTTTGGGTTCTGGGCAAGGAAGGAAAGGAGGTCAAATTCCTTTGTGGTAAAGGTCTTTTCTTCCCCGTTGACCCACACTCTTCTGGCCGTCTTGTCGATCTTTAAGCCGCGGATCTCAATGATCTCGTTTGCCGGCTGGCCGCTTCCTACCAGGCGCTCATATCTTGCCATATGTGCTTTTACTCTGGCTACCATTTCACTTGGGCTGAATGGCTTTGTAATATAGTCATCTGCTCCCAGGCCCAGGCCGCGGATCTTGTCGATATCTTCTTTCTTTGCAGAAACCATGATGATCGGGGTATTTTTTACCTCGCGTACACGGCGGCAGATCTCAAAACCGTCTGTTCCCGGAAGCATCAGATCCAGGATCAGCAGATCATATTCTTCTTTTAATGCCCGCTCTAAACCGTCTGTTCCATTATTTTCTATCTCCACTTCAAAGCCGGAAAGCTCCAGATAATCCTTTTCCAGCTCTGCAATGCTTTCTTCGTCCTCTACAATCAGTATTTTACTCATTCCTGTACAACCTCCTGATATTTTCTTAAAACAAAGTGTACCTCTGTTCCAATACCTTCTTTGCTGGTGGCCCAGATACGGCCGCCGTGGTCTTCAATGATCTTGCGCACAATGGACAGACCAATGCCGCTTCCGCCCTGAGAAGAATTTCTGGAAGAGTCAGTGCGGTAGAACCGGTCAAAGATATTTGGCAGGTCCTTGGCTGCAATGCCTTTTCCATTGTCCTCGATCTCCACCTGGATGAAATCCCCGTCATCCTTGATACGGATATTGATAATGCCTTTCTTCTTATCCAGATATTTTACAGAATTGCTGATGATATTGTTGATCACACGCTTCATCTGCTCTGCATCGGCAATGACTACTACGTCTTCGTCTACATAGTTAAAATATCCCAGTTCAATGCCCCTGGCTTCCATATCCAGTCCCACTTCTTCTACGCAGTCCCTGAAATACTGGGAAACATTGATCTTGGAAAATGTATATGGGATCTTGTTAGTATCGATCTTGGAATAAAAGGTCAATTCATCAATAAGACGGTCCATGTCATTGGCTTTATTATAAATGGTGCGGATGTATTTATCCAGCTTTTCCGGTGAAGATGCCACTCCGTCCATAATGCCTTCCACATAGCCCTTGATCGCCGTGATCGGGGTCTTTAAGTCATGGGAAATATTACTGATCAGCTCTTTGCTTTCTTTATCATACTGGACTTTTTCCTCTGCACTTTCTTTTAAGCGCATACGCATTTCCTCAAAGTCCTGGCAAAGATGTCCGATCTCATCATCTGCATCCACATCCAGAGTAAATTCCAGATTACCGTCACGTATCTTCTTGGTAGCTTCCTGAAGCTTGTTTAACGGGCTTAAAATAGACTGGTAGACCCAGAAAGTCAACGTAATTCCGGCGATCAGAAGGATCATTACGCCTAAAAACAGCATTTCCCGGATCATGGATTTTACTTCCGGCACCAGATCGTCTACATTGGATACAATAAACACGCTTCCCTCTGTCTTATCCGGGAACTGGAAATCCATCTGCTTTACCAGATGCTGGCTCTCACCATCTAAGTAGATACCACCTTCTAAATCTCCCTGAAGGATATCAAATTCCGGCAGCTGCTCACACAGCTGTGTCTTATTTTCCTCATCTGTATCGCCAAAATAAATGATATCTGTTCCTTTTCGTACAACCAGATAGGCATAATGCTTCTGAAGTTCTGCATTTACCTCGTCTAAATGACTTGTATCTTCATATAATTCAGGCTTTTTGTCCAGCTCTTCCCGGATCACCTGCTGTACCCGGCGGGTCAGACGGTTAAATACCTGGGTAGAATTTCCGCTTAAAAGATCCACCTGTTCTGTCAGTCCATATTCCTTTGTGAAAGAACGTGCCTGGTGATCACTGATGGCAAAAGCCGACACAAAGATCAGGATCATGGGAACAATAGTAATGATCATAAATGCAACCGCCAGGCGGGTTTTTAATTTCATAAGTAGGAACCTCCAATGCCTGCTGTCGCAGACAATTTTTCTCTATACTTATACAGTATAGCATAATTATCTAATTGCATTTATAAAATCATTCTAAAATCAGCGAACGCGTCACCGGCGCGTTCGCGATATGCATAGCAAAATGCCCGCTTCCCCAATCAGGAAAACGGGCATTTCTAAATCAGCTATTAATCTCACTCTATAAAGTTATTAGAACATAAACTTATCAGCAAAGTAATCCTTTAACTCAGCGATCGGGATACGAACCTGCTCCATGGTATCTCTGTCACGGACAGTTACTGCATGGTCTTCTTCGGAGTCAAAGTCATAGGTTACGCAGAACGGAGTACCGATCTCATCCTGTCTTCTGTAACGCTTACCAATATTTCCTCTGTCATCGAATTCGCAGTTGAAGTACTTGCTCAGTTCAGCGTATACCTTTTCTGCACCTTCATTTAACTTCTTGGACAATGGAAGAACGCCTACCTTTACAGGTGCCAGAGCCGGGTGGAAGTGAAGAACAGTTCTTACATCTCCTTCGCCGATCTCTTCTTCATCATATGCTGCGCACAGGAATGCTAAGGTTACACGGTCAGCACCCAGTGAAGGCTCGATTACATATGGAATGTATTTTTCCTTGCTCTCATCATCAAAGTAAGTCATATCCTGGCCGGATACAGTCTGATGCTGGGTCAGGTCGTAGTCCGTTCTGTCTGCGATGCCCCAAAGCTCGCCCCAGCCAAATGGGAACATAAATTCCAGGTCAGTAGTAGCCTTGCTGTAGAAGCACAGTTCTTCTGGAGAATGGTCTCTTGCACGCATTTCATCTGGCTTGATGCCTAATTTCTGCAGCCAGTCGATGCAGTACTGTTTCCAGTAAGCAAACCACTCAAGGTC
>CAVIPV010000227.1:0-3237 GCA_963644495.1 Prevotella sp. | reverse complement strand
TGTAATATAATACAGCATTAAATGAATATATTAATGAAATAATGTGGCATATAATGAGTGCAGAAGGAAAGAAAGCGATTGTGCAGCAGATATTTGCTTTCTTTGCGCTGCTCACGAGGGCGAAAAGGAGGAGTAAGATCATGCGATTAAAATTAGAGAAATATCACGGTTTAGGAAATGATTATCTGGTATTTGACCCGGAGCGAAATGGGCTGGAGCTGACACCGGAGCGGGTAAAATTACTGTGCAACCGCAACCTGGGTGTAGGTGCAGACGGTATTCTGGAAGGCCCTGTTTTGCAAGAGGGAAAGATCCACATGATCATTTGGAATCCGGACGGAAGCCGGACAGAAAACAGCGGAAATGGCATCCGCATTTTCGCAAAATACTTAAAAGACTCTGATTATGTCCAGAAGAAGGACATTACCATTTATACAGCAGGGAAAGAGATCGAGGTCCATTACTTAAACGAAGAGGGGACCCGTTTAAAGGCATCCATGGGAAAGGCCGGCTTCTGGAGTGACGAGGTACCGGTGGAGGGACCGCGCAGAGAAATTATCAACGAGACTATGGTATTTGGCCATATCCCGTATCCTGTAACCTGTCTTTCTGTTGGAAATCCACATCTGGTGATCTTAATGGATGAGATTTCAAAGGATCTGGTATGCCGCATTGGAAAATATTCTGAAACAGCAAAGCAGTTCCCGGAAAAAATCAATACCCAGATCATCAAGGTATTGGACCGCACTCATTTGCAGACGGAAGTTTACGAAAGAGGGGCCGGTTATACACTGGCTTCCGGAAGCGGCTGCTGTGCGGCGGCTGCGGCAGCTTACAGACTGGGACTTACTGACCCGAAAATGATCGTACAGATGCCGGAAGGAACCATGGAAGTGGAGATCCGGGAAGACGGGGAGATCTTCCTTACCGGGGATGTAGGTTATGTGGGAAGCATCAGCCTGGGAAGCTGTTTTACAGAGCAGTTGAAGACCTTGTAATGTAGAGGCTGCTGGTCATACGGCCCATGAACAGGCTCATATCGCCTGTTGACAAGTAAAAATTCTACTGCTATATTTAAAAAAAAGGGGCAGTTGCAAAATGAACGGTTCACTTTGCAGCTGCCTTTTTGTTGATATGTGTATGGATAAAGGCACAAAAGCCGCCAGAGAGGAAGTATGGATATGAGTAAATACAGTAGAGAAGATATTATTCGCATGGTAGAAGATGAAGACGTGGAATTTATCCGCCTTCAGTTTACAGACATTTTCGGTATCCTTAAAAATGTGGCGATCACAGCCAGCCAGCTGAATAAGGCATTAAATAATGACTGCATGTTTGACGGTTCCGCTATTGAAGGTTTTGTGCGTATTGATGAGTCAGATATGTACCTGCACCCGGATCTGGATACCTTTGAGATCTTCCCATGGCGTCCCCAGCATGGAAAAGTGGCCCGCCTGATCTGCGATGTATACAATCCGGACGGAACACCATTTATCGGAGATCCAAGATATGTGTTAAAGCGTGCCGTAAAGCGTGCTACTGATATGGGCTATACCTTCCAGGTCGGACCGGAGTGCGAATTTTTTCTGTTCCATACCGATGAAGAGGGAAGACCTACCACCCAGTCTCATGAAAGAGCCAGTTATTTTGACGTTTCACCTATTGATCTGGGGGAAAATGTGCGAAGGGACATTGTGCTGAACCTGGAGGATATGGGATTTGAGGTAGAAGCCAGCCACCATGAGATCGCTCCGGCACAGCATGAGATCGATCTGCAGTATACAGAAGGACTTGAAGCTGCAGACCGTATTATGACCTTTAAAATGGCAGCCAAGACCATTGCAAAGCGACACGGCCTTCATGCTACTTTTATGCCAAAGCCAAAAGAAGGGGTCAATGGCTCCGGTATGCACATTAATATGTCTCTGTCCGACAAAGACGGACACAACCTGTTCGCAGACGAGAAGGATGAACTGGGGTTAAGCCGACTGGCTTATCGTTTTATAGCAGGTATTTTGGGACATATGAAGGAAATGACCATTCTTACCAATCCTCTGGTAAACTCCTATAAGCGTCTGGTGCCGGGATATGATGCACCTATTTATATCGCATGGTCACCTACTTCTAACCGCAGTTCCCTGATCCGCATCCCGTCTCCGAGAGGGGAAGGGACCAGGATCGAGCTTCGCTGCCCAGACTCTGCTATGAACCCATATCTGGCACTGGCTGCCTGCCTTCAGGCCGGTCTTAGCGGCATTGAAAAGGAAATGGAGCTGCCGACATGTGTTCAGGGAAACCTGTTTGGCATGGAACCGGAAGAATTACAGAATAAGCATGTAGAGCGGATTCCTGAGACACTGGGAGATGCCATTGAGGCATACCGGGATAATGATTTTATCCGTGAGGTATTGGGAGAGCATATTTACGTTAAGTATCTGGAAGCTAAGGAAGAAGAGTGGAAAGATTTTAAGGCACAGGTCACTAACTGGGAGGTAAATCAGTATCTGTATAAATATTGATGATCTATGAAATTATGATGCAGATTTACCGGAGGTGAGACATGTGGCTAATATAATCGTGGCATTTTCCAGGCCGGAAGATGGAAAAAGTATAAAAGGTATTCTGGTAAGAAGCGGGTATGATGTGGCCGCTGTCTGTATGTCAGGATCTCAGGCTCTTTCTGCAGCAGAAGACTTAAGCGGCGGGATCTTAGTCTGCGGGTACCGGTTTGAAGATATGATGTACGACGAACTGAGACAGTGCATTTCCGCTTCTTTTGAGATGCTGGTGCTGGCGTCCCCTTCCAGGTGGAGCGGGGTACAAACACAGGGAGTTGTGTGCCTTCCCATGCCATTAAAGGTCCATGATCTGTTAAGTACACTGGACATGATGGTGCAGGCACAGCAGCGCATCCGCAGGAAACTGCGCAGCCGCCCGAAAACGCGCAGCAAGGAAGAGCAGGATCTGATCAATGAGGCAAAGGCGCTTCTGATGGAACGGAATAGTATGACAGAGTCAGAGGCCCACAGATATATACAAAAATGCAGTATGGACAGCGGGACCAATCTGGTGGAAACATCCCAGATGATCATCAGCCTGATTCATGTATAAAAATTCATGTATAAAAACGGGGGTATGTACTGCTGCATAAAAGGGAAAACACAATGATCTCTCGGAATCTTGAGTGATCATGCCAGCAAAACTCTGGCATTGAACTTTGACAAGTAAATATTATTC
>CAVIPV010000226.1:1192-3243 GCA_963644495.1 Prevotella sp. | reverse complement strand
CTGGTTGCATGGGTTCCAGGTCCGAAAGCACAAACGCGGATGCCGTATTTTGCCATTTCCAGAGCTGCAAATTTAGTGAACATGGTAACACCGCCCTTACTTGCAGAGTAAGCACCAGTATTTGGAGAAACGATCAGAGATGCTACAGAGCTGGTATTTACTACAACACCCTTGATGCCCTTATCTACCATATGTCTTAATACTGCCTGGGATACGAAGAATGTACCATTTAAGTTAATATCAATGACTCTGCGCCACTGCTCTTCAGTACTGTCTAACAGAGACTGGCGTCCGATCACGCCTGCAATATTAAACAGAGCGTCAATGTGTCCGAAATGCTCGATCACTGCCGCAATCGCCTCGTCAACATTTGCCTTGGAAGCTACATCACATGGAACTGTAAAGACTTTGTCTTTCTTATCTCCAAATTCTTTTTCCAGTGTGTCCTTCTCCAGATCCAGAGCGCCTACTAAAGCACCTTCTTCTACTAATCTGTTTACCAGATTTAATCCCAGTCCGTTGGCTGCCCCCGTTACCACACAAACTTTACCTACGTAGCGATGATGTTCGTAATGCATAAAATAACCCCTCCTATAAGTTTTGTTTTGTTGTTAGAAAAATCACATTCTTTAAAGCTCTTTGTCTTTTTTTTATCAATCGAGAGTTCTAAATATCTGATCTTCCTATAACCGTCAACTACATTATCACTAAATATTAAGAGCAATTATCATGCCAGCTTTTGTATCTTCTGTCTTTTGCAGATTGTTTCGTTCTGTTTTTTGTACTTATAAACCCTTATTTTATTTGCGTTTTGTTATTTTTTTATCGTTTTTATAAAGTTTTTACTTTTTATTTTTTAACAATTTTGGACATTTTTTATGTCTGTTTCTAATTTCTATTGTTGACTTTTTTCAATAACTATACTAAATTTGAGATATAAATTGAATTTTTTCAATTCCTGTCATTCATACAAGATCACCTGTAAAATAAAGGGAAAGGATGTTTATATGGCTGTCAGATCACCTCATATACGGATGCGGGATGTTTCCCGTGTTTATGACGCTTTGGAACTTGGGATCATTATCGTAGACGGAGACGGTACGATCATCTGGGGAAACCGGTATTACAGCAACCTGGCCCAGTTTGATATAAAAGAATATTTTGGACAGAATGTGCGAAAGATCTCCCAGCGGGAAGACGTTATACTGCCTACAGAACGGTATATGATCGATACAGTGCTGGAGACTAGGCAGCAGCAGACCCAGATCGTCCGCTATCCCACCCAGGATTATGTGCTTACTACGGCTACTCCCATTTTAAATAAAGCAGGAGAGATTGATTACATTATCTATTCTGTCAGCAATTACAGTGACCTGATGCGCCTTCAGGAAAAGGCATCCCAATCCACCATGCGTGCCATGGCTCTGGAGTCCCATTTACGCAATATCCAGGTAGACTCCAGTATTGGAAAAGACATCATCATTGCCAACAAAGCCATGTATAACATTTATGGAAAGGCATTGAGACTGGCTCCTACTTCTGCCTCTGTCATGCTTACAGGAGAGTCCGGAACCGGCAAAGATGTCCTTGCCCGTTTTATCCACCAAAGCAGCTTGCGAAAACATGAAAACTTTATTCATGTAAATATGGCGACCATTCCAAAGCCATTGTTTGAGTCTGAACTGTTTGGCTACACACCCGGTTCCTTTACAGGCGCTGCCCGTCAGGGAAAAGAAGGCCTGGTCCAGCTGGCTGACAAAGGTACGCTTTTCTTAGATGAGATTGGGGAACTGCCTTTGGATATCCAGGCAAAGCTGCTCCAGGTGATCCAGAACCGGGAAGTAAGAGCCATTGGCGCTGTAGAACCGGTTCCCGTGGACTTTCGCATTATCTGCGCTACCAACCGCAATTTAAAGCAAATGGTAGATGATCATGAATTCCGCCTGGATCTGTATTACCGTTTAAACGCTGTGGAGCTGACTCTTCCGCCCCTTAGAGAACGCCCTGAGGATATTCCTCTGTTATCTACTCTCTTTTTAAACCGATATAAT
>CAVIPV010000226.1:0-1182 GCA_963644495.1 Prevotella sp. | reverse complement strand
TAAAATATTATCTGCCGATGCAGCACGGCTGCTGCAGAAATATTCCTGGCCGGGAAATGTCCGTGAACTGCAGCATCTCATAGAAAGTCTGGTGGTCCTCTGCCAGAACGATACCATTACCGCTGACCAGCTTCCAGATGAACTGAAGGATATACTGGATCTTTCTTCCGGGGATGCTCTTGGCGGAAAAGAAATGACTTTGAAAGAATGTGTAGAACAATTTGAGATCCAGCTGATCCAGAAGGCGTTGAACAACACGGCTTCTGCTGCGGAGGCAGCTAAAAAGCTGGGGATCGATGCTTCCACCCTTTGCAAGAAGAGGAAACGATATGGCATATAATTCTTCCAACACGAAAAAAAAGACGATCCTTCATTCCCCGTCCATGATCCAGATCTTCCAGAAGGCAAATCTTCTGGCCTACAACCAGGCTTCTGTGCTTATTTACGGGGAAAGCGGAGTGGGAAAAAGCTTTCTGGCGGAATACATCCAGAAAAGTGGTTCTTTATCCAAAAAGCCTTTTGTAAATATCAGCTGCAATGCTATTTCAGAGGAGCTTTTTGCCTCTGAGCTTTTCGGCTACTCCCCCAATGCCTTTACCGGCGCTTCTGCCAAGGGAAAAACCGGACTTTTGGAGGCAGCAGACCATGGAACGGTACTTTTTGACGAGATCAATGAGCTTTCTCCTCATTGCCAGACCCTGCTTTTGCATTTTTTACAGAATAAAAATATAACCCCCATTGGTTCCCTTACTGCCAAAGAGATCCATACCCGGATCATCTGCACCTCCGGCCAGAACCTTCGGGAAATGATCAAAGCCGGTACCTTCCGCTCAGATCTCTACTACAGGATCCAGGTAGCTAATATCCATATTCCTCCTTTAAGAGAGCGGAAAGATGAGATCCCTCTGTTTCTGCGCTTTTTTATAGAAAGATATGCAGAAGAATATAATTGTCCTCTGGAAAACCGGCCTGTTTCCCAAGAACAGATGGCTGCGCTAAGTGAACTTGAGTGGAAGGGAAATATAAGGGAGATCTCCAATCTGGCACAGCAGCTCTGCCTGTCAGAGAACCGGCAAGAATTGATCAACGCATTTATTCACGCGCGCTGTACGCCACTGTATGCGCCAAAATCAACTGTTTCTTCTGTGCTTCCGTCCGTAAACATGGAACCTGTTAAGAAGC
>CAVIPV010000225.1:0-3358 GCA_963644495.1 Prevotella sp. | reverse complement strand
AATGTATAGTTACCCAAGAATTAAGCGCTTACCTTAATAACTCATATCCCGTAACATTTCCAAGATTTTTCCATATTATTTTAGCTTTTGTAGAAGAAACTTTTTGTATTTTGTAACCGCCAAATAATCCAGCGGATTTTTTAATTCTTTGAATCCTTCTATAATTATAGCTGCTAGATACTTAGACTATTTCACTACAATTATGGAGGATAGGCTATGTCCAATACTCGCAAAGCCCGCGTTCCTATGAAGGAACAGCTCAGGCTTATCAATGAATGCCGCCAGAGCGGTATGACCGATGCTGATTGGTGCCGTGAAAACGGTATCGCAGTAAGCACTTTTTATAACTGGGTCAGCCGGTGCCGGAAGGTGGCCGCTGACCAAATCCCCGTACCAAACTATGGGCATCTGGAGATCCCGCAGCCCAAACCAGATGTGGTCCCTATTGATATTATTCCAGATCACAGTTCAAAACAGCAGACATCTCCTGACAGACTGCATACGATCGAAGTGGCCATGAAGGATGTGAGGGTCCGGATCAGCAACGATGCCGATCCACATCTTCTTGCCAGGACTCTCCATCTGATCCGGGAGACCCTGTGTTAGGAGATATCTCCGGGCTTGGAAAAGTCTACATCGTCTGCGGTTATACGGATATGCGTAAATCTATCGATGGCCTCTGTGCCATCATCGAAGACCAGCTCAAGATGGATCCGTCGTCCAGTGCTCTCTTCCTTTTCTGCGGAAGAAGACGGGACAGGATCAAGGCGCTGTTCCGTGAACCGGACGGTTTTGTACTGATCTATAAAAGGCTGTCAGTGCCAGGCGGCTATCAATGGCCGAGGAAGCAGTCAGAAGTCCGGAGCCTTTCCTGGCGGGAATTCGACTGGCTGATGTCCGGGATCGACATCGACCAGCCCAAAGCATTGAAAACAGATTAGACCGTCCATAAGATCAATGGCTGATACTGCTATGCAGAAGGTATCCTTTCTGGTATAATGAAAACATCACATCCGGGAGGGAAAATGATGGCATCCAGTGCAAAGGAACTTCAGCTGCGGGAGCTGAAAGACACTATATCACAATTGAAAACAATGCTTTCTGAACAGACAGAGCTGATCCGTTCCCTCCGTCTTATCATTGAGAAAAAATCAAGCCGCGAAAAGGAGCTTCAGGAACAGGTGGACTATCTGACAAAAAAGCTTTTTGGCACATCCAGCGAACGGCGGTCTGATGATATCCCTGGACAGCAGGAGCTTTTTAATGAGGCTGAAATGGAACAGGATCCTTCCCTTCTGGAAGAAGAAACGGTGATCCATGAACATACCCGTAAGAAAAAAGCAACTCACAAGGAACTGTTCAAGGGGATCCCTGTGGAAAAAGTAGTCATCCCTCTGCCAGAGGAAGATCAGATCTGTCCGGTCTGTGGTACCCAGATGGTCCTGATCGGGGAAGAATATATCCGCCGGGAACTGGAATTCATCCCTGCCACCTGCAGGGTGATCGAATACTACAGCCAGAGCTATGGCTGTCCAGCATGCAAGGAAGGACTTGGAGACACAGAAAAGCCTGTGATCGTAAAATCCCGGGTTCCAAAAGCTTTAGCAGGGAAAGGTCCTGCTTCTGAGTCCGTTGTAGCATGGACGATGTATCAGAAGTATGCCAACGGGCTTCCACTCTACCGCCAGGAAAAAGACTGGAAACAGTACGGGGCACAGGTCAGCCGTACGACCCTTGCAAACTGGATCATTTACTGTGCACAGCATTATTTCCAGCCATTGTACGATTACTTCCACCGGGAGCTTTTGAAGCGCAGTTTTGCAATGGCAGACGAAACACGTGTACAGGTGCTGCATGAAGAGGGGCGCAGAGCCCAGAGCCAGTCTTTCATGTGGCTGTTCCGAAGTGGGGAAGATGGCCTTCCAGTAATCATCCTGTATGGCTATTCGCCTACCAGAAGCGGGAGTCATGCGAGAGAGTTCCTAAAAGGCTACCACGGATATCTGGAAACAGACGGCTATCAGGGTTATAACAGTCTGCCAGGGATTAAACGGTGTTCCTGCTGGGCGCACATACGCCGGTATTTCATTGATGCTGTGCCAAAAGGAAAGCAGTATGATTACAGTCAGCCGGCTGTACAGGGAGTCCAGTACTGCAGCCGGCTGTTTGCGATCGAAGATTCCATCAACAAGAAATATCCCGGTGATCACCAAAAACGAAAACAGCTGCGTCTCGAGAAGGAAAAACCAGTTCTTGAGGCTTTTTGGTCGTGGCTGGACCAACAAAGACCACAGCGGAACAGCCGCATGGACAAGGCAGTGACTTATGCCATGAACCGCAGGGATACAGCCGAAACTTATCTGGAAGACGGACGCTGCAGCTTTACAAACAATCTGAGTGAAAACGCGATCCGTCCGTTTGCAGTAGGAAGAAAGAACTGGCTGTTCAGCGATTCTGTCAATGGAGCCAATGCCAGCGCCGTTGTTTATACGATGGTCGAGATGGCCAGGGCGCATGATCTGAATATTTACGGCTATCTTAAATATCTGCTTAAACAGCGCCCGTCTGAAGAAATGACAGATGAACAGCTCTCAGAATTGGCTCCCTGGAGTGAAAAACTCCAATCTATCAAAGATCACAAGTAATTTGTAGTGAATTACTCCAACTCTCAAAAGGTTGGAGTGATTTTATATCTGACCGCAGGATTATTTGGCGGTTACGGTATTCATACAGAATGATCGGTGTATCTGTATAACTTTTTCCGGTCCGGTAGATCCACATATAACTTTTGCTGTTCGATGGCCGCCCGTCCTCAGTGACCATGACCGGCGTCTCATCCGCCTGAAGTACATGAAACTGATACATCTCCCTGTGGAGACGGTCATAAAGAATGCCCAGATATCTGTCCGCTCACTGGATCATCCAGTTTGCCATGACCTGTCTGGAAATATTGATGTCATTCCGCAGGAATTCCTGGCTGATTCTGTAAAGAGGAAGCCCGTTTACGTACTTGGCATTCATGATGCTTGCTGCAAGTGACGGAGTGAGCAGGCTGTTACGGAGCAGATCTTTCGGACGGTCCGCTTTTATGATCGTCTGGTTGTCTTTACCAGCGTAAACTGCCACATGATGTTCTTCAACAGTATAGACTGCCGGCTGCACACGTACCCTTTTATAGATCTCGTCCGGAAGCTGTTTCCATCCATCTGTGCCAAAGACAGCCTGGAGTTTTTCTTCTGACAGGGTATGGCGAATCACTTCAACCGGAAGATCCTTCAGGTCTGCCTCACGTTTTCCTTTGCTCTTGCGATGGCGGGGCTGGATCACATCTTCCTCAGCAGGTTCGACCACATACAGT
>CAVIPV010000224.1:561-3366 GCA_963644495.1 Prevotella sp. | reverse complement strand
GTTCTCACCAATCTTCCCAATATGATCCGCTATATTTTCCCCCATTATCAGCAAGAACACAGCGGATCCCCTGTGGACGTGCAGTATGTGGAAAATCTGCCCGACCGCGGAGAACTCCTTGAAAAAGGGATCTGCCACATGCTGATCACAGACCGGCCGGTTACTGGCCGTGATGACCTGGAAAGTACGCTTTTATACCAGGACCAGATGGCCATTGCACTACCACAGACACCAGAATATACCAGCCGTTCCTGGATCGATATTAATGATATCCCGGATCTGCATCTGATCGAACCCCAGGCAACTGCTGCCAATCAAAGCTCCCACCTGATCCGTGACTTTGTGAAACGTCACCGTCCTGATTATACACTGGTCCCCACTATAGACATTGGCTCCCAGGATTTTCTGTTAAAAACCACCGGTTACTGTGCGATTCTATCCACTATGACCACACTTTTCTGGTGTCCGTCTAATGCCTATTGTATCCCGCTGTCCAATCCTGACGCCAGGATCAGCTATTACGCCGTTTTTTCACCCCAGTTATCAGATGAAACCCGAAGTTTTCTTATATGGCTGAAAAACTGGTTTTCATGGGTAGATCAGATGTGTCATTCACGATTTGATCTGAGTTTTCTGCTGAAGTAACCTGCTGCTCCTTTACATTCATGATCAGCATCTGCAGGCGGTTCTCCAGGTTTGCAAAGCTTACATCCGGGTCATAATCCAGAGGAAGAATCTGGATGTCTGGGTAACATTCTCTCAGTTTCTTTACAATGCCTCTTCCCACTACATGGTTTGGCAGACAGCCAAAAGGCTGGAGAATCACAAAGGTACGGCAGCCATGTTCCGCATGGTGAATGATCTCACCAGGGATCAGGATACCTTCTCCTGCGTCAAATGTATGTGGGATAATGGGTTCGCTTTTCTTTGCCAGCTCCGGCAGTCTGCTGGCCGGGGTATAAAGTTCATGCCCTTTTGCGATCTTGTCTGCAGCTGCGTGGGCTGCCTCAAATACCTGGTTTGCTACATGATACCAGATCTTTTTGTCCATCGCCTTTTTCAGATGATAGGTACGGATCTGCTCATCCCTGCAAAAGTAGGTTTTCCGGATCACATCCGTCATTCTGGCTTCTATGATCTCAAACCCGTTTTTTTCCAGATAACGCTCGATCTCATGGTTGGCTCCCGGGTGGAAGTTTAATAAATATTCTCCTACGATCAGAACCTGAGGCCGCTTTACCCTTCTGTCATATTTTACTTCCTGCATACGGGAGATCGCTTTTTCAAAGCCGCGGTAAAGGCCGGTGAGCCCATGGTTTTTAAGTCCCTGTACCACCAGATCCATGGCTTCCTCAAAGGCACGATCCGCGCTTCCTTCCACCAGCTCATAAGGCCGCATTTTCCTCACCAGTTCCTCTAAAATATCGATCATAGGAAGAGCCGCCGCCAGACGGACTGCTGAAAACAGGTTCATCTTAAAGCCTGGATGCAGGTTGTGGTAATCTTCATCATCATTGGTTAAAATAGCCACCTCTGAATATCCAGCGTCATCTAAAGCTTTTCGCAATAATGCCCCATAATGAGTCAGACGGCAGTCTCCAATATATTTTCCCATACCAATAGCTGTTTTGGCTGGATCATACTGACCGCTTTCCAATGCTGCCAGCGCCTCTCCGATGACGATCTGGGCCGGAAAACAGATATCATTATGTACATATTTCTTTCCCAGACGGATAGCTTCTTCTCTTCCGATCTCCATTGGAACCGCCCGGATCCCCTGGGTAACAAGAGCCGCTGACATGATCCGGCAGAATGCGTGGGAAGTGTTTGGTACAAGCACGGTGCGCATTTTCCGGTCTTTTGCTGTAAATTTTACCGGGTATGGATCTGGAAGCTCACGGACATTTGCAGGTTCCAAAGTGGCTGCACTCTGATCCATTCCAGGTTCTGCTTTTTCTTTATTTTTCTGTCCTGTCTCCTGATCCAGCCCCCGTCTTCGGATATTAATAGTCTCAATAAAGGAACGCACACGGATCCGCAGCGGTCCCTGGACTTCGCTTTCATCCAGTTTCAGGATCAGCGGAGACTTTCCTGATATTTCCCGCATCAGGCGCTGGATCTCATCCGATAAATAGGCGTCATGTCCGCAGCCAAAGCTGACCAGCTGCACATATTCCAGATTGGGATCTTTTGCAGCTATGATGGCTGATGCCAGCATACGTCCATGGAAATTATTGACCACATCCAGACGGCTGCGGCTTAAATCTATGTCCTCGATACCCGGTAATGAATCTGCAGTCAGGACCGGAACACCAAATTCTGTCAGCATCTTCGGCAGTCCGTGGTTAATAAGGCCGTCATTTTGATATGGCCTTGAAGCCAGGACCACCGCATACCGGCCTTCTTTGCGCGCCTGTTCCAGGACCTTCTTTCCAGCCTCTTTCAGTTTTCTGTGAAATTCCTCCATAGCTGCATTTCCGGCATCGATTGCAGTTTTTACTGTCTCTGGATCTATTTCAAAGCTGTCCTTCATATATTTTGTAAGCTGGCGCACTTTGTCCTCTTCCCGGTTCCAGTAAAACAATGGCGCATCAAAAGGAATTCCCCACTGTTTTTCCGGCGGATCAGAGTTCTTGATCACCAACGGATAACCTTTCACTACCGCGCACATGGATTCACTTGTTTTCTCCCGGTTTTCAGAAGGTATTTCCGCAATAGACGGCATAAAAATGCGGTCCACTTTTTTGCGTACCAGATCCCGGATATGTCCATGGACCAGCTTTGCGGGAAAGCAGACGGTATCGG
>CAVIPV010000224.1:0-551 GCA_963644495.1 Prevotella sp. | reverse complement strand
GGATGTAACTGCGCTTAAGCCCTCTTCAAACATCTGGTGGCCTCCACTTGCAGAGATCTGTACCCGAAATCCCAGTTTTTTCCAGAAAGTCGTCCAGAAGGGCATATTTTCCCAGAACATCAGGACACGGGGGATGCCAATGGTAATATTTTGGTCTTCCCCCTTTTCCTTATCTGTTAAATAATCTGCAAACAGCAGCTGTTCCCGCAGTTTGTAAAGATCCGGCACCTGGGCTCTTTTTGCGCCCGCTTCCCTGACTAAACTCTGCACATTCTTATCTTTTGGATCACCCAGGATCTCTCCCCGCTCACAGCGGTTATTGGTGATCCATGCGTTTCCATTGGAAAATGTAATGACCGCACGCTGGCAGTGATTGGTACAAAATGGACATGACACATTGGCTTCCTGTTTCCAGGTAAGAGTCTCTAAGGCGTCAAGACCTATAAATTGGGGGACGGTATTCTTCGCATCTTCCTTTGCCAGAAGCGCTGCTCCAATAGCTCCCATGATACCAGGATATGGCGCCCGGACCACCGGACGGCCAACATACT
>CAVIPV010000223.1:0-3391 GCA_963644495.1 Prevotella sp. | reverse complement strand
GTAGATGAAAATGTAAATACTGTGAAGGCACGATTATACCGGTCACTGAAAAAAATTCGAGTACAATTAGATGATACTGTCACACTTTAAATAAGTTTTAAAAGAAAGGAGTATATATTAATGAAAGAACAAGATCGTAATTTAGAACATTTTGATGATTTAGATAAACTGAATTCTTTAAAACAGGAATATAATAACATTCCCGTTCCTGAAGCTGCGAAAGCACGGATCATGGCCGGGATCAAAGAAGGTAAATGCATGTCCGAAAAGACAGAAAACACAGAGCACAGGACCAGCCGCAAAAAGCACAGCCCATTCTTCCGCATTTTACGCACCACCAGCACTACCGCTGCTGCCGCTGTAGTAGCTCTGGCTATTGTTACCAATGTAAGCCCAACTATTGCCAATGCCATGACCAACCTGCCTGTGATCGGCGCTATTGCGAAAGTAGTTACTTTGCGTACCTATGAAGATAAGACCAATCATTTTGAAGCCAAAGTGGATATCCCGGAAGTAGACTCCGCCCCAGAAGCCGTGAACCGCTCCATTGAAGACTATGCCAATGAGCTGATCGCTCAATATGAAAAGGATCTACGGGCATCACAGGGAGAAGGCAACTACTCTCTCACTTCTACTTATAAAGTAGTAACAGATACAGACAACTACCTGTGCCTGCGCATCGATACCACCCTTGTTATGGCAAGCGGAACGGAATATACCAAGGTATTTACCATTGATAAGGCCACAGGAAATATCGTTTCCCTTTCTGACCTGTTTAAAGACAGACCAGAAATGCTCACTGCCATCAGCGACAATATCAAAGAACAGATGAAAGAGCAAATGGCAGCGGACTCTTCTGTTACTTATTTTATTGACAGCGATATGCCGGAATGGGATTTTAAGGAATTAAAGGGTGATGAAAGCTTTTACTTTAATGAAAAAGGGGAGCTGGTGATCACCTTTGATGAAACAGAAGTGGCTCCGGCTTATATGGGAGCTGTGGAGTTTACCATTCCACAGTCTGTGACCGGTACTTTAGAATAAGAATAGCAAAACAGCCTCAGGAACACATGAAACGTACATTTCCTGGGGCTGTTCTTTCTTTTACGGAGGAAAAGGGATTTGAACCCTTGCGCCGGTGTTACCGACCTACTGGTGTTCGAAGCCAGACCCTTCAACCACTTGGGTATTCCTCCTGTTATTGCTAACTGGTTAATTATACAATATTTTTCTGGCTTTGGGTAGTAGGTAAATTAGTGAATAGATAATTTATTTTATTTCTTCTATATAATAGATGTAATCCAGAGAACGCAGTGCCTCTATGATGTCACTGTGTTTTTTGTCTTTTTTCAGTTCCTGGCTGTCTACAGTCAGGGAAACGGTATATACGCTGAGACCGGAGTTTAAATATGCCGGATTTGCCTCAATATCATCAATGCGGATGCCCAGTTTGCGGATCGTTGCTACAAAATCCTGAAGTTTAAAGCTGCTCTTTAATTCCAGATGCACTTCAAAATGATTGGAATGGTCTTTTAAATAGCGCTCTGCGGACGGAAACAGAGAAATGCCGCAAAGAAGAGCCAGGAAAATAACAAATGCGGAAATATACATTCCTGCTCCAACCATTAATCCCATAAAACCGCAGGCCCAAAGGGCTGCAGATGTGGTCAGGCCTTTGATCTGGTTTTTGGAACTGAATAAAATGGAATTGCCGCTTAACATGGCAATACCTACAACGGCAGCCCCTGAAATAACCGGTATCCCAAAGGAAAATGCACTTGCCAGATACAGATCCGTTAAAGCCGCTGCTGTAGCGGATACGCTTACCAGCATAAAGGTCCTCATTCCTGCGGAGTGGCGTTTGCTGGAACGCTCACATCCAATGATCGCTGCCAATACCAGCGACAGAAGGATCCTTAAAATAACCGCCTGGTTTATTCCTTCTATCATCCACCTTTTTGTCAGTTCTGCTGTAATATATCCCATATTAATATGTCCTCCTTGCTCTTAAATGATTTCGCAGCGTGCCTATGGCCTCATACTGCTCATTGGCAGCTTCTAAAAATGCCTGTTCTTCCGGTGATATGGTCTCTTCTGTTTCCGGTATTTCCTGCCGGATCTCATGGATCCGTTCAATCAACATTTCCAGACGGGTCACAGGATCCTTTTCTTTGGCTTCTTTTGGCAATTCAATATCGCCATAAGAACCTGACAGATATAAGGACACCTTGGCACAGGCCGGACCAGTCAGTTCGTACAGGACACTGGATGCCAGGATTACCGTCTGCAGGTCAACTCCCATTTGTCCGCCTAAAGTCCGCGCTCCTAACGCCGCCAAACCAATGGCTACACCTGCCTGAGGAACCAGCGCCAGACCTAAGTAATTACGTACCTGTCTTTTCTTATGTACCGCCATACATCCTAAATAAGCGCCTGCATATTTTCCAATGATACGTGTAAGAAAATATGCCACTCCAATGACTAAAAGAGAAGCCCCGTCTTCTCCTGCTGACGGATTAAGCAGTGCATCTAACCAGAAGGAAAGTCCGGAACGCACAAAAAACAAAAGCAATATGGGTGGGCTGAAGTAATTTAACTGTTTAAACAGCTTATCGTCATCCGATAAATTAATATAAATGGTTCCCATGGACATACATCCAAGAAGCGGTGACACATCTGCCAGAGAACAGATCCCGCAGAAAGCAAACAGCGCTGCTACCGATATGATCAGGCGGTTGTCTTTGTATTTTTTCTTTGGCATCAGGCATTTCATCATCCAGCCAAAAATGCCGCCAAGTACCAGTACTGCTCCATTGATAAAGATCGGCTTTAAGATATTTCCCACCTGGAAGCCGCCTGCTCCGGAAAGTGCTGCCAGTGCAATGGAAATAGCTGCGCTGTATTCCACCAGGCCTACCACATCATCTAAGGCAACTACCTGTAAAAGTGTATCTACAAAATCTCCTTTTGCCCCGGTCTGGCGGATGGTCATGATCGTAGACGCCGGAGCTGTGGCTGATGCCAGAGCTGCCAGTACAATGGAAAATGCCAGATTTAAGTGGAGCACGCCGTAAACCACTGCAAAAACGCATACAGACGCCAGCACCGCTTCCATGACTGTGATCACGATCACCTTCCAGCCGTTTTTCTTTAATACAGAAAAGCGGAAAAATTCGCCGGTGCTGAAGGCGATAAAGGCAAGCGCAATATCAGAAAGAAAATCCATTCCGTCTATGACCTTCACCGGCACCATATCCAGACAATAAGGCCCCATAAGGATCCCCGCCAGAATGTACCCCGTTACATTTGGCAGCTTAAACAGTCTGGTGATCCGGGTCATAAGATACCCGGCGAACAACATCAGGGCAATGGTGATGATGACCACCGATGC
>CAVIPV010000222.1:0-3399 GCA_963644495.1 Prevotella sp. | reverse complement strand
ACAAACTGGTACTTATCTTTGCCAAAATCCAGACGGCTGATGATGCGGTTTAATTCATCCTTGCGAAGCATTGCATCCTTAATAGCGCTTCGAACCTTATACATAAAGTCATCTTTAAAATGCTCTACTGCCGCCTTTGCCTGTTTTCCGGCCTGCTCTTTGTAAACTTCCAGGTCATCGCAGGCAAGACGGTCTAATATCTTATCATAAGCGGCATTGTCACTGCTGCTTACAGGCACATTTCTTCCTGGGTAACGGCGGATGTATTCGCTGCGCAGTCCCATTAAATGCTCTTTGGCCTGAGTGCTTTTTTGCTCTAAGATCTGACATTTGGACTGGTAAGCCTCTTTTTCCTGGTCAAAACGTGGATGATCCTTGTCTGCCAGATAAGCATTTAATTCCCGCTCATGTTCCTCATTTTCAGGAACCTCTCTTCCCTGTCCTGCTGCCTCTGTTTCCAGCTTTATAATGGTCTGGGAGAAGCGTTCCATTTCATTTTTCTTATTCAGAGTCTGTTCCTGGATGGCATCCCGCTCCCGCTTTTTGCCGTCTGCCAGCTCTAAAATAGCTTTTCTGTCAGCTTCTAACTGTTTTACATCCTTCTGGCGAAGAGTTTCCATGCGTTCTGACAGCTTTTTCTTCTCTTTTAACTTTTCCTGTCTGGCATCCATATCAGAAAGCCACTGGAAATATTCATCGGTCTCTTCTTTTAAGGTCTCAAGGCCTAAAATACGTTTGCAGTCAGCTAAAGTTTCTTCCAATGGTGTCCGCCTGCCGGCCATTTCCTCCAGTTCTTTTTCCAGAAGCCGTACCCTCTTTCGCATACTGTCCTTACCAATATAGGCAAGACGGGTATAATTTTCCGGATTGATATACTGGAGTCTAAAAGTATGGTAAAGAAGGCAGTCCGGAGTAATGCCAATGGCATGTTTCTGCAGTTCTTCTATGGAAGTACACTTCATCACCTTCCCAAGAAGAAGGCTGATATATGGTTTTAAATAAGCTTCACGGACAGACACTTCCTCTGCCAGAGAACCCTTTAGCGCCTCATTATTGTATTCAGAAGCTTTTTCTGTATCCAGAACTGCTGTATTCCAGAACTTCTTTTTATCCAGTTCCCTGTAAATGCCTAATGCTGTTTTAGCATATTTGGGGGCAACTACCAGATTTAATTTATTTCCGCCCAGGTAGCCTTCTACCGCATTGCGCCACTGATCGTCCCGGATATCCAACAGGTCTGCCAGAATGTACACATCCACGCTTTTTCCCGTTTCTTCCAGTAAACGGCGCTGTAAAAAGCTTCTGGCTTCTTCCAGATAAGCCGGATACGCTTTGTTTCCGGCTTTTAACTGCTCTAATTCCAGTTTTTTAAGCTTTTCCGTCTTTTTTAATTCATTGATCTGGCTGACGTTTTCCTGGCGCAGCTTTTCTGTATCTGCTGCCATGGAAGAAAGAGCTGCCTTTAATCGCCCTAATGTAGCCTTATCAATGCTCCTGTTTTCAAATTCCTCAATATCCCATAAAGTCTGATTGGAAACGATCTCTTCCTCTTCCCATTTCTTTAATGCGCTTAAAGTCTTCTGCCACTTAGCTTCGCTGTGACCTAATTGTTCGCAGAGGGCATTTAAAGAAGAAAGCTGTTCCTTTAATTCTTCATATCCGGTAGATGCGATTCTCTTTAAAAGTTCGTCGCTGTCCTTTGTCAGGTCAGTGATCTGCTGTTCTACCGATTTTTTCGCCTCTCCCAGACGATCCAGATTTTCTTTGCCCTGATCTATCTTATCAGAAAACATCCGGATCTTTGCCCGGGTATCTAAAAGGTCTAATTTTTTCACAAACCAGCTGTATTTTTCCTGTTTTTTCCTTAACAGGGCATATTCGTTAAAAGCTTCTTTCATGGCCTTTAACTGGCGGATCTCCTCACAGGTGTCCTCGATCTTTTTCTGCATCCGCCCATACTGCATAACACTTTCCTGCATGTCCTCAATATGGATGTTCTGCTCGGTACAGATGTATTCCTTTACAAAATCCTCTAAGCGGATGTTCATCCGGAAAGGGATAGCCCGTTTAAACAGCAGAGGAAATTTCTCACTATCAAGTCCGCCTAAATAACTGTCATACAGGATACGGCGGAACCGTTCGTTGTGGGAAGTGGAAAAATAATCTTCTTTGCTGTAATTTTCTCTTAAATACTGTTCTACTTCGCTGATAGACATAGGTCTGGAAGCAGTGCGGTATTCATTTTCCCATAAAGGCCCTTTGTGCCAGAAGAAACGCCTTGAAACTTCGTTGGAGGCGGTATTTACATCAAATACAATGCCGATACACTGAAACTGTTCCGTACCTGTCAGCTGCATTTCCAGAACAATGGCAGAACTGAAGTTCTGGTTCCTTAAATAAGAAAATTCGTTGTTTTCCCCAATATTGACCATCCCCCGCAGATACTCGATCAGGCTTCGGTCCGAGTCATCGGCTGCTGCCTTGTTAAAGAAGCCGCGGCCGTCTGTATTGGCATACAGCACCAGCTGCAAAGCATCGATCACAGTGGATTTTCCGCTTCCGGAATGGCCGGTAAAAAAATTAATTTCCTTGTTTAAAGAAAGGACTTTCCTGGAAATATAATGCCAGTTATTTAATGCGATCCTTGTAAATGCCAGAAAAGGAGTATTATTCATCGCTTCCATCATCCATTCCTCCTTCACTGTCATCATTAAAATCTTCTAATAAAGCCCGCACATCGTCTCCTAACAGCACCACATTGATGCAGGGATAGATGATAAAGGGGCTTTTGCTGTTTAGGTCATCTAAAAGCTCTAAAGGCTCGATGATCTGGTATTTTCTAAGCAATGCCAGGGTCCGGCGGATATCCGTTGGCGCAGGCTGGCGTTTAAATAAGCGGTAATTTCCCAGCTTTTCCTGAATCTCTCCTAAGGTGGTGTACACATTTACACTGGTAGAAACATTTTCCATCTGTTCGTCATAGATCAGCTTTAAAGCCAGCAGATAAAGGGTAGCCAGTTTTGGAAGCTTTTCTCCCAACAGATCTTCTCCCTGGACATAGAAAATGCCCATATGGCTGTTCTCCATCAGTTCAATGCCGGATACGGCCAGATAATGGCAGATAAATGGAAAATGCCTGGTAATGGTACGGTAAGAGGAAGTGTACTGCAGGCGCTCTGTTTTCTTATCGTATTTCCGCTCCAGGACAAAGGTCTGGCGAAGGAGCAGGCGGATAGAGTCTGTGATCTCCTTTTGCTGTTCCTCCGTCATATTGTCATAATAGGGGATGCTCCAGTCTGTTTCTGGTCCATTATTCAGATCATTTATATCATTCATGGGTGTTCCTGCCACTCAAAATATGTTTAAATATACTCAAACACATCGAGAAATTGAAGTCCT
>CAVIPV010000221.1:0-3452 GCA_963644495.1 Prevotella sp. | reverse complement strand
ATTTTAGTCAATGGTTTTTAAAAGAGGGAATGCTATAATAATATCTGATGACATCATACAATCATACACAATGCATATCTCGCAGAGGGGTGGGAATGCAGAAATTGGGAGGTACAAAGACATGAAAAAAGCGTTATCCATCGTATTGGCATCTGCTATGGCAGTATCTTTAACCGCATGCGGCGGCTCTGCTAAAACAGAGACAACGGCAGCTGCTTCGGCTGAGGCTGCCAAGACAGAAGAAACCAAGGCAGGGGAGAAGACAGATGCAAAGGCAGATGACAAAGCTGCTGCCGATCTGGATGCCCTGGAGCCGGTTACTCTTACCTTATATTCTCCTGGAAATGAAAATTCCGTTCCTACTAAGACGATCCTTGAGTATAAGAAACTGGTGGAGGAAGCTTCCGGCGGCAAGATCACACTGGATGCCCATCATTCCGGCGAACTGGGAAATGATGCAGAGGCTTTACAGTCTGTACGTATGGGAACCATTGATATTATTTTTGCAGGTACCTCCGGTTTTACCGAGTTCTATGACAAGGCAAAGATCCTGGATCTGCCTTTCTTGTTCGAAACAGCAGAAGATGCTTACGAGATCGTAAACGGCGAGATCGGTGAGAAGATCTTCGCAGATCTTCCGTCTGCCGGCCTTGTATATTTATCTGAGGGCGACAATGGTATGCGTCAGATTTCTACCACAAACCGTCCGGTTCATACAGCTGCTGATGTGGAAGGCTTGAAGCTGCGTGTACCTACCAGCCAGATGTATCTGGATTGCTGGGAGACACTGGGAGCGAATCCGGTTGCTCTTGCACTGAACGAGCTTGCGATCGCTCTTTCAAACGGTACAGCAGAAGGACAGGACAACGCAACCTATCATCTGGTAGCAAATGCAACCTATGATGATATTAAATACTTCAGCTTCATCAACTATATGTGGATGGGCTGCACCATGGCAGCAAATGCAGACAGCTGGGAAAAGCTTCCTGCTGAGTATCAGGAGATCTTAAAAGAGCAGGCAAAGGTTGCTGCAAAATATTCCTTTGACACCATTGCAGCAGACAATGAGACTGCAACCCAGATCCTTAAGGATGCAGGCGTTGAATTTGACGAAGAGCCGGATATCCAGAGCTTCAAGGATAAATTAGGCGGCAAGGACTACTATCAGCGTTATGCAAATGAATCATGGTTTGATCAGGATATTCTGGATGCTATTTTAAAGTAGGCAGCAGGTAATATGAACAGAGGCTATGTCCGTTAAGGATATAGCCTTCTGTTAGAAAAAGGGGTGATCGAAATGCGCATTTATAAGAAGATAACAGATGTATTTGTGAGGATCGTTTCGGCTTTGTTAGTCCTTCTGATCGCAGGTATCGTAGCCATGATGCTGACAGAGCTGTGTGCGAGAAACTTTTTTAACAAGTCATTCCGGTTCTCAACGGAGCTGTGCGGCTTCCTCTTTATGTGGATGGCTTTTCTGGGAGTGATTGTTTTGTATGACCAGGACCGCCTGATCACACTGGACATGATCTATGTGCGGGTTCCTGAAAAGGTGAGAACCGTTTTCTGGACCATCAACAAGATCTTCAGCATCGAACTGGGAGCAATCATGGTGGTTGCTTATTGCGGTATGTATAAGATCAACAGCACCAGTTATTTTTCAACCATGCAGTTTTTATCAAAAGCCTGGCACTTTCTCCCCATGGCGATCGCAGGCGGCTTTATCGTTGTGAAAACGATTTATCAGCTTCTGGATCGCTTTACAGGACAGAATACAGGAAAAGCAGCTTAAGGGGGGATGAGATATGGCAATCTTTTTCGTAACATTTGTAATTCTTCTGCTGGTTGGTGTACCGATCAGTATAGCTATCGGTTCAAGTGCTGTATTGGGCTGTCTGATCCTGGGTTATCCTATGATGGTCATCGGGCAGAAAATGGTAACAGGTATCGATTCCTATCTGCTGATCTCCGTTCCGCTTTTTATTCTGGCAGGAAACCTGATGAATGCCGGTAAGATCACAGACAAGATCTTTAATTTTGCAAAAGAAATGGTAGGCTGGATCCCGGGGGGCTTAGGACATGCAAACGTAGTTGCAAGTATTATTTTTGCCGGTATGTCAGGAAGTGCAACTGCAGATGCAGGCGGTCTTGGTACCATTGAAATGGAAGCTATGACAAAAAACGGATATTCCACTGATTTTTCCGGTGCTGTAACTGCCGCTTCTTCGGTCATCGGCCCGATCTTCCCTCCAAGTATTCCGCTGATCATTTACGGTGCGACAGCCAGTGTCAGTGTGGCAAAGCTGTTTATGGGCGGTGTTCTTCCGGGACTCCTTATGGGTGTGGCATTGATGATCCTGGTGTTCATCTTTGCAGTTGTATACAAGTTTGAGCGCCATCCTTTCCATATCCATGCACTGGTCCGTCAGTTTTTCAGCTCAATTCTTTCCCTGATCACGCCGCTGATCATCCTTGCAGGCTTTACTACCGGATGGTTTACTCCTACAGAGGCTTCCAGTGTCGCAGTAGCCTATTCTCTGATCATTGCACTGATCGTATACCGGACTATGGATTGGAAAACCTTTAAAAACTGTCTGCTGGAATCCGCGATCACATCAGCCAATACTCTGTTTATCATCGGAACATCCACTTTGTTTACCTATGTTCTGGTAAAAGAGGGAGCTTCCAGATCCATTGCTGATTTTATTTTAAATATCAGCAGCAGTCCGGCTGTGATCCTTCTGATCATCAACATTGTCCTTCTGATCCTTGGCATGTTCATGGAGCCGGGTGCGATCCTTACCCTGATGCTTCCTGTTCTGCTTCCTATTGTAAAAGATCTGAATATTGATCTGGTACACTTTGGTGTCGTAATGGTCTTAAACCTGATGATCGGCCAGGTAACACCGCCTTTTGGCGTATGCCTGTTTGTAATATCCGATATATCCAAGATCAAGCTGGATCGGCTGTATAAGTCTATCCTTCCCTTCCTGATCCCGCTGATCCTGGTATTATTCCTTTGCACTTATTGCCCACCGGTTGTAACATGGCTTCCTAACCTTCTGATCCACTGATGAGAAGCTGCAGGAACCTGTTTCAATATAGAAACGTAAAAAAGGAGACTTGAATTATGAAAATTGCACTGATCAATGAAAACAGTCAGGCTGCTAAAAATGCCATGATCTTTGAAAATCTGAAAAAGATAGCAGAGCCTATGGGACATACTGTTTTTAACTATGGTATGTATACAGCAGAAGATGAGACTCAGCTGACCTATGTTATGAACGGCCTTCTGGCTGCGATCCTGTTAAACTCAAAGGCAGCAGATTTTGTAGTGACCGGCTGCGGAACAGGGGAAGGTGCCATGCTTGCCTGCAATGCATTTCCGGGAGTTCTCTGCGGACACATCTCTGACCCGGAGGATGCCTATATGTTTGCCCAGATCAATGACG
>CAVIPV010000220.1:0-3502 GCA_963644495.1 Prevotella sp. | reverse complement strand
GTGTGACAGTATCATCTAATTGTACTCGAAGTTTTTTCAGTGACCGGTATAATCGTGCCTTCACAGTATTTACATTTTCATCTACTACAAGGGCAATGTCTTCGATCTTCATATCCTCAAAATATCTTAGGATAATAATAGTGCGGTTTTCCGGCTCCAGTTGGTTCAGGGCTTCTTTTAAGTCAAATTCTTCATATTTATCTTCTGTTGCTGTTTCTGGAAGCTCTTCAGCGGGCTGTTCTTTTACCTGGCTTCGCAGCAGGTCCAGACTGGTATTGACTACGATCCTGCAAAGCCATGGAAGAAGTTTTTCCGTCTGCGCCATTATTTTCTCTGTCTGATCAGAATGGTTCATAATAGATTCTCCTTTCATGTCTTACACTTATTAGACGCATGAGCCGGGAAAAAAGTTGCAGAAAATATTATACGCTTCATAAAATTTACAGCAAGTCCTTAAGAAGTTCTTCATTGAGTTTTTCAGGGAATAATGTTATATTGGAAAAAAGATAAGACACAGGGGATAGATAAATTGGAAAAGCGTGAACGAAAGGTGATAACTTTTCCCATGGCAGCTGTTTTTATGGCAATGATGATCGGCATTCTCACCGGTCTTGGAAGCGGCTATTATATATGGGGAAGAGAGCCTGAAAATACAGTTGACCTGAAAGCAGTGGAAGTGCCCGACTGGGTACAGCAGGATTTCTTACGGAAAAATATTTTTTCCCGTCCTGATGTGACACGTAAACAGGTGAAAAATATTGTGATCCATTATGTGGGAAATCCGGGAACCAGCGCAAAAGCCACCAGAAACTATTTTGATGGTCTTGCAGACCAGGATCTGGAGAAAGAGGGGACTTCTTCCAGCAGCCATTTTGTAGTAGGACTGGATGGAGAAGTGATACAGTGTATTCCTGTAGATGAAATAGCCTATGCTAATGCACCAAGAAATGACGATACCATTTCTATTGAAGTATGTCACCCGGACGATACCGGCAAATTTAATGATGCTTCCTATGAGTCCGTGGTGAAACTGACTGCCTGGCTTTGTAAGCAGTTAAAGCTAAAAAGCTCCGATGTGGTCCGTCATTATGATATTAATGGAAAACAGTGTCCGAAATATTATGTAGAAGATAAAGAAGCCTGGAAACAGTTAAAAGAAGATATAAAAGAGCAGATGAAAGCAGATTAAAAAAGCGGAGACGCCCCTACAGTGGGAGCATCTCCGCTTTTCTTTCGTGAAATACTGCATAATAACGGAAACCGCAGTCCTTTAACATTTCACGGCAGTAGTCAAAACCGATGCCTAAGGTTTCCGGTGTATGAGCATCAGAACCGATGGTAATAAGTTCACCGCCCAGCTCTTTATACAGACGGAAAATATCGGCGCATGGATTGGTGTCTCCCAATCCGTAGCGGATGCCGCCAGTATTGCATTCCAGGCATTTGCCATTTTCAATCAGAAGTTTTAAAATGGACCGAATGTAAGATTCATAGTCCTTCCAGGAATAAAATTTATTTTTATGGGGAGCATATCTTACAGCATAGTCCAAATGACCATAGGAATCAAAAATATCGGTATTGCAGAAGTTCTGGGCTCTTTTTAGAGATACTTCAAAAAAGGCTCTGAGACCTTCTTTTTCGTTGCCCACATGTTCCCAGTAATTTCTGTCATAAGGATCCATCCGGTCCACAAAATGGCTGGAACCAATGACAAAATCAAATTCCTTTCCCCAGGTCTTCCCAAAATTGTGAAGGTAATCTGCCACATGGTTTTGCAGGCCAAGCTCGATCCCTACATTTAAACGGATCTGTCCCGCATATTCATCCCGTATTTTGCGGAGCGCTTCTATATAAGAAGGAATATCCAATGTAAAGTCATCAGGACAGAACTCGCTTCCCGGATCATGGTGATCTGTAATGCAGATCTCCTTCATACCTAAGGAAATGGCTTTTTCCAGTTGATCCCGCACCGGAGTTTCGGAATCTGCGGAAAATTCAGTATGGAGATGGCAGTCATAAATGGCGTCCATAGTATGTGTGCCTCCTTTGCTGTTGTATGTATGCTTTTATCAGTGTCATAAAAACTGGACATCTCACATTATAACTACAAACCGCCAGAATAACAAGTCCACCCCTCATCCTGAAAATGAGAAACAAAAATGCGCTGAAAATTACTGGTATTTATGAGAGAAAATAGTCAGAATGGCAGAAACGAAAAAAAAGCTTGCTATTTTGGATAAAATTGAGTACAATGTAGGCAGTTGATTAATATTTAACAAATAATATTTTTTTAACAATCTAGGAGGAATTGAATCATGGCAGTAAAAGTTGCAATTAATGGATTCGGACGTATTGGACGTCTGGCTTTCCGTCAGATGTTCGGAGCAGAAGGTTATGAAGTAGTAGCGATCAACGACTTAACCGATCCTAAGATGTTAGCACATCTGTTAAAGTATGATACAGCACAGGGTGGATACGCTGGACACATTGGCGAAGGCAAGCACACTGTAGAGGCTGGAGAAGATTCCATCACAGTTGACGGCAAGAAGATCACAATCTACAAAGAGCCAAAGGCTGCTGACCTTCCATGGGGCGAGCTTGGCGTAGACGTAGTATTAGAGTGCACAGGCTTCTATACTTCTAAGGAAAAAGCACAGGCTCATATCGATGCAGGCGCTAAGAAGGTTGTTATTTCCGCACCAGCTGGAAACGACTTAAAGACCATCGTTTACTCTGTAAATGAGAAGACTCTGACAGCAGAAGATACCATTATCTCCGCTGCATCCTGCACCACCAACTGCTTAGCACCTATGGCTAAGGCATTAAATGACTACGCTCCAATCCAGAGCGGTATCATGAGCACTATCCACGCATACACCGGCGACCAGATGATCCTCGACGGACCACACAGAAAAGGCGATTTAAGAAGAGCACGCGCAGGCGCAGCTAACATCGTTCCTAACTCTACTGGTGCAGCTAAGGCAATCGGCCTGGTTATCCCGGAACTGAACGGCAAGCTGATCGGTTCCGCACAGCGTGTACCTGTACCAACCGGTTCTACCACAATCTTAACCGCTGTTGTTAAGAAGGCAGACGTAACCAAGGAAGAGATCAACGCTGCTATGAAGGCTGCTGCATCTGAGTCCTTCGGATACAACGAAGATCCGATCGTATCTTCTGACGTTATCGGTATGAGATTTGGTTCTCTGTTCGATGCAACCCAGACTATGGTTTCCCATATCGCTGATGATCTGTATGAAGTACAGGTTGTTTCATGGTATGACAACGAGAATTCTTACACCAGCCAGATGGTAAGAACTATCAAGTACTTTGCTGAGTTAGCATAATCCAGATTTCAGATCCAGATTTTAAAGACTCATAAGGGGTCCGGTCTTTAGGACCGGGCCCTTTTTTGGCGGAATAAATTTAATATTTGCCAGTTTACTGAAAGCCTGCTAATAAAAAGTCAAGTGTTTTTTGAAGAAAATTTCAGAAATCCGAT
>CAVIPV010000219.1:0-3527 GCA_963644495.1 Prevotella sp. | reverse complement strand
GTTCCGTGAGGTGCTGCACGGTCAAAATCGCTGACACAGATAGTAATTGGCTTAGCGCCGCCCTTGAAGTATGGTCCAACCGGTGTTACGAACATTCTGAACTGATATTCCTGAGATGGCTTAACACCGATAACAGGACCTGAAGCAAACATATATGGACGGATGTATAAGGTTGCGCCGCTTCCGTAAGGCGGAACCCATGCTGCGTTTGCCTTAACAACCTGATCCAGTGCGTCTAAGAATCTCTCCTTAGGGAATACCGGCATTTCCAGTCTGGATGCAGAATCCATCATACGCTCTGCGTTCATATCGGGACGGAAGGTAACGATGCTGCCATCTTCGGTTGTATAAGCCTTTAAGCCTTCGAAACATTCCTGGCAGTACTGTAAGATACCTGCACACTCATTAATCGTAACGTTAGAATCAGCGGTCAGAGTTCCCTCATCCCATGCTCCATTTTTATAGTTTGATACATAACGCATATCAGTTGGCATATACGCAAAACCGATATTTGCCCAGTCAAGATTTTTCTTTTCCATGATCTTGTCTCCTCCGTTTTCTTTTCATGTGCTCCCGGAATCTTTTTATACTTGATCCAGCGTGAAGATTCTGATCGTACATATATTCTTCCTGCCGCCCCGGCAATCGATTTTTTCCTATCGTAACCATTTTTAACGGCTGTGTTAATTTAATGAACATTATAGTCTTATTATTTTTGAAAATCAATGAAAATCTGTTTCATCTGCTATACAATTCCTGCATATCTGGTATAACCATAAGATTTAACGGTTACTTCTGCTATGCACTCTGGTTATTTTCCTGCGCCTTCTCCTGCAAAATACTCTTTGGTCAGCTTCACCACTGTTCCGGAAAGCAGGAACAGCGCAAACAGGTTAGGGATCGCCATAAGACCGTTAAAAGTCTCCGCAATATTCCACATCAGACCCAGGTCTGCGGTAGCACCTAAAATGGCCACCAGGGAATAAGCTACCATAAAAGGCTTAATGACTTTTTCGGAGAATAAAAACTCAATACATCTTGCACCGTAAAGTCCCCAGCCAAGAATAGTTGAAAAAGCAAAACAGCACATGGCAACTGCTGTAAAAACAGATACCCAGCTTCCGTATACGCTGATAAAACCCTGAATGGTCAGCTCCGCGCCCGCTGCCTGCCCGTAACCTACAGGAACCTGGCTGCAAAGGATAACAAGAGCTGTTAAAGTACAGATGACAATGGTATCGGTAAATACTTCAAAAATACCGAACATTCCCTGTTTTACCGGCTTTCTGGTATCTGCGCAGGCATGAGCGATGGAACCTGTACCAAGACCTGCTTCATTAGAGAAGATGCCTCTGGAAACGCCCTTTTTCATACTCACAAACAGGCTTCCCACGGCTCCTCCTGTTACTGCCGCAGGTTTAAAGGCGCCTTCAAAAATCTCTTTCAGCACCAGAGGAAGTGCCTGAATCTTAAACAGGATAACTCCCATTGACAATACAATATAAAAGAGTGCCATAAACGGAACCAGCTTCTCTGTTACCTGTCCGATCCGTTTCACACCGCCTAGAAGGATCAGTGCTACTAAGGCAGCGATCAGAATGCCCTGGATCAGGTTTGAAGTTTTTACCGCTCCCTGCGAGATCAGCCCATAGTTTAAAAGAGCTGTATTTACAGCTGTTGTAATGGTATTGACCTGAGTGGCATTTCCTGTACCGAATACAGTAAGCACACCAAAAGCGGAAAACAGAACGGCTAAAAACTGCCAGTTCTTTCCAAGTCCATTTTTAATATAGTACATAGGGCCGCCTACCAGATCCCCTTCTTTGTTGGTCTCACGGTAGTAAACAGCTAGCGTTACCTCTGCAAACTTGGTACACATACCAAGGGCTGCCGAGACCCACATCCAGAATACCGCTCCCGGTCCGCCAATGGCAATGGCTCCGGCTACACCGGCAATATTTCCCGTTCCCACAGTAGCCGCCAGGGCCGTACATACTGCCTGGAACGGAGTCAAGGCGCCGTCAGAAGCATTTCTCTTGCGGAACATTCTTCCAATGGTGGTCTGGATAGCGTAGGGGAACTTGCGGATCTGCAGAAAACCGGTGCGGCAGCTTAAATAAAAGCCTACGCCGATGATGCAGACCATGGCAGGAACGCCCCAGATAAAGTCGTTTACAACCTGGTTGATAGATTCAATGGTACTGAGCATGGGTAAATCCTCGTCTTTCTACGATCAAAACTGATCAAAACTTAATTTCTTTTCCTTCCAGACGCCACTGTCTGAACTCTGCAGATGCAGAAAGAAGAAGGTCGGAAGAAGAGTTTAATGCTGTTTCCACAGAGTCCTGGATCACGCCGATGATAAAACCGATACCTACGATCTGCATGGCAATGTCATTGGAAATGCCGAAAAGTGAGCATGCCATTGGGATCAGAAGCAGGGAACCTCCGGCTACACCGGATGCGCCGCAGGCAGCTAAAGTTGCCAGGATACTTAAGATAATGGCGCTTGGGATATCTACTGCAATACCTAAGGTATGGGCTGCAGCCAGTGTCATGACTGTAATGGTGATGGCCGCGCCGTCCATGTTGATGGTCGCTCCCAGTGGGATGGTAACAGAATATGTATCCTTATCCAGTCCCATTTCTGCACATGCTTCCATATTAATAGGAATGTTTGCAGCAGAACTGCGGGTAAAGAAGGCGGTAATGGCACTCTTCTTTAAGCACTTAAAGATCAGCGGATATGGGTTCTTACGGATGCACCAGAATACTAAGATCGGATTGGTGACAAAGTAGATAAACAGCATAGAGCCTAAAAGCACTGCTAATAGTTTACCATATTCTGTGAAAGTTGAAAGCCCATTTACAGAAACTGTATTGTATACAAGACCCATGATACCAAATGGAGCGCACTGGATGATCCAGGTAACGGTCTTGGAAAGGGCTGCGGAAATATCATTTAAAGACTGCTTTGTGGTATCAGATGCCTTACGAAGGGCAATACCAATAAGGACAGCCCATACAAGGATGCCGATATAATTGGCAGATACTAAAGACTGTACCGGGTTAGACACTACATTCATAAGAAGTGTTCTTAAGACCTCTGCCACGCCCTTAGGTGCCGCCATATCAGCAGCTGCATCTGCCAGAGTCAGTGTTACCGGAAACAGACTGCTTGCTGTTACCGCGATAATAGCTGCCAGGAAAGTACTAAACATATACATAATAATAACGGTACGGATCACGCCTCCGTGGCTTGCTCCTGCATAGCACAAAGAACTGATGACCAGGAAAAATACCAAAAGCGGCGCAATGGCTTTTAACGCGCCTACAAATACATCACCTAAAATGGCGATCCCGCCTTCGGATGGCATAAACATTCCCAATAAAGCGCCGATCACAAGGCCAGCTACGATCCTCTGCACCAGGCTGATGCCGGTCCAGGTCTGAACTATCTTTTTCATACTTTTTTCCTATCCCTTCTGTTTGGTAAAGTGTTAAAAAAACATAACGGAAAACATTAT
>CAVIPV010000218.1:0-3559 GCA_963644495.1 Prevotella sp. | reverse complement strand
AGGGCGGATTTGGGACTTTCACCCGTTAGAAACGTGCGCCGCAAGGCGCACTGTCAAAAAGGACAGAAGCACGGTCGCCTCTGTCCTTTTTATTTAGGTTCTTATTTTGATCCACATTATTTTATTTCTGAACTTCTGTTTTCTTACTCTTTATTTTCTTCTCTTTAATATCTCATGCCAGTACACCGGCACAAGCAGCCCACACGCTCCGATCCATGCAAATGGCGTTGCAAAACAGATTCCCACATAGCCAATGAGCCCCGCAAATACCGTAGTAGATGTAATACGAAAGATCAGCTCAATGATGCAGGCTGTAAATGGCGTCCAGCTGTTTCCCATACTCTGGATTGCAGAACGGTAGATCTGCAGCACTCCAAGAAGCAGGTAAAAAGGCGCTACGGTCAGCAGATAATGGTCAGAATACCAGATAATCTCCGCTGTAGGCTGGCTTACAAACATGGGTACTACCAGGTGGCGGCCAAAAATGATCATCACACACATAATAGCATTAGCAATGCTTGTCTGAAGCAGGCAGGCGGCTGTTCCTTTGCGGATTCGGTCCCATAAACCGGCGCCGTAGTTCTGGGCTACATAGTTGGAAATGGCAATACCAAAGGCTGCATTCATAAGAACGGAGATCTGGTCTACCTTAGTGGCTGCCGTATATCCGGCGATTGCTTCTGTTCCCAGTGCATTAACAGCGCCCTGCATAGCCAACTGACCGATGCACATAACAGACATCTGAAAGCCCATAGGAAAACCGATGCTTAAATGGGTTTTTATGGCAGAAGACAACATTGTGAAATCTTCTTTTTTTAACCGGAGTATGAGGAATTTTCTCACGCCTATCACTGTACATAATACAGCGGATAAAAGCTGGCTTAAAACAGTAGCCCAGGCAGCTCCTGCTACTCCCATCTGCAGCGGAACAATAAATACCACATCCAGGACAATATTCAATAAAGAGGAAAAAATAAGGAAGATCAACGGCGTCCGGCTGTCTCCCAGCGCCCTGAGGATATTGGATATCATATTGTAAAAAATCGTTGCGCCTGTTCCTAAAAGTACAGCAAACATATAATCATAGGCCATATCGTAGATCTTTTCCGGCGTCCTCTGCCAGTATAAGATCTGATGAGCCAGACCGCAGCAGATCGCGGTTATGACCACCGTGAAGAAAATACATAAGATAATGGACACTGCCACGCTGCGGCGCATCCCGTTTTCATCTCTTGCTCCAAACCGATGTCCCAGGCAGATACCAAAACCGCCTGTGATTCCCTGGATAAAGCAGAGTACCAGGTAAATAACAATAGCCGTAGAACCAACAGCCGCTAAAGCATCCGCTCCCAGCGTCCTTCCTACGATCACTGTATCTGCCAGCGTATAAAACAGCTGAAACAGATTGCCGCCAATAACCGGCAGCGAAAATTTTAAGATTACGGAAAATGGATTTCCTTTTGTCAGATCCTGTGCCATGACTTTCTCTTCCTTTTTATATTTAATCCCCGAACCTATTTTGCCACACACTCTGTCCCAAATAAAGCTATTCTCTTCTCCGTTTTTTATATGCAAAGCTGTCTGTAACCAGCTGCCATAAAGGCACCAGATACAGATAGCAGCCTGCAAATAAAGTCGCATCCGGCGCACCGATGGCCGCTAAAGGCACTGCCCCTGCAATGGACCATGGAAACAGCGGGGCAATCAGGACTGCCCCATTTTCCAGATACATTGCCATATCCTCCTTATCCGGCACCAGCTTATGGCATAACTGCTGGGTCACAATGATCGCCAATGTCTGATTACAGGATACTGCGCAGGCCAGCGCCGATACCGGCAGTATTACCCCAAATGGTGAGATTTTTTCTCCAGCTTTTGCGATTTTTTCCTGCAATGGCTGTAACAGACCGGTTGTCTCAAAAATACCGAAAAAGCAGGAGGACAGACACACGATGGCTACTACCTTCACCATGGATAGAATACCACCTCCATCCATCATTTTCCCGATCTGTGGGTCTATAGATCTGTATCCCCAGACCATTGTATGAAAAACATCGGAAAACACCCGCTGCTGGTAAAACAGGCAGATCACAAAGGCGCATAGAATGCTGACTATCATTGCCTTTTTCACTTCCATCTTACGCAAAGCCAGAACAAGAATGATCACTGCCGGCAAAAGGGGGATAATCCCCTGTTTAAACTCTTTTGCAAACAGGCTTTCTACATCGGTGACCGCACCCCCAGCACTGTTTTGCAGCCAGCCCATTCCCAAAAACAGGATGCAGCAGATGCCAAAGGGTACCGCTGCTGTTTTCATCATTTCCCTTATATTTTCATACATATCAGAACGTGTTACCTCTGACACCTGAAGGCTGCTGGTAGATACCGGTGAACAGCGGTCCCCGAAAAAGGCCCCTGATATGATCGCACCGCCAGCCATTACCGGGCTGACACCCATAGTCTGGGCAATGGCCATACAGATCGCACCCATAGTTGCCGCTGTGCCAAAGGACGTTCCTATAAGAAAGGACACCAGGCAGTTTAATAAAAAGGCAAGAAGGATAAAAATAGAGGGAGTGATCAGCTGCACACAATATACTACGATGGTAGGGATCGTGCCTGCAGACCTCCATAGACCTGTAAGCACACCGATCAATACCATGGTAAGCAGAACATTTTTCACGGTTTTGATCCCATGCAGACACATATTTATGGTTTCTTTCAGGGAAAATCCCTTTTTCAGGCTATATGCACAAAACAGCAAAAGTCCTCCCACCAAAGCATACAAAACAGGAATACCGAAAGCCACACAGCCGATCAGCATTCCTGTAAACACAGCAAGCACCAGTAACTCCATTGTAACCCTCTCTTTTGTTAAAAATCCTTTGTTTTTATAATGAATGTTTCGGCACTTACATTATCACATTTTTCATGAAATTTCCAGTATATTGCAGCCTGTTCCCATTAAAAAAATAAATGGGTTTTATCAGAATTTTGCAAATGGCTATCTTTTACTGCGGGAACATTTTTCCGCATCAATAGCCAGCACAAACATCAGTACATGAAGGGCATCTTTTGAATCTGCAATATCCATGATATAGGTGTCCGTCATGTGGAACAGCTCCTTGGAAATAACTGCCACTTTCCGGCCGCCAGCCCCTGTAATGGTATAATCCCACTCCATAAAACTGCCCTGGATCTCCCAGCCGTTAAAATCAATATTGTAACATGGCTTTAAAAAAGAAAATTCCTTGCTGATACAGCCTATGTACTCTTCTTTTTCATACAGTTCAAACTTGGGCAGAAAGGTTAAGACCCGCTCCTTTACAGTTCCCATTTCCCGGCCAGACCTGTCATATATCTTCAGACAATGCCCCAGGAAAGCTGGCCTTTTACTGTGTATACTGTATTTTCATTTTCATCATAAATATCATAACTGTCAAACCAGGAAAAGAAACGTTGCTGGAAGAGAAGTTTCATAGTGGGGACCTCCTTTTTTATGAAATAATCTCTCGGAATCTCTAAGCCAGTAAATATAAGGCTTTCAGATTCCATTTTT
>CAVIPV010000217.1:0-3631 GCA_963644495.1 Prevotella sp. | reverse complement strand
GGACTATCGGCTATGGTACCACTAATGCAGATAAAGCTATTACTGGCACAACTATCTGCCGGGGCTTGCAGATCAGCCAGGCTATCGCAGATGACTGGTTGAAACAGTCTGTAGACAAAAAGTATGGTCCTAAGGTGGACAAGTACAGTGCTTACAACTGGAACCAGAACGAGTATGATGCTTTGGTAAGCTTTGCGTACAATATCGGCAGTATCGACCAACTGACTGCTAAAGGTACCCGTACCCGTTCTGAGATAGCAGCCAAGATCCTGGAATACAATGAAGCCGGTGGAAAGGTGTTATCTGGTCTCACACGTAGACGTCAGGAAGAGAGAAAGCTCTTTTTAACTCCTGTTACAGTTAAAACCGGTTGGCAGCAGGAAAATGGAGGTTGGCGCTTCTATTTAAAAGACGGTTCAGGAAAATACGTTTCCAATGACTGGTACAAAGATGGAGATCTTTGGTACTGGTTCGATGGTGCAGGCATGATGGTCCATGATGTCTGGTACCAATACAAAGGCTCCTGGTACTACCTTGGCTCAGACGGTGCCATGCTTAAAGGCTTACAGACGATCAATGGTAAATGGTACTACCTGGATCAGACCGGCCGTATGGCAACCGAACCAGTAGTATTAACACCAGATCAGGACGGCGCCCTCCATTATCCAGGTCTGTCCAATTGACGATTTGTAAGTGCAAGGCTATAATGGAACCTACTAAGTATTAAGCCGTTGCAAAATATCTTCATTTCATCTTCAATGAAGTGAAGAAACCTAGTAAATATAAGGAAAAATGAGCATAAACATCTTGACTTTTAATCAAGTTGTCCGGGGTTCGAATCCCCGCACGCTCATCTTTGAAAAGTGGCGGAAAATCTTAGAAATTGAGATTTTCCGCTTTTTTCGTTTTTCTAAGCGGATTCCAGCGCATATTGTTATCTTATGTACAGGAGGATTAAGCAGAATGAGGAGAAGAAAAAGAGAATCAGGCTTAAAAACAGCGCTGCTGCTGATCGTAGCGATTATTTTTATGATCATGGCGATCAGTGTTGTAGTGATCGTTTTTGGAAAGATCCATTCAGATTATGAAAAACTGGATATGACAAAAGCCAGTGAAGCGCAGACTTTGGAAATTCCGGCGGTTGAGACAACCGAAAACAATCAGCTGGGCTGGGAAGAGACAGATGAAGGCTGGAAGTATAAGATCGATGAAAAGACTTATGCAGAAGATGAATGGCTGGATGTAAATGGATTTCTGTATCATTTTGATGAGAAGGGGATCATGGCAACAGGACAGTGGAAAGGCGATGGCCAGATCTATACCTGCCATGATGTAAAAGGATATCTGAAAAATATTGAGCCGGATCCTAATTATGTTCCGGAAGATACAGGAGAAAACCTGGACAGCTTTGTGCGGACCAATGCATTCTGGTGTTATTTGGACAGTAAAGATACAGGCCTTTTTAAGACCATTCTTTATAAGAAGACGATAGATAATAAGGTAAAACCTCTGGGAAATGAAAAGAACCCGGAGAAGGCCACGAAAAACTCTTTAAGAGCGTACGGAGATTATGTGTATTATCTTCCTAAAGTGGCTGAAAGCAGGAAAGTTTCCCTTTCTGACGAAGAAAGAGAGCTGTGTGATGTGTTATTTCGCATGATGCCGGGACAGAATACAAAAGAGATCATTGCTGAAAATGTAGACGGTTATCTGGTGCTGGATGGTACCATTTATTATGCCCAGGAGGGAAAAATCTATAAAGTTACGTCTGGGACTGAGGTAGAGCTCTCTGAAGGCGGATATCAGGTAAAGATTGAGAAAAATGCATGCTATCTTGTAACTGCACTGGGCAAGCCGGTAACTGCCAAAGGAAACACGAATATTACTATAGAGGATCGTGTATACAAGATAGATGAAAATGGCAAGATCAGCTATGTAAAGAAAAATCCAACTGCTGCAGATGGAAATTCCTATGAGCTTCAGGGAACGGGATCCCAGATGCAGCTTGTAAAGAAGACTTCTTCAGGAAGCAGGACCATTGCAAAGGCTGATTACGGTGTACAAAGTTACTGTATTGTGGATAATTCTGTTTTTTTCAGCGCTTATGTGGAAAAGGATGCGTCTGGAAAATGGTATAGCCGTATTTACAAGACAGATCTGAACGGAAAAGAGAAAAAAGCAGTCAGCGGTATTTTTCCTGGAGCTATTTTTAATCTGTATTATTTTGAAAACCAGGGGGAGATATATGGAGAGTATCACCCTAAAATATGGGAAAATGCATACGGAGTGGTGATCCAGGTAAAACAGGATGGAACCATTTATGCGGTGAAAGACAGTTCAGAAAGAACAGGAAACACCGTAACGGGAAATGATATGATCGAGATCCTGGCACTTCTGGATGGAAAGATGATCGGCTTGTGGCATGACTGCAGCTGGAACAGGACGGGAGGTATCATACAGGTCCTTTGGAGTCAGCCGGTTTCTCTGGATGTTTCTTTGAAAACAAAGATAGAAACTGCAGATGAGATAAAACAGGAAGAGACCACAGCCCAGGAAACCACAACAGCTGCTGAGAAGATCATTCCTGTATCCCCGGTGGAGACTGCGGGAAATGCCACAGAAACAGGAAAGGTGCAGCCATCCCAAAGCCATACTACAGAGGCAGCAGAGACGGAAGCACCTGGAAAACGTGTGGAAGAGACTACGGTAGCTCCAGCGCCGGTCACTCCAACAACTTCCCCGGCCAGCGAGACAACAGCAGAAGAAATTAAGATCGTGCCATTGTCATAAACAGACCGGGAAGCATATGGCTGAAAAATTAATGAACGTCTTCCTCATCAAAGTCTACTACAACGTAAAATCCCCGTGAGTTTTCACGTACGTCCTTTACAATGCCGTATTCGGATTTAATGCGGTCTCGGGCGGCGAAGCAGCCGGACATGGCTACAGCAGGATCGATGATATAGCTGTAGCTGCTGGTTCCTTCCCGCTCGATGATCTTTACTTTGTCACCGGCACTTACAAGGCCGGGACGTTCCATTTTAAATTCAACAGTTCTCATGATAAGATCATGCCTTCTTTCTTTGTAAATTTCTGAATGCTTAAATATCTAAATGTCTGCCAACTTCTTCACAGACCTGGTGGATATAGTCATTTAAACTGCCGCCCTGACAGCCTGCGATAAAGTGATTGCAGCGGTTTACAGGGATGAGTATTTTATAGGCACTGCTAGAGCTTACAGCTGCCGCCATGGCAGGGGTGATCTCGCCCATAAGGGAGTCTGCCATAACAATACCAATAGGTCCAATGATCAGGTCTGCGTTTCTGGAATTGACGATCACGGGATTTTCGCCGGTGGCTCCATAAGAGGCGCCGGCTTTTAACATGGCAGAGGTTGCAATACTGTTGGTTCCAATGGCGTAGAGCTCAAGGTCCGGGTAACTGCTTTTTAACTGTTCGATCACTGCTTTTCCCATGCGTCCGCCCTGGCCGTCTATGATCACGATCTTCATAGGTTGTATTCCTCCTTGTTGTCAATCAGAGTATATCTTATCAGAAATAGAGCAGGAAGGGAATAAGAGGATTGATTTTACCTTGACAAACAGGACTTAAATGTTATAATCAAGGTTAG
>CAVIPV010000216.1:0-3649 GCA_963644495.1 Prevotella sp. | reverse complement strand
GCTTGAAAACAGAAAATTTAATTTCTCTGTTTTTCACAAAAATTTATTAAGGGATCCTGAGGGGTCTTGAACAGTTACTAATAATAAAAAAGGATTGACCAGGTGAGATACTGATCAATCCTTTTTTATTATTCTTTTTTGGCATAAAAGCTGATAAGATAAATACCGCATATGCCCACAATGGTATAGATGATCCGTGACAATAATGTCATGCTTCCAAAGAGAAATGCAACAAGGTCAAACTTAAAAAGGCCGATCAGCCCCCAGTTTACAGCTCCGATAATGGATAAGGTGAGAGCTGTAGCGTCAAGTGCCGTATTTTTCATGGCAGTTTACCTCCTTATACATCACAAGTATGGACTTAAAACAGATGAAATATACACGAATCTCATTGCTTTTTCAAAAAAACTCTGCTATATTACAGAAACGTGTATGAAAGCGTTAGTTTGAAAGTATATGAGAAAGGTAGAAGATTATGGAACAGGATATGACAAAGGGCAATCCCCTGTCCGTTATTTTTATGTTTACACTGCCCCTTGCAGTTGGAAATATTTTCCAGCAGCTTTATAATATGGCAGATACCATTATCGTAGGCCGTTTCGTAGGAGCAGATGCCCTGGCGGCAGTTGGCTCCACAGGAACCATTATGTTTTTGCTTAATGGCTTTGCACAGGGGATCACCGCCGGCTTTTCTGTACTGACGGCCCAGAGGTTTGGCGCTGGGAAAAAGGACGGGGTAAAACAGAGCGTTACCAACGGTATTTTATTATCCATCATAGGCGCCGTTTTCTTTACTGTCTTTAGCTGTATTATCATGAATCCCCTGCTCCATCTGATGAATACGCCGGATGATATTTTTGATATGGCCTATACCTATATCATCCTCATCAGCCTGGGAATGGTGGCAAATGTATTTTACAATCTGTTTTCCTCTTACTTAAGAGCAGTGGGAAACAGCAAAGCGCCGCTGTTTTTCCTTGTATTTTCTGCCTGCTTAAATGTAGGACTGGATCTTTTCTTTATTGTGATCTTAAAAATGGGAGTGGCAGGAGCAGCCTGGGCTACCAATCTGTCACAGGCTATTTCCGCTTTATTGTGTATTGTATACATATACTGGAAGGTTCCAGCTCTGGTACCGGAGAAAAAGCACTGGCATCTTACTGCCGGTGATACCCGTTATCAGATGCAGATGGGTATCCCTATGGCATTGCAGTTTGCCATTACCTCTTCCGGCACTATGATCATGCAGTCTGCTATCAACCTGTTTGGTTCAGAAGCAGTAGCTGCCTATACTGCGGCCTGCAAGGTACACAGTCTTCTGACCCAGGGAATGGTGGCAATGGGTCAGACTATGGCAGTTTACAGCGGCCAGAACTACGGAAAAGGAGACTATGGCCGGATCTGTGCCGGTGTCAAAGCGGCTCTTATGATCGAGCTTATTTACTCTGTAGTATCTGCAGTGGTAGTATCCCTTTTATTAGGAGTTACCTTGGGGCTGTTCTTCTCCGGTGATGTAGACTTAAATGCCATGATGCCATGGGCCAGAACCTATATTACTATCTGTACGCTGTTTTATATTCCCCTCAGCACTATATTTATTTTCAGAAACACCATGCAGGGCTGTGGTTACGGTTTTCTGCCTATGATGGGCGGTGTAGTAGAACTGGTGGCAAGAATGAGTGTGGCAATGATTGCCATGAGAGTCCACAGCTATGCTCTTTCCTGTTTCTGTGACCCGGCAGCATGGATCAGCGCAGGTCTGTTTACAGGTGTGTCTTATCTTTTTGTAATGAAGAAGATAAAGGCGACATTAACGCCAAAAACTCTATAGTAAGTATAGATAAGTATAGACAAGAGTATATTTATATAGGGAGGTGAGTCATATGGATCTGAGCATTGGAAAGATGGCAAGGATCAATCACATCAGCATCCAGACCTTACGGCTGTACGACAAAATGGGACTGTTAAAGCCAGTGGTAGTGGATACTAATTCTGGCTACCGGTATTACAGTATCTTACAGTGCGCCAAGCTGGACCTTATAACCAGCCTGAAGCAGTGCGGCCTCAGTTTAAAGGAGATACGAGTCTATTTTGAAAATGGAAACATCGAAAGTCTGGAAGGGGAGCTGCGCAATACCTTGGACCAGATCGATGAGCAGATGTGCAGTCTTTCAGAGCAGAAAGAGGCAGTAAAAAGCAGCCTGGAATCCTTTGAGCAATACAGGGCAGCTCCCCCGGCCGGTACCATTACACTGGAATATATTCCCAGACGCAGTATCATTGTCCTGGACAGTGGAAATAACTACTTTGAAGAAGGCTTGGAATTTTACGAACACAGTTTATTGCAGCTGAAGCATGCCCTTGCAGAGCGGAACATGGAGCATATTTACTACCGGAATCCTGGAACCATCTGGCGAAAAGATAAGGTAATGAAGCGGGAATTTGTCTCTACAGAGGTCTATGTAAGGGCAGATGAACGCCATTTTCGGCCGGAGGAGATCACCCAGATCCCGGCAGGCATGTATCAGTGCATTTATTGCAGCAGCTTTGATACGGAAAAAGAGCTGGCATGTAAGCTTCTTGACCAGGTGGAAAAGAACGGCTATACCATTGCAGGGGATTATCTCTGCGAGACCATCGTGGAAACACCGATCTTTGAGCGTGACGAAAGAGGCATGTTTTTACGGCTGCAGGTGCCTGTAAACGTGCGGTAGATAAAAAGGTGTTACCGTTCAGCCAGGACAAAATTTGTCCTAAATCTGCCCTTGACTCTCTACTAAGTATAGGCTCTATAATGAAAGTACAAAGAAAGTTAATTAATTAACGAATGAAAGCACGCAGACAGATGAATGAAACAAACATCTGAATGCAGACACAGTAACATCAATGTACATCATTACAAGGAGGTTATCATATGAATAAAGAGAGGATCAGAGTGGTTCAGTACGGATGCGGAAAAATGTCAAAATACACACTGCGTTATCTTTATGAGAAAGGCGCAGACATTGTAGGCGCGATTGATGTAAATCCTGCTGTAGTAGGCATGGACGTTGGCCAGTTCTGCGGACTGGGCTTTGACCTGGGCGTAAAGATCCGCAATGATGCAGATGCAGTATTAGATGAGTGCCAGCCAGACATTGCCATTGTAACCTTATTCAGCTTTGTAGATGACTGTTATGAGCATTACGCTAAATGCTTAAGCAGAGGCATTAATGTAATTACTACCTGCGAGGAAGCAACCTATCCATGGACCACTTCCGCAGCATGCACCAATAAACTGGACGTTTTAGCAAAAGAAAATGGCTGCACCATTGTGGGAGCAGGCATGGAAGATATCTTCTGGGTACACCTGATCGGAACTGTAGCAGGCGGCTGCCATGATATTAAAAAGATCGAAGGCGCTGTAAGCTACAATGTAGAAGATTACGGCCTTGCACTTGCAAAAGCCCATGGCTGCAACCTGACACCAGAAGAATTTGAAAAGACCATTGCTCATCCGGAAGTTCTGGAACCATCCTATGTATGGAACTCCAACGAAGCTCTCTGCAACCTGATGGGATGGACCATTAAGAGCCAGACACAGAAGTGCGTTCCGTATTTCTCAGATAAAGATGTTTATTCAGAGACCATGGGACTGACCATTCCAGTA
>CAVIPV010000215.1:0-3668 GCA_963644495.1 Prevotella sp. | reverse complement strand
GGCTGCTTCGATCACTACCGGCCGGTCATCATGTGCAGCCGCTTCTTTGCGGACTGCTTCCCAGACTAAGGGATGGGTCAGGCGGTCCACTTCTTCCCTTTTTAAAGGGTCATTAAAAATAATGTCCGCCATGACTTTCCGGTCGATCTCACCGTTTCCCTGTAAAATAACAGGGCCTAAATAGGCATATACCGCTTTATAAGCCTCTTTTCCCGGCTCCATAAGCTTTCTGGCTACCAGATCTGCCTGTATTACATAAAAACCATGTTTTTCCTGTAAAAATGATAAGACCGTACTTTTTCCGGCTCCTACACCTCCGGTCAGTCCGATCACAGGATATCTGCTTTGTTGTTCCATGCTCTTCCACTTTCTCATGAAGGTGCCGCCTGCAGGCGGCATCCCTGTTTATTGTCGTTATGCTTACTTTGCATCAAACCAGGATGCGCCTGTTTTTGCATCCACTTCCAGGGAGACCTGTAAGTTGGCTGCATGTTTCATTTTATCTGTAAGGATCTCTTTTACTTCCTCTACTTCATTTTCCGCAGTTTCGATCAGCAGTTCATCGTGGATCTGCAGTACGATGCGGGAGGAAAGACCTCTCTTTCGCAGTTCTCTGTCCACAGCGATCATTGCGATCTTCATAATGTCCGCAGCCGTTCCCTGGATCGGTGAGTTCATTGCTACACGTTCTCCAAACTGACGCTGCATAAAGTTAGAAGACTTAAATTCCGGGATCGGTCTGCGTCTGCCGTATAAGGTAGTCACATAGCCCTGTTCTTTTCCCTGCTTTACCAGGTTATCCAGGAATTCTTTTACTTTAGGATAGGTCTCAAAATAGCGTTCAATATATTCTTTGGCTTCTTTTCTGGAAATACTTAAATCTTCGCTGAGGCCAAAAGCACTGATGCCGTATACGATACCGAAATTGACTGCTTTTGCATTTCTTCGCTGAAGAGGTGTTACCTCCTCCAACGGCACATGGAATACCTGGGATGCTGTGGTTGCGTGGATATCCCTGGATTCCCTGTAAGCTTCGATCAGCCGTTCATCCCCGGACATATGGGCCAAAATGCGCAGCTCGATCTGGGAATAATCCGCATCAGTAAATACATATCCTTCTTTTGGAACAAAGACTTTCCGGATCTGGCGTCCCAGTTCCATACGTACAGGAATGTTCTGCAGGTTTGGCTCTGTGCTGCTGATACGGCCGGTTGCAGTAATGGTCTGGTTGAATTTACCGTGAATGCGGCCATCTTCGCTGATATAGGCAGCAAGACCTTCTGCATAGGTAGAGTTTAACTTGGTCAGCTGGCGGTAATCCAGGATCTTCTGTACCACCGGATGCTCAGGAGCCAGTTTTTCCAGGACTTCTGCTGCTGTGGAATAGCCGGTCTTGGTCTTCTTGCCCCCAGAAAGCTGCATTTCCCCAAAGAGGATCTCTCCTAACTGCTTAGGAGAATTGATGTTAAATTCCTTTCCTGTTTCTGCGTAGATCTCAGTTTCCAGCTTTTTAATACCTACTTTTAAGGTATCGCCGTATTCCTTTAATTTATCTCGCTTTACCAGGATGCCTTCCTGTTCCATATGCCACAGGCTGTAGATCAGAGGCATTTCAATATCAGTGTACAGTTTGTACATTTCTTCCTGCTCTAAGCGGCTCTTTAAAGGTTCAGCTGCTTTCCATGCAATATAGCCCATATAGCAGGCGCAGGTAACTGCCTTTTCATCTCCCGCTTCTAACAGGTCTCCTAAATTGCCTTTTCCGATCAGTTCACTCTGGGACGGAATAGTCATAGAAAGATAATCTCTTGCCAGGTCATCATAGCCATAAGTGTCTTTTAATGGATTTAAAAGATAACCGGCTACTCCGGCATCGTATACTGGCGCCTGATCTGTAAGATCTAGCAATGGCAGCATGGATTTAAGGTCCAATACCCAGATGGAATGCTTGCTATTTTCATCACACAATTTTTTGACTTCTTCAGTAAGCCATTCTCCTGTTATCTGGCCTTCCTTCGCTGTAATGCAGGAAATCTCTTCCGGGCTGGTGCAGATTGCCAGCGCTACTACAGGCAGATAAGCAGACTTAGCCTTTTTACCGGATTTTACAGTTCCGTCTGCATCAAAGGAAAAGGTCAGCTGTTCTGCTTCTTCGAAAGCCGGAGCTTTGCTTCCAGTGATCAGCTGCAGGCCGGTAACAGGTGCTTTTGCAGCTGCCTTAAAGATCTTTTCTGCTTCTTTTTTATCTGTAATTACTTTAAAATGCTTCTGGATATCCTCTTCTCCATCGGCTCCATTCATGGAAGCTGCATCAAAACGGTTTAAAATGGACTTAAATTCCATCCGCTTCATAAATTTAAAGGCTTCTGGTGTATACGGATCACCGATCAAAGCTTCCTCATAGGAAAATGGAATGGGACAGGTAATGCAGATGGTAGCCAGCTCCTTACTCATCTGGGCCATGTCATAATGCTCCATAAGGGCTTTCTGGGCTCTTGGAGGTTTGACCTCTGTTACATGTTCATAGGCTTTTTCAATGGAACCGTAAGCCACGATCAGATTCGTAGCCGTTTTCTCTCCAATAGAAGGAACCCCGGGAATATTATCAGAAGTATCACCCATGAGGGCCTTTACATCAATAAATTCCGTTGGTGTCACCTGGTATTCCCGTTTTACATCTTCCGGATAATAATCGTAAATATTGGTGGTTCCCCGGCTTGTCTTTGGGATGCGGATCTTAATATGCTCATCAGCCAGCTGCAAAAGATCCCGGTCTCCGGAGACAACGGAAACTTCAATACCTTCTGCCTGGCAGCGCTTCGCTACTGTTCCTAAAATATCATCTGCTTCATAGCCTTCCATTGTAAGAATAGGGATATTCATGGTCTGAAGGGCTTCCTTCATTAAAGGAACCTGTTCCCTCAGTTCTTCCGGCATAGGCTTTCTGGTGCCCTTATAGGCATCGTACATCTTGTGGCGGAAGGTAGGCGCTGACAGATCAAAGGCTACTGCCAGATGGTCCGCCTGTTCTTCTTCCAATATCTTGAACATGATATTTAAGAAACCATAGACTGCATTAGTGTGAAGGCCTTCTGCATTGGTCAGGTCCGGAACTCCGTAAAAAGCCCGGTTTAAAATACTGTGTCCGTCAATGAGTACCAGTTTATTGCTCATAATTCTATAAGTCCTTTTCTTTGTTTATTATCAGAATCCCGTCTGGCTCCAGATACGTACCTGCATGATAAGTATCATAAATACAGACCAGAAACAAAGGGTATTTACTGCGTAAATGGCATTTTGCAAAAGCTTCAGTGTGTGGATCCGCTGTCTGGAGACTTCCAAAGCTGTCTCCAAAGCACCTTTGATATTGTAAGTGCCGGTTTCTTCATCCAGCTGGCGGATACCTACATCTACTGTAAAGTATATCTCAAGTTCCTCTCTGCAATCCGGGCAATGATCAATATGCTCCACAAATGCCTTTAATTCTTCATCTGTTATGCTGCCATTGATATAGGGCATGACCAGACGTTCTGCCTCCCTGCAGGTCATGGCAGTCACCTCCTCGCTTATCTTCCTGCCCTTCGGGCAAGAAGCATCCCTCGCTTTCAGCTGGGTCAACTAAAATCGTTCTAAAACATGATCCAGATACCATCATACACTAAAAGGGG
>CAVIPV010000214.1:0-3698 GCA_963644495.1 Prevotella sp. | reverse complement strand
CGGCCGATCTCTGCAGTAGCGTCTGTGGAAACGTCATCTGCAATGATAACCTCGTATGTCACATCTTTGGTAAATTCCAGAATGGACTGCAAGCAGGCATAAGTATAATGGATCTGGTTATAGCACGGGATCACAATAGAAACCATAGGGCTCTCATACTGTGGGAAGGAAAGATGTCCGCCAGTCAGATAGCCGTCACCGATCTTAAAATCACCTTCAATAAGGTTGCGTCCCTCTTTGGTTGCATACATTTTTCCGTATTTAATTGGGTGCTTTACAGTATTAAAGCTGTAATTTAAAATCTTGCGCTTTCTGGTGCCTTTCGGGAATGCCTTATTTACCTGCTGTCCCAGTTTCCGGCGCATTTTAAATACAAGGGCTTCATGACCATTTAAGTAAGTAGCCAGTTTGCCAAGCTCGTCGATCTCATGACGCAGATTCTTGATCATCACTTCCAGGTTGGTCACATGGTTATTGGTAAGGCGCAGGATCTCCTGGTCTTTCTTTACCTGGATATTGCGCTCTTCTACCTCTGCCTGAAGCTGGTTGATCCGCTCTCTTGCCTGAGCCAGCTCCTTTTCCTGGGCTTTTAATTCTTCCAGGGTCACCAGGCGCTGCTTGTAATTGCTCATGTATCCCTGAGTTCCGTCACCGTGTACCCAGGTCTGGAATGATACTTCCATGGAAGCATAGGTTTTTGCCAGCTTCTCATCCATTCCGAATTCTTTTAAGAACTGGGAAGCATTTTCATACTCCATCAGTCCTTCATATTTATAATAGAAGTAAACCAGATTGCGGTAGCGGACAAAGCCAGCCGGGATCGGGAAGTCAAATACCCATTCATAATCCAGACAGTAAAGTCCATCCTCTGTTTCCATAAGGTTTTCAAAAAGGCCGTCAATGTTGCTTACGTCATAGGAAGCATCCTGTAAGGAAAGGATGTCTTCTCTGTCTCCAAATACCTCTTTAAACCGGTCTGTTGGGGCAAATGGCTCTTTTTTAAGCACTGCCTGTCCAAACACCTGATCCATGGCAGCTTTTAAGGCTTCTACCGGAGCTTTCTTTCCGCTGATCTGTTCTCCTAAGATCTCAGCCAGTGTTTTTCCCTTTAAAAATACGAAGCGGACTGACTTTTTATCTTCAGAGTAATGGGGCTCTAACACCTTTACTCCCAGATTTACTTTGGTCAGTTTTTCGTATTTTTCGCTCATTGACCGGATATGTGCTTCTGCCTTTTCTGTAAGGGCTGTTTTTTCCACATATCGTTTTCCATTTTCTTCCAGAATTGCAGTTCTGATCTGGAAATTTTCTTTTCTGGTGCGGTTATATTTTGCAAAAACTGCCTTAAAGGAGTCTGCTCCCTTAGAAGCCACTGCCAGATATGCATTGGAAAACAGGTCAAATGCTTTTTCCTGCACCAGTTTGTCGGAGATCTCATCTTCATGGATGCAGGCCCAACGCTGTCTGTCATATACAGCAGTCACATGGGGGATATCCCCTTTTCCCGGAAGATAGCGGTCGGAATACACAGATACAGCCCGCTTATATTCCGGTGTTGGATAATAAAATTCCACCTGAAAAAGACCTGCTTCTTTAAAAGCTTCTTCCAGTTCTCCTTTGGTAAATGCCGTCTCGTCCTCATCATGGACAGCACCGGAAAGGAAGTTTAATCCAAGGGCATTTTCACATGCAAAGATCAGTCTGCCTTTCTCTGAAAGATAAGAAGCAGCCTGTGTGAAAATCGTTTTGATATCCATCTCTGGACGGTCTGACCGTAAGACTACCAGATCGTATTTCCCTTCTTTTAAGCTATTTTCCATTTTCTGGAAATCCACTGCTTTAATATAGGAAATATTAGTGTAAGCCTCATTCATCTTCTGGTTTACTACCAGATTTTCATCTCTTTCATCTACAACTGCAACGCCGGCGCAGCGCTCTGCCAAAAGCCCTGTTATCACTCCATAATCAGAGCCCAGCTGCAGCACATTTTCCTGTCCTGAAAAATCCATCCAGTCCATGAGATTGCGCCGGATGTCAGAAAGGGCATAAAGGACTTCCGGGCGGTTATCTGCCTCTAAAATCTTCTGGATGCCCGCCTTATCTGCGCCGTATTTCTTAAATAAGTCAAGGATTTCATAACTTATGTCATTCATCTGCGTTCCTCTTTTCCGCCTTTACCTGTGATTCCATATCGTAAACGCCAACGGTATTTTTATTGGAAATAACGGTAATATTGGTTACGTCATAAAGTCTGTGGTACACCACATGTTCTCCCTGCTCAAAGCCGGTACAGCTCATGCTCAACAGATACTCGCCGCCCTGCAGGTTCATTTTCTGGGTAAATTCTACGGTATATTCGTCCCCGTTCTTTACCGGCTTGATATCCGCCCCTTCAAACATGGTATTGGTGCCCGTCAGTTCTGTTCCCTTTTTATCTTTAATGGTATAGGTAAAAATAGGTGCCTGGATATCTGCATGGAAACGGATGCACTCTTTTATGGTAAACATTTCACCCTTTAACAGCAGGTTGGTCACATTTCCCCTTGCGTCCAAAAGTCCCAGATCGTAGATCTCCGCTCTGCCGTCTCCGTATTCGGTGCGGTCGGTATTAATAGCCAGCTGGTCACGCATAAGACCGGTATGGGATAAATTCATACCGCCGGAAAAATCGGACATTTCCGTGCCATCAGCATTTCTGTCACCCGTCTCTGCACTGCTTTTTCCATCTGGAAGTCCCGCTGCGTCCCCGTTTTCTGCTGCTCTTTCCGCTGCCAGTTCAGCCCGCAGGTCATCCAGCTTTCCAGCCAATATCTTCTTATACATATCTACGACTTTTCCAGCCGGGCCTTCTGCAATAAATTCGCCTTTGTGCAGCAGCACTACACGGTCGCAGTATTTGATGATACTTCCCATATCATGGGTAACCATAAGGATAGTCGTGCCTTTTTTGCGGATTTCTTCCATTCTCCGGTAACATTTGGACTGGAAGAATACGTCACCTACAGACAGCGCCTCATCTACGATCAGGATCTCCGGATCTACGTTAATCGCCAACGCAAAGGCCAGACGCACAAACATACCGCTGGAATAGGTCTTTACCGGCTGGTACACGAAATCGCCGATCTCCGCAAAATCCAGGATATCCTGCAGCTTTGCATCCATTTCTTTTTTCGTATATCCCATCATGGTACCATTCATGTATACATTTTCAATTCCGGTATAATCCATGTTAAAACCGGCTCCCAACTCCAGAAGAGCGGATATTTTCCCGTCTACATTGACCTGTCCGGAAGTAGGTGTCAGCACGCCGGTAATGATCTTTAAAATAGTTGACTTACCAGAACCATTGGTTCCGATAATACCTACTGTCTCTCCTTTTTTCACCTGGAAGGACAGCCCCTTAAGGGCATAGAAATCACGATGATAATTTTTATGGGAAATACTGATGGATTCCTTCAGCCGGTCAATGGGCTTGTCATACAGCCTGTAGACCTTTGTCACATTCTGGACACTGATGGCATTTTCCTTTCCCTGTTCATTCATTGTCATATGTTTCTCCATCTCTATCGCATAGTCTGTTGCTGGTCATGGGTTACACGACCAGTAACCATAGTTCTCCACTTTAGGGTTTAGTATAGCATAAAATGCCGCTGTTTCATACTATTTCTGAACAGAACCGCATATTTCCCGAATCTGTT
>CAVIPV010000213.1:0-3732 GCA_963644495.1 Prevotella sp. | reverse complement strand
CGATCCTGTAGGCTTCACTGTCAGAGTAAGCTGGGAAAATGTCAACCACATCCCCTTTCACACGGAAGGTACCACGCTTAAAATCCATATCATTGCGGTCATACTGGATCTCGATCAGCTTTTTGATCACATCATCCCGGTCTTTTTCCATACCCGGCCGCAGGGAGATGACCATGTTTTGATAATCAATGGGACTTCCCAGACCATAAATACAGGAAACAGAAGCCACGATCACCACATCCCGGCGCTCGGAAAGAGCGGCAGTAGCAGAATGGCGCAGCTTGTCGATTTCATCATTAATAGAAGAGTCTTTTTCAATGTAGGTATCCGTGGAAGGAACATAGGCTTCCGGCTGGTAATAATCGTAGTAGGAAACAAAGTATTCCACGGCATTTTCAGGGAAAAATTCCTTCATTTCAGAATAAAGCTGGGCTGCCAGCGTTTTGTTATGGGCAATGATGAGAGTAGGGCGGTTTAACTGCTCGATCACATTTGCCATGGTAAATGTCTTGCCAGAACCGGTAACGCCTAAAAGAGTTTCAAACTGATTTCCCTCTTTAAAGCCCTTTACCAGCTGTTCAATAGCCTGAGGCTGGTCACCGGTAGGTTTATATTCAGATACTAATTTAAAATGATCCATGAAATGTCCTTTCTCTTTGCAGAAATTCATAGAAATTTATAAAAAGTATACCATGCATTGAATAAAAAGTATAGATATAATAAAGAACATTTGTTCTTTCTTCCGCCAAGCCGGATTACATGGTAAAATGGATACATAAAGAACCGGGGGAGGGAAATGAAAATGCCAAGAAAGAAAAATGACCTGAACACCATTTACATATCGGAGCGTTTACAGGAGAAGCTGCGGCCGATCTCACGGTGCGCTCTGACAACGGTAGTGGCTCCTATGGGCTATGGGAAGACTACGGCTGTAAACTGGTACCTCAATGAGCGGGTAAAAAAGGATCATGGAAGAGTGATCCGCATCAGCATTTATACCAATAACCTTCCTATTTTCTGGAAAAGTGTGCAGAATGCCTTCCGGTTTGCAGGTTTTGACTTTTTTGATGAATATGAGTGCCCTTCGGATCCGGCCAGCGGCGGTCTGTTTGCAGATGATCTCAGCCACCTTCTGGCAGGTGAGACAGATTATTATATATTTATTGACGATTTTCATCTTCTTACAGACGCAAGGATCGCAGAGTTCCTCTGCACACTGGCAAGGCGGATCCCGGAAAATGTCCACCTTGTAGTAGCAAGCCGTGACCGATTTTTATCTGGCGGGGCAGTGGTTGGCCTGGGGGGCAAGCTGCACCAGATCACAGTGGATCATCTGCGGTTGAACCATACGGAACTTTCCGTTTATGCCCACCTTTGTGGCACAGAGTTAAGCGACAGGCAGATCGAAGCCCTTCTTCACTCCAGCGAAGGCTGGTTTTCTGCTGTTTACTTAAATTTATGTTCTTTTGCAGAGCGGGGAGAACTGCCGGATAACCATTCCGATATTTATGAAATGTTCTCGGCTGCCATGATTGATCCTCTTCCTGAGACGCAGCGGGAGTTCCTTATTGTAATGGGGCTTGCAGATGAATTTTCTGCAGAAATGGCAAGATTTATTACAGAAAATGAAAACACAGAGCAAATGTTATCGTCTATGACCAGGCAGAATGCTTTTGTCAGCCGCCTCACAGACGGAGTGACTTACCGTTTCCACCACATGATGAAAGAATGTGCAGAGCGGGCCTTCGGGTTAATGGAAAAAGAAAAACAGACAGTATATCTGGATCGTTATGGTAAATGGTATGAAAAACATAAGCAGTATCTTCACGCGCTGGACTCTTACAGGAAAAGCGGCAATTTCCATGGAGCTTTAGGTGTGATTCAGAAGGATGCAGGGGTCCTGTTAGCTTCTTTAAAGGCAGATGATGTATTAAGCTTCTTAAGTAAATGCCCAAAAGATGTTTTGGAAGCCCATCCATTATCTGTTCTGGTGCTGATGCGCTGTATGTTTAACTGGCGCAAGATTCCGGAAATGTTAAAAATAAAAGATTTTCTCATCCATGCCATTGACCGGCATACAGAAATATCAAAGGAAGAAAGAGGAAATCTTTTAGGAGAATGCGATCTGATCACCAGTTTCTTAATGTACAATGATATATCCCAGATGAGCCGTTTCCACCGCAGTGCCAGCAGGCAGATGTCACGGCCTGCTATCAGCATCCGCAATGACGGCGGCTGGACCTTTGGTTCTCCTTCTGTGCTTATGATGTTTCACAGAGAACCGGGGGAACTTTTAAAAGAGCAGGAAGAAATGAATGAGTGCATGCCTCATTATTATAAGATCACCAACGGACATGGTCAGGGAGCAGAGCGGGTCATGGATGCAGAGGCATTGTTTATCCAGGGTCATTTTTCAGATGCCCAGATCGCTTTGGAAGGAGCTTATGCCCAGATTGAGGAAAATGGACAGGAATGTATGGCACTATGCTGTGATTTTCTGTCCAGGCGGCTGTCTCTCTGTATGGATATCAAACAGCGATACTCCTTTGAACAACGTTATATGGAGCTGATGAAGCATCACAATTCCATGTGGATCAATATTTTTAACAGTACCAGCGCTTATTATCATGCACTGACCGGCCAGGTGGACCAGATCCCGCAGCTGTTTGGGGAACATAAGCTGTCCACCGTCAATTTCTTGGCCCCTGGAAGGCCTATGATGGAAATGATCGAAAATCAGGTGTATCTGGCTCAGGGAGCTTATGCAAAGGTGATCGGAAAAAGTGAAGGGATCCTTGAAATGTGTAAAGGACTTCACTATGCTTTGGTTGCCCTTCATGTGCAGATCCAGACAGCAGCTGCCTATGAAAAGCTGGGAAAGCACGGAGAAGCCAGATCTATTTTAAAACAGGCCCTTTTAGAGGCAGGCAAGGACAATATGGTGATGCCGTTTGTAGAAAATTTCACCTATCTGGAGCCTCTTTTTGAGGGAAACCTAGCGGAGGTGGAAGAAGGATTTCTGGAAAAGATCTGTTCTCTTGGTAAGATCTATGAGGAAAAATGTAAAAAACTTGGAAATGAAAAGACATACCCGGAAGAATTTAAGTGCCTTACAGAGCAGGAATTAAAACTGACAGAATTAATGGCCGCCCATATGAGCAATAAGGAAATCGCAGCAAGACTTTATCTTTCCGAAGGGACCATAAAGCAGTATATCAACCAGATCTATTCCAAATTAGAGATTACAGGAGATACGCGCACCAAGCGCAAGCAGCTTTTAGAGCGGTTTTATACCAATAACTAACCTTTAGTTAATATGTTTTCATGAAGATCTATCGTACAGTAAATGTACGGTAGATTTTTTATGGCTTTTATTCAACCTGGAAGGAGGACTCATGTGGAGAGAAAGTATATTTTGGCTGTGAAGCCCTTAGAACCTTACATTCTGCAGATCGATTTTATATCAGGCAGCCGTCTGCTTTTAGATATGGAGCCTTATGTGGATAAAATACGGTTCCGCACTCTTACAGACCCAAAGGTGTGGAACAGCGCAGTGACAAACGGGATCTTTGTCCGTTTTGGAAATGTGGAACTGAGCCATGATGAGATCCTTTCCATGGCAGAGCGGGAACATTTAAAGGGATAGTAACACACATTTTTGAGGGATTGCACATTATAGAAGAAAAGAGAGAGGAGAAGGAGTATGGCAGATCGAAACGAAGCGGATGCTTT
>CAVIPV010000212.1:0-3742 GCA_963644495.1 Prevotella sp. | reverse complement strand
ACCATATCCTTTATTATAATAATCTACGTTGCTGAGGAACACAGCAAGCAACACAAACAAATGCGTCAGTAGCTCAGCTGGATAGAGCATACGGCTACGGACCGTAGTGTCGGGAGTTCGAATCTTCTCTGGCGCATGTAAAAAGCAGATTCTTCGTGAATCTGCTTTTTTTGTTGTCAAGCATATCGAGGAGGCGCCAGTGGCGCGTCCGCTGATTTCTATGATCAATAGAGGATGGAGAAAAGAATGACAAAAGCAGTCTGGATGCTTCATGCAAAGAAAGCAGATTTTAATGGTCTGGCGGCAAGATTTCATATCAGCCCCATTACTGCCCGCATTATCAGAAACCGGGATATTACAGATATAAAGGACTTTGACAAATATTTACATGGAAGTTTAATGGACCTGTATGAGCCCCGGCTGCTGCCGGATATGGAAAAGGCGGTTTCTATATTAAAGGAAAAGATTAAAAGCGGCGTTCGGATCCGGATCGTGGGAGATTATGATATTGACGGTGTGTGCTCCACCTGCATTCTTTATAAGGGGCTGAGCCGGGTAGGCGCAAAGGCAGATCATGTGATACCAGAGCGCATTAAAGACGGCTATGGTATAAATGAACATATTATTGAAAAGGCAGCTGCAGACGGTATTAATATGATACTGACCTGTGATAATGGTATTGCGGCTATCAGCCAGATTGCAGAGGCAAAGAGGCTGGGAATGACGGTAGTGGTAACAGACCACCATGATATCCAGGTGGATGAGGCTTCTGGAATGGAAATAATGCCTCCTGCGGACGCTATTGTCAATCCAAAGAGAAAAGACAGCAGCTATCCATTCAGTGAGATCTGCGGCGCTATGGTGGCTTATAAGCTGATCCAGGTACTTTTTGAGGAATATGGTATCGACCGCCAGGAATGGCTGGATATGTTGGAGCTGGCGGCTATCGCCACTGTAGGCGATGTGATGAAGCTTAAGGACGAGAACCGCATTGTAGTAAAAGAAGGCCTTAAAAAGCTGGCAAACACAAAGATCCAGGGCCTTGTAAGCCTGATGGAGAAAAATACACTGGATCCGGAGCATATAAGCGCCTATCATATCGGTTTTGTGCTGGGGCCATGTCTGAATGCCAGCGGACGTTTAAAAACGGCAGAAATGGCAATGAGACTGCTTTTAGCAGAAGATAAAGTCCAGGCAGATGAACTGGCAGATGAGTTAAAGGCCTTAAATGATGAACGAAAGGACATGACCCAGATAGGAACAGATGCCGCCATCGAACAGGTGGAAACAGAGCTTAAGGACGATAAGGTTCTGGTAGTTTTCCTGCCAGACTGCCATGAGTCCCTGGCGGGCATTGTGGCCGGCAGAATCCGTGAGCGGTATAATAAGCCTGTATTTGTCCTTACAAGGGCGGAAGGCTGTGCAAAAGGCTCAGGACGCTCCATAGAGGCATATCACATGTTCCACGCTTTGGTAGAGGTAAAAGATCTTCTGTTAAAGTTTGGCGGCCATCCTATGGCAGCGGGATTTTCTCTGGAAGAAGCCAATATAGAGGAATTTCGCAGGCGGTTAAATGAAAATGCAGCAGACCGGCTGACAGAGGATGATTTTATCCCAAGAGTGTGGATCGACGTTCCCATGCCATTTGAATATATAACAGAAAGCCTGATCCAGGAACTGGAACTGTTAGAGCCTTTTGGACAGGGAAATGAAAAGCCTCAGTTTGCATTAAAGTCCTTGAGGATACGAAGTGCCAGAGTTTTTGGCCGCAATCGGAACGTGGTGAAATTATCCCTGATGAATGAGAGGGGATTTTCCATGGATGGAGTGGTATTTACAGAAGGTGACTTATTTATGGAAGAAATGGGAAGCAGCCGGACCATGGATATCATCTATTATCCTACAGTAAATGAATATAACGGGAACCGCAGCCTTCAGATGGTAGTGAAGGACTGGAAGTTTCATTAAAGAGATGCCTCTGGTGTGTATGCACCAGGGGTATTTTTATGTGAAAATATGAGAGTGTATATTTTTTATCAAATGTACGTAAATGAATACTTGCAATTTGCATAACTATGGAGTATAATCGCAGAAAACACCATATCTGGATAAATAAACTGACAAAATACTACGGGTATGGCCAAATACTGAAAGGAAGGTAGAACAATGGTAAATACAGTTATGGATTTTATCACTTCCTATGATAAGGAAGTAGGAGAAGCAATTCAGGCAGAGTGCGGTCGCCAGAGAAGAAATCTGGAGTTGATCGCCTCTGAGAACATTGTATCAGAACCAGTAATGATGGCTATGGGAACTGTACTGACCAACAAGTACGCAGAAGGTTACCCAGGCAAGCGTTATTACGGCGGCTGCCAGTATGTAGACGTACTGGAAACCATTGCCATTGAGCGTGCCAAGAAGCTGTTTGGCTGTGATTACGCAAATGTACAGCCGCACTCCGGCGCACAGGCAAATATGGCAGTATTTATCGCTATGTTAAAACCAGGAGATACGGTTATGGGTATGAACCTGGATCATGGAGGTCATCTGACACACGGAAGTCCTGTAAACTTCTCAGGACTGTATTTTAACATTGTTCCTTATGGAGTAAATGACGAAGGCTTCATCGATTATGATGAGCTGGAGAGAAAAGCAAAAGAAGCAAAGCCGAAGCTGATCGTAGCAGGTGCCAGCGCTTATGCGAGAACCATTGATTTTAAGCGCTTCCGTGAGATCGCTGATGAGGTAGGCGCTTATTTAATGGTGGATATGGCACACATTGCAGGTCTTGTAGCAGCTGGCGAGCATCCAAGCCCAATCCCATATGCAGATGTTGTTACAACTACCACCCACAAGACCTTAAGAGGACCAAGAGGCGGTCTGATCTTAGCGAATAAGGAAGCTGCAGAGAAGTTCAACTTCAATAAGGCAATCTTCCCAGGAACCCAGGGCGGCCCATTAGAGCATGTGATCGCTGCAAAGGCAGTATGCCTGGGCGAAGCATTAAAGCCTGAATTTAAGGAATATGCACATCAGGTCGTATTAAACGCAAAGGCACTGGCAGATGCGCTGCAGAAACAGGGCTTTAAGATCCTTACAGGTGGCACAGACAATCACCTGATGCTGTTAGACCTGCGCGGTATGGATATCTCCGGTAAAGAGCTGCAGAACCGCTGTGACGAGGTATTTATCACATTAAACAAGAACACCGTACCAAATGACCCAAGAAGCCCATTCGTAACTTCCGGCGTCCGCATCGGTACACCTGCTGTTACCACCAGAGGCTTAAAGGAAGAAGATATGCCAAAGATCGCAGAGTGCATCTGGCTGGCAGCTACTGACTTTGAGAATAAGAAAGAGTATATTAAGGCAGAGGTTACAAAGCTGTGCGATAAGTATCCGCTGTACGAATAAAAAATACATAGAAATATTGATTTGAGATGAAAAACGCCTGGAAATGTTGGTTTTACAACGTACATTTCCTGGTGTTTTTTGTTGAAATTAGGGATGCAAAAATGCCCCTTCTATAGTACAATAGAAATGTTACCTCCTCCATACTGGTATCAGAAAGGAGGCGAGTTTATTGTGGAGAATTTTCAGACATTAATAATTTCCGTCATGGCAAGTATAATAAGTTATTTTATCTGCAAATGGTTGGACGGAGATGACAGGTAACCAGCCTATGGTTTAAGCCACCATACATAAAAGGAGTAGAAAACCCCAGGAATGGCCGTTCCTGGGG
>CAVIPV010000211.1:0-3821 GCA_963644495.1 Prevotella sp. | reverse complement strand
AAGCACGTAGCAATTCGGTATCAGAGGGGTCAAAATACCTTTTGACCCCAACATCATGATATATTGTAACTGCGGGATATGCTTTTAAAAATATTTACAGAAAGAAGACTGCACTATGGATCTTAAAGACTTTACATATGAAATGGTGGTCCCCAATGAGGACCTTCCCTGTAAATTTTTCATTTTTGAAGGAAGAAACGGCAATTACCGCCGTGCCGACCACTGGCACCAGTCTGTGGAGATTTTTCTGGTGCTGGAAGGAACACTGACCTTTTATGTGAACAACCGGTCCCGGCCCTTAAGTGCAGGAGAACTGATCATCGTCAATTCCAATGAGATCCACTCCATTGAAGCGCCCAACCCCAATCTGACCCTTGTACTCCAGATCCCCGCTTCCTATTTTGCACCTTACATAGGAGAAGAAGACTATGCAGTATTTGTAAGCCGGTCCCGGGAGAAAAACCATGATCTGGCCCTTCTCATGGAAAAAATGTATCATGTATATACAAAAAAAGAAAAGGCTTATCTTTTAAAGATGCAAAGCCTTTTCTATGAGCTTTTATATCAGATGGCAACGGATTTTCTGAAAACAGAAGTCGATGAAGGAACCCTGCGGCAGAAACGGCATTTAGACCGGCTCTCCCGGATCACTTCCTATATGAAGAAACACTACAACCAGCCTATTACTCTGGAAAGTGTGGCAAAAACCTTCAGCTTCTCTCCCAATTACCTGTCCCGTATGTTCCGTCTCTATGCCGGGATCAGCTATAAAACCTATCTTTTAAACCTGCGAACGGAATATGCTTTTCGCGAAATGCTCCATACAGATTGCAGTTTAAATGATATTGCCATCCATAATGGTTTCCCCAACAGCCGGGCATTCGCAAAATCCTTTCTGAAACGCTACAACTGCCTTCCCGGGGAATACAGAAAAAAAATGCAGCTTACTGCTTCCCGGCCTTAAGGATCATCAGCGACAGATAGGGAACATCCCTTTCCTTCAGTTCGTTATAATCCCGGATCAGGTGCTGTTCTTTTGTTCCGGCTTTTTCTACAAGAATAAAGGATTTTTCTCTTTTGCTTTTCCGTATTGCCGTCAAAAGTGCTTCCTGATCCGAGGACGGCTTCATAAACACTACATTATCATGCTCTGTAAGCAGCTTTTGCAGATCTTCTGCACTGTTTTTGCGCACCGGGGCAATCACCAGGTCTTCGTCCCAGGCCATAAGAGGCGTTTTGGAAACAGCCGCTGCCATGCAGAAGGATGGGACTCCCGGAATCACCTCTGTCTCTATGCCAAAAGCTTCTATATAAGGAAGGGTGTACATAAATGTGCTGTATACGGAAGGATCACCCAGTGTAATAAAAACACCTGTTTTCCCGCTTTTTAAATATTCAGCGATCCGGCTGCCGTTTTCCTGCCACATTTTCCTTAATTCATCCCCATGATAATGCATAGGGTATTCCAGACAGACAATCTGTGCTTTGCTGTCCTTTACATATTCCTTTATAATGTCAAAGGCAAAACTGCCCGCCCCTTTTTTCTTTTCCGGAGTAAAGATCACATCTGCCTGCTGTAAGATTCTATATGCCTTTAATGTAAGCAGCTCCGGATCTCCCGGACCTACTCCGATCCCGTATAATTTTCCCATTTTTTTCCAATTTCCTTTTATTTTTCTCAATAGAACCATTTTAACAGCACTTATCTGCCACAGCAAGGAGATTTTATGATAAGATAGATGCAATATATATACCCAGGGAGGAATTATTTAATATGAAAAGATCAATGAAACTTCTGGCTGCTGCCCTTGCAGGAACCATCGCATTAAGCGGCTGCACAGGCAACTCTGACAAACAGGCATCTACAGCTGAGACAACTGCCGCTGAAACTGCTGCAAAAACAGAAAGCTCCGAAGAAGCCGCTGACCAGTCCGCTGAAACTTCCAAGGAAAGTGCTGACCAGTCCAGCGAAGCCTCTGAAAACAGTGAAAATGCTTCCGGCACCGCTGTCCGCGTTGGCTCTTTAAAGGGACCTACTTCCATGGGCCTTGCTGAGTTAATGGACCGTGCAGAAAAAGGCGAAACTGAAAATGATTACACCTTTACCATGGCCGGAAAAGCCGATGAACTGGTTGGCTCCATTGCAAACGGCGATCTGGACATCGTTTTAGTACCTGCCAATGTTGCAAGTATCCTGTATACAAAGACCCAGGGCAATGTAAATGTCATCGATATCAATACCCTTGGAGTTCTTTATGTCGTTGCTTCTGACGACTCCATTTCTTCTATGGAAGATCTGAAAGGAAAGACCCTTTATATGACCGGAAAAGGCACTACCCCGGAATATGTGATGAACTATCTTCTTTCTGAAAGCGGCTTAACTGGCGGAGATGTTACCTTAGAGTTTAAGTCTGAAGCTACCGAAGTTGCCTCTGTATTAAAGGAAGACCCATCTGCTGTAGGCGTCCTTCCTCAGCCTTTTGCAACTGCAGCCTGCATCCAGAACGAAGCATTAAAACCGGTTCTTGACCTGACCGAGCAGTGGAACCTTTTAAATAAGGAAAACGGAAGCCGGTTAGTTACAGGCGTTACCATTGTTCGCAGCGACTTCTTAAAGGAAAATGAAGAGGCAGTGAAACTGTTTATGGAAGACCATAAGGCATCTGCCGCTTATACCAGTGAGCATCTGGACGAGGCAGCTGAAATGGTTGCAGCTTTAGGCATCGTTGAGAAAGCACCAATCGCCAAAAAGGCTATGCCAGCCTGCAACATTGTATGCATCACAGGAGAAGAAATGAAGTCTGCGCTTTCCGGTTATTTATCTGTTCTGGAAGCTGCTGACGCAAAATCCATTGGCGGCCAGTTACCAGGCGATGACTTCTACTATCTTCCATAAATAACTTACAAGATCCTTTTCTTATTACTTCAATGAAAAATCTGATGAAAAAATATGGAAAAAACTGGGTCTGCTGGCTGATCTGGATCGGGATCTGGCAGCTGGCAGATCTTTTTATCCACAATAATGTTATTTTTGCCGGTCCTTTGGATATGGCAGTGACGCTGGCTGGACTTTTAAAAGACGTGGATTTCTGGCTGAGCCTGATCCACTCCGCTCTTCGTATCTGTCTTGGCTTTTTAAGCGCCTTTTTCCTGGGGATCCTTCTTGGAAGCCTTGGGTGGGCCTTTCCGATTGTAAAAGAATTTTTAAAACCGCCTATGCTGATGATCCGTTCTGTACCTGTGGCTTCTTTTGTCATTCTGGCGCTGATCTGGGTCGGGTCGGAAAATCTGTCTGTTTTCATTTCCTTTCTGGTTGTGGTACCTATGATCTACGGTGCCACACTGGCAGGACTTGAAAATATGGATCAAAAGCTATTGGAAATGTCCCAGGTCTTTTCCATGCCATTCTTAAAAAAAGTGCGGTATCTCTTTATCCCGGCTGTTCACCCTTATCTGGTAAGCAGCTGCCGGACCGCCCTGGGAATGAGCTGGAAATCAGGAGTTGCCGCAGAGGTGATCGGTATTCCTAACGCTTCTATTGGCGAGCAGCTTTATTACACCAAGTTATACCTGGATACCTCCGGACTTTTTGCCTGGACCTTTTCCATTATCCTTATAAGCGCGATTTTTGAATTTATTTTTCTTACATTATTAAAGAAGGTGCGGCACTAATATGGAACAGATCATAATTAAAAACCTGTCAAAATCCTATGGCTCCCTGAATGTGTTAAAAAATGTGAACCTTACGCTAGACCGTGATAAAACCTACTGCCTTATGAGTCCTTCCGGAACAGGAAAGACCACTTTGTTCCGCATCCTTA
>CAVIPV010000210.1:1875-3833 GCA_963644495.1 Prevotella sp. | reverse complement strand
CCGCCCTGGACCACGATCTTTTCTCCCAGAGAGTCCAGATTGGACACACGGATCACTTTTGTAAATACATTTTCAATAATAGACCGGCAAAGTCCCGCCATAATATCTTCCGGTGATTTTCCATTTCGCTGCTCTGTTACAATATTACTTGTCATAAATACAGTGCAGCGGCTTCCTAACTCTGCCGGAGCTTCCGATTCAAAGGCCTTCCCTGCAATTTCATTTGCAGAAATATGAAGAGTTGCGGCAAAGTTCTCCAAAAAGGAACCGCAGCCGGAAGAACAGGCTTCATTGACCAGAATATTAGTAATAACACCATTCTCCAGCCAGATTGCTTTCATGTCCTGACCGCCGATATCCAGAAGAAAGGTTGCATCCGGCGTATATTTTGCAGTAGCACGGGCATGTGCCACCGTTTCTACCGCATGAGTTTCTGCGGAAAATGCCCGTGAAAACAGCATTTCGCCATATCCTGTGGTTCCCGCTGCAAGGATCTGCAGTTTGATCCCCATAGCTTTATACTTTTCCCTCATAGCGATCAGGGCCTCTTTTGCCACGCCCAAGGGATTTCCACGGTTTGAAGCATAAAAGGAATCCAGAAGTTCTTCCTCTTCATTCATCAGGACAAATTTTGTAGTGGTACTGCCGGAATCGATCCCCAGATACGCCTGCAGAGTCTGACCTGCTTTCAGATCAGGCTCTTTAATCTGCTTTTTCTGATGACGCAGTAAAAATGCTTCCTTCTCTTCTTCACTCTTAAAAAATGGTCTGGCCTGCTTGGTATCTTTGCTCTTTAAAGCTTTTTCCTTTTCCCGTTTCTCCCGCACAGCCCCGATCTGCTGGATCAGTTCCTTTGCAGTAACCGGCTTGGATTCAGAAAAAAGCTGGTCAGATGCCACAGCCGCTCCCCAGGCAATGAAAAGTTCCGGATGCTCCGGGCACAACATCTCTTCTGGTTTCAGACCCAGACGTTCTGCAAATACACGGATCAACGTTGGATTAAATGTCAACGGACCGCCCTCAAATACTACCGGTTTATGGATGGTAAGTCCCTGGGCCAGTCCTCCTATGGTCTGTTTTGCAATGGCATGAAAAGAAGAAAGGGCCAGATCTTCTTTTTTAATCCCCTGATTTAAAAGGGGCTGTATATCTGTTTTGGCGTATACGCCGCAGCGGCCGGAAATATCATAAACCGTAGTCCCCTTTGCTGCCAGTGCGTCAAACTGTTCTATGGGCGTTTTTAATAAAGAAGCGATCTCATCAATAAACGCACCAGTTCCCCCGGCACAGCTTCCATTCATGCGCATATCGGAAACTTTTTGTTTCCCTGTATTCTGGTCCTTCTGGAAAAATATGATCTTGGCATCCTGACCGCCAAGCTCGATGGCAGTCCCTACTTCCTGATACCGCTCCTTTAAAATAATGGAATTTGCCACTACTTCCTGTATGTAAGATATGTTTAATTCTTCTGCCAGATTTTTAGCACCAGAGCCTGTGATCGCCACATAAAAGCTGGTATCAGGAAACTTCTCCTCAACCAGCTTCAGTGCCCGTTCCACGCTTTCAAGCTGCATGGAATGATGTCTCGTATAATCTGACAGCAGCAATTCTCTGCCTTCATTTCCAAGTACTACTATTTTCGTTGTAGTGGAGCCAACATCGATCCCCACTTTCATTTTTGCTTTTTCTTCTGTTCTCATCTGTCTCATTTATATCTTCTGCCTTTCACGAAATAGTAATATATCATAAATGAGTAGGGAAACGGGGGACTTTCCGTTAATTTTTTACGTTTTTTTAACAGGTCACAGCATATAAGACGCCGACATCAGCTCTTTAAAATAGCTGTCATTTTCATGGTTACTCAATTCTTTAAAAGTCCCTGTTTCCAGGATCTTTCCTTCTTTCATGACCATGATCCGGTCTGCCATTTTTTTCATCACAGCCATATCATGGGTAAT
>CAVIPV010000210.1:0-1831 GCA_963644495.1 Prevotella sp. | reverse complement strand
GGGTAATAAAAAGGATGGTCAGCTGGTATTTTCTTTTCATATCCAGCAAAAGCTCCAGGATCTGATTCTGGACTGCCACATCCAATGCAGAAACGATCTCATCTGCGATCAGAAAACGGGGACGCAGCAGTAGCGTACGCATAATAGCAATGCGCTGAAGCTGACCTCCGGAAAATTCCCCTGGTTTCTTTTTCAGATCTTTTTCAGGAATCCGGCATTCCTCGCAAAGCTTGCTGATCCGCTTCTTCTGTTCCTCTTTTGTGCCAAGGTTCCAGACCCGCAGCGGCTCCATAAGTTGCTTTTCTATAGAGATCCGCGGATCCAGACAGTCAAAGGGATTCTGAAAGATCATCTGGATCTCCCGACGGTAAGGACGGTACTTTTTTTCGGAAAGGTCAGACAGCTGTGTCTCGCCATAAAAAATCTTTCCCTGATCTGGTCGTAAAGTTCCGCACAGCATCCTGGCAATGGTAGATTTTCCGCATCCTGACGTTCCAAGAAGCCCCAGGATCTCTCCTTCGTAAATGCAGAAATCTGCATGATCTACTGCTGAAAGTGTTTTTTCCTTATGCCAGAAGGATGTGGGCTCCAGAAACTGTTTTGTAAGGTCCTCTACCCTGATCAATACATTTTTCATACGCCCTCCTTTCCCATATCTGAAATCATCAATTTTCTGGTCTCTTTCAGCAACTTCTGTGTATAAGAATGTTTCGGGGAATAAAAAACCTGTTCTGTACTTCCCGTTTCTACAATATTTCCATCCTTTAAAACGGCTGCATGGTCACATACCGCATTTAACAGAGCAAGATTGTGGCTGATATACAAAAGAGTCAGTCCCTGTTTTTTACAAAGTTCCTGGATAAAATCAACGATCTTTCTCTGGTTCACTGCGTCTAAGGAAGTCGTTGGCTCATCTGCGATCAGGATTTTGGCATCGGATTCCAGCGCCATGGCAATAGCGATCCGCTGCTTCATACCACCGGAAAGCTGGTGGGGGTATTTTTTAAGCACTCCACTGTCTGAAATTCCAAAATCAGCCAGTCGCTTTGTCATATGCTCTGTCTGCTGACTGAGGTTTAACTCCGGGCGGCGATATTTTAATGTATGACGCCACTGGACGCCGATCTTTTCAAAAGGATTCAGGGCATTAATGGAATCCTGAAAGATCAAAGATACCTTATCTGCGCAGTAACGGCTTCTTTTCTGAAACGGAAGCTTTAAAATATCTGTATAGCTTCCATCTGGTTCCAGATAGCAGATCTCTCCTGTGATCTTTGTACTTTTATCCGGCAAAAGAGAGGTGAGGGCATACATAGTCATGCTCTTTCCTGCCCCTGATTCCCCTGCAATGGCCCAATGTTCCCCCTGGCATACTTCCAGATCCATATCATGAAGGATAGGAATTTCCTGTTTTCCCTGTAAAACGCTTAAATTTAAATGGTGGATCTTTAAAACAACCGGCTGATCAGTCATACAGCGTCATATCTCCTTTCTCTGTTTCCCCTGGATCAAAAATTGCGTGGAAACAGATGGTCAGTACCGCAATAAACAAGGTTGGCCATAACACCAGCATAGGATAGGTAGTCAGATAGGAACGGTACTGGTACAGCAAAGTTCCCCAGTCCGGATTGGTAATATCTGTGCCAAGGCCGATAAATGCCAGTCCTGCATAGAGATTTACTACCACTGCCGCCTTATTTCCCATAAAGATCATAAGTTGCCTGGCAATATTTGGAAGTACATGAAATAAAAGGATCTCATGGTCTCTCAACCCAAGTACCTTTTCCGCTTCCATAAACTCCCGTTTTTTAAGACCTTTGGTCAGCATACA
>CAVIPV010000209.1:0-3843 GCA_963644495.1 Prevotella sp. | reverse complement strand
CAGAATAACTTAATTCCACAATAAAGGGTCTGACAACAACTGTCAAACCCTTTTTATATCGAATTTAGTCTTCCGTATGGAATTTACTTTTACATGTGGAATTTAACTTTTCATTCAACCTTATTTTTATCCTTATTTTTATCCTCTCTTCCAGGTTCCCGGAGAAAGGAGGACAAGTACCGGGAACAGCTCCAGTCTTCCTGCCAGCATGTCAAAAATAAGCACTGCTTTTGACAGATAGGACATCATGGAGAAGTTGGAAGTCGGTCCTACTACTGAAAGTCCCGGTCCGATGTTGTTAAAGTTTGCTGCTACTGCTGTAAAGCTGGTAGTAAAATCGTAATTATCCAGGCTGACGATAAGGACAGATGCTGCAAATAGCATGACATATACGATAATATAGCAGTTTAAAACACGGATCGTATCATTTCCGATCACTTTTCCCTCATATTTTAAGACCTTTACGCTTCTTGGATGGATCATGGTAGAGATTTCTCGTCTGATTTCCTTAAATGCGATCATAATACGGGAGACTTTTATTCCACCGCCGGTACTTCCGGCACAGGCACCGATGAACATCAGCATTATGAGAATGCATTTGGAAAACTCCGGCCATTTATCAAAGTCCACGGAAGCATAACCTGTAGTGGTAATAATAGAAGCAACCTGGAACAACGCATGGTGTGCGGCCAGAAAAAGAGACGGGAACATGAAACGGACATTAATCGTGATCAACACTACTGCCGCCAGGATGATCGCCAGATATCCCCGCATTTCCTCACATTTAAAGGCTTCTTTTGTCTTGTGTATAAGGAGCAGATAATAAACGTTAAAGTTAATGCCAAAAAGAATCATGGCAATACTTAATACCGCCTGCTGGTAAACCGTATATCCTGCCTGACCGCTGTTGCGGCAGGAAAAGCCTCCGGTTCCCGCTGCTCCAAAACTCATGCAAAGAGTGTCAAACAACGGCATTTTTCCCACCAGCAGAAAGATGGCAGTTACTACCGTAATAAAGAAATAGATCACGTACAAAAGCTTAGCGGTAATACGGATCTTTGGAACCAGTTTTCCCACAGAAGGTCCCGGGCTTTCAGCCCTCATGATATGCATATCATAATCTCCCGTCATAGGAAGGATCGCAAGGATAAATACCAGCACACCCATACCTCCGATCCAGTGGGAAAAGCTTCGCCAGATCAGACTGGCTTTTGACAGCTTCTCTACTTCTGGAAGGATACTGGAACCGGTAGTGGTAAAACCAGATACGATTTCAAATAACGCATCAATAAAATGAGGGATCTCCCCGCTTAACACAAAGGGAAGGCAGCCAAAGAAACTTAAAACCAGCCATCCAAGGGAAACCAGGACAAAGCCTTCCTTTGCAAAAAACATTCTTACCTTCGGCTTCTTTCTGGTGCATAAAAAGCCAAGGAATGCACACGCAACTGCCACACCTGCATAACAGTTGATGATGCTTTCTTTATAAATAAATGCTGTCAGGATAGGAATGAGCATCAGTGCTGCTTCTATGTTCATGATCCAGCCCAACATATAGATAATAATACTATGATTCATTACAACCGCCCCTTTACTTTAAAATGTCAGTAAGATCATTCAGGCCTGTATGGGTCGTAACAATGATCACCGTATCACCGGCCTCAATAGTATCCTTGCCTCGCGGAGTAATGATACGGCCGTTGCGGTTGATGCAGGCTACCAGCAGATTGCTTTTCAATTTCAGTTTTTCCAGCGGAATGCCAAGTAACGGAGAACCTGCTTTTACGCGAAACTCCAGAGCTTCTGCCTTGTCTGCCACGATCTTGTAAAGAGTTTCTACATTGCTTCCCATAGAATTCTGCATAGCTCTTACATACTGAAGGATCAGGTCTGCAGTAAGCATTTTAGGCTGGATCAGACTACCTAAATTCAGAGAATTGATCACGCTTTCAAAGGAGATCCTGTTCACTTTTGTGATCAGTTTTGCATTAGACTGGCTGGCTGCATACAAAGAAAGCATGATATTTTCCTCATCAAAGCCAGTTAAAGAAGCAAATGCCTCTGTCTGGCGAATGCCTTCTTCCAATAACAGCTGCTGATCAGAGCCGTCACCATGGATGATCATTGCCTTTGGCAGCAGATCGCTTAATTCTCTGCATCGTACTTCATCCTGCTCAATGATCTTGATCTTGATCTTTGTATCTGCCAGCTGATTACACAGATAGTAAGTCAGTTTTCCGCCGCCTACGAACATAGCTGTCTTCACAGAGTTATTTTCAATCCCGGCTTTCTTAAAAAAGTCCGCACTGTCCGCATGGGAGGCGATGAAAGAGATTTTGTCTCCTTTCTGCATCACAAAATTACCATCCGGGATCACAACATCATCTCCACGCTCAACAGCGCAGATCAGCACATTGCTCTTTAATTTATTTACCACATCCATAACCTTTAACTGATCCAGATTAGAATGATCTGGAATAAGAAGCTTTAAAAGCTCGATCCTTCCTTTTGCAAATGGCTCGATCTTAATAGCAGACGGGAAACGCAGAAGTCTTGCGATCTCTCTTGCAGCTGCCAGTTCCGGGTTAATGGCCATGGAAAGGTTTAATTCCTCTCTGATATAGCCGATCTCTGCAGAATACTCAGGATTTCGGATACGTGCGATCGTATGGCAGTTACCTGCTTTTTTCGCAATCAGGCAGCAGAGCATGTTTAACTCATCTGAGTTAGTAGTGGCGATCATCAGATCTGCCTCCTGTATGCCTGCTTCCATCTGCACCTGATAAATAGCGCCGTTTCCAGTTACGCTCATCAGATCCACATTGTCGGAAATATTTTTTAATGCCTCATCATTGGTATCGATCAGTGTGATATCATGATTTTCCCTGTTTAACTGCTCTGCCAGAGTTGTTCCAACCTTGCCGCAGCCCACGATTATGATCTTCATGTCTTTTCCCCTTACTCCTTTGTGCTAGTTACTGTTATATATTCCTGTCGCCTGTTCATATAATGGCCGTCTCACCTTTTTTCGGGTGATCTCCACTAAATTCAGCCGGGTCATTTCTACTACCACTGTTTTTACCGGGTCTTTCGCTACAGCCGCCCGTAACGCATCCATAAGTGTCTCCTTATTTTCTTCCTTGTCCATATCAATAAAATCTACCATAATGATACCAGAAAGGTTGCGCAGCCGCAGCTGTCTTGCGATCTCTGCTGCTGCCTCTAAATTGATCTTTAATACGGTCTCTTCCAGTTTTTTCTTGCCTTCATATTTGCCGGTATTCACATCGATGACTACCATGGCTTCTGTTGGCTCGATCACCAGATAACCGCCAGATTTCAGCCACACCCGTTTATCAAGTGCCTTTGAAAGAGCATTATCCAGGCTGTAAAGCTTACTAAGAGAAAGCAGTTCGTCTGTATACAGCTTTAATTTCCCTGCATCCTCTGCCTGACTGTTTTCCAGATACGTCTTTAACTGGTCATACAGATCCGGACAGTCGGTAACGATCTCCTCCAAGCGTCCTGCATAGGAATCCCGGATACCTGTAATATAAGAAGGAGGTGTTTTATACAGGCAGCTGTAACAGGTACGGCTGCTGCTCTCTTTTATCAGCTTTTTTAACTGATCCTTTAATTTTTCGCACTCTTCTAATATCTGTTCCGGTTCTGCTGATCCTGCATTGGTCCTTACAATAATACCGAAACCTTCAAAATCTCTTTCCTGGAGCATTTTCCGGATCTGGTTCTTCCAGGCCGTATCAGTAAGTTTTGCAGAAAATCCAATTCCAGCTTTTCCGGCTGTAAGAACGCAAAAACGCCCAGGCAGAGACAGATTGGAAG
>CAVIPV010000208.1:3261-3867 GCA_963644495.1 Prevotella sp. | reverse complement strand
CAGAATATGAATTAGATACGGAAAAGACAAAAATATTTTCTGTGGAAGTAAAAGAAGATGGAAGTTCATTCATTAATATTTATTATTGCCACAAGAAATTTGACTACGAAGTGATCAGAAAATATGAAAATGCAACTGGTCAGATAGTAGGTGATGAGCTTATAAAAGCAGGTCAGGCTAGATTGGGTGAAAATATTCTTGAAGTTTCTGATGTGACTGAAGGAAAAGGAGATTCTAAACCTTATGATGGTAAGAACTATACCTGGATTGGAATAGAAGGTGAAGAACGTACCATCACCAAAGATGGAAAAAATGTTGTTTACATTTATTATTCTCTGGATGAAAAAGGTAAGACAGATGAAAAAGATCCAACTATTCCTGACCTGCCAGATGGAATCCCGGATAAATACCAGACTGTATTTAAGTATAAGTCAGTAGATGTAAATACAGGAACCGTAACGGGAACAGTATATGAAGTTCATACATTTACGGATGATGATGGCAAGTATGTAGAAGCGTCTAAACGGCCAGTTTCTCCTGATGTTGAGGTAACAGTTACTCCAGCAGACAAATATGCATTTGATTACTGGACAATTGACGGGGAAC
>CAVIPV010000208.1:0-3251 GCA_963644495.1 Prevotella sp. | reverse complement strand
GAATAAGCTGAAAGCAGCAACGTATGTTAAGGATACTACTTTTACAGCATGCTTTGCTAAAGACGAGATTGGTGAGGAAGATCCAGATAAACCAGATGGAATCCCGGATAAGTATCAGATCACATTTAACTATGTGACATCAGATGAAAGTAAGGGAACAGTAACTGGAAAGACCAAAGAAGTCGTTACCGTTTATGAGATCACCAGGGATAAAGAAACTAATGAGATTATAGAAATTGGCGAGAAGATCCCACAGCATCCAACACAGCCTTCTACCGTAACAGCCGATGATAAGGCTGGTTATGAATTTGTATACTGGACTGATAATACGCAGGAGCATTTCGAGACAGATGCGGCATTGAAAGAAGCTTTATACACTGAGAACCAGACATTTACAGCTCATTTTGAGACGAAAAAAGATCTTCATTACGAAATCCATTATTTCTATGAAAAGGCCGAGGATAATGTAAAAGAAGATCTTGCAAAGAAAGTTGTAAGCGATGACGGTGTATTTGGAGAGAAGATCCTTACTACTACGGTAGATAAAGAGTCTGTATTTGAAGAACAGCATTATGTTCTGGACCGCGTTGAAGGAGCAGATAACAAGATCGGAATTGAGCCAAAAGAAAATGTTGTAAATATATATTACACGCTGGATGTAATTGGCAAAGAAGATCCAGGTAAGTCAGATAATGTTCCGGATAAGTACCAGATCACATTTACTTATGAATCTGCAGATGATAATAAGGGAACTGTAACAGGAACAATTGAAGAAGTTTTTACGGTTTATGAGATCATCGAAGACAGTAAAACAGGTGCAGTTACAAAAAAGGGTGATCCAATACCACAGTATCCAACACAGCCATCTACAGTAAAGGCAAAAGACGGTTACAAATTTGTATATTGGATGAACAGTGAGCAAGTTTCGTTTAAGAATGACGATGAACTGAGAACTTCCTCTTATACCAAGAGTCAGATCTTTACAGCACACTTTGAGAAGAAAAATGATCTTCACTACGAAATTCATTACTTCTACGAAGATGCCAACGGTACTGTGACAGAAGATACAGCGGCGGCAGTTGTAAAAGATAACGGCGTATTTGGAGAAAAGATCCTTACTGGTACAGTAGCAAAAGAATCCGACTTTAACGGAAAACATTATGCACTGGATCGTGTTGACGGGGCAGATAAGCTGATCACTCTGACTGCAGCTGATAATATTGTAAATGTTTATTACAGTCTTGATGAGATTGGTGAACCTGATCCTGAAAAGCCGGATCAGATCCCGGATAAGTACCAGATCACGTTCCGGTACATTTCCGAGAATCCATCCTACGGAACCATATCCGGTACAGTAAAAGAAGTAGTTACCAGACCTAAGAATGCAGACGGCACCTACAACATGACAGCGAAGGTAAATCCAAAGGCCAATGTAACGGTAGCCGGAATCGGAAACTATCAGTTTAACCGCTGGTCTGATGGAAATGTAAACTACAGCGCAGCAGGTGAGATTGCAAAAGCCGGATTTACCGCAGATACCACATTTATCGCATATTTCAGCTACCATGGCGGAAATAATGGCGGCGGTGGAAATAGCGGCGGAGGCGGAGGCAGTTCATCCGGCGGAGGCGGTGGCGGCGGAAGCCACAAAGCAACTATTTCCAATACAACTGGTGGTCCTGGAGAAACAACCACGATCACACCAGGAGATGTACCAATGGCAGAATTACCAGAAACACCGGCAACAACCGTCATTGATGATGGTGATATCCCAATGGCAGCACTGCCAAAGACCGGTCAGGCAGCTGTAAAAGCAGCATTGACCATGATGTTCTCCGGAATCTTCCTTGCATTAACTGCAATTGGAAGAAAAAAGAAAGAGCAGGATGCATAAAAGAGCATTAGGAATAAAAAAAATATCCCAAAACTCATAAGCATACCCTGTTAGCAGAAAGCTCCGGTCGGAAACGGCCGGGGCTTTTCTGCACATATGAGCAGATAAAGAAGGAAAATAACGGGTAGGGGCATGAATAGCTTGCAATCAGATATGCCCTGTGCTAAAATAAACATGAGCAAGGTTTCTAAATACTTCTATAAATATTATCATTCAGATCTAAGCTGGTTCCATCAGCATCTAAAAAAGACTCTTTGCTTAAAACCCGATCAATTTAAGCAGGGAGAGCAGTTATTAGATAATAGGCAGTATCTTCCTGCGGCATTACACAAAGGAAGGATATGTGCCCATGAACAAAAAAAGAAAAATCTGGAAGACGCATAAAGACCGCCTGTTCCACAGACTATTTTCAGAGAAAGAAAATGCTCTTTCCCTGTATAATGCGTTAAATGGAACAAGGTATGAAAAAGAAGATGAATTGAAGATCGTAACCTTGGAAGATGCCATTTATCTGACTATGAAAAATGATGTAGCCGTGTGCTTATGCGGCAGTATTAATCTATGGGAGCAGCAGAGCAGCGTTAATCCAAACATGCCCCTGCGCGGCCTGATGTATTTTTCAAGAGAATACGAAGGCTGGCTGTCAGCAAATCAAATGGACATATATGGAAGAAAAATGGTAAAGATCCCCGCACCGAAGTTTTATGTGTTATACAATGGCGAAGAATACATGCCGGAGCGGGAAGAATACCATCTGACAGATGCCTTTCAACATCCATCACCGGGCTATGAATGGACGGCCTATGTAATAAATATCAATCAAAGGAATAATCCTGAATTGATGAAAGACTGCAAAGTCCTAAAAGACTATACCGAATTTATAACCCAGATCAGAGAACGGCAAAAAGCAGGAAAAACCATAGAAGAGGCCGTGAATGAGGCGATGAATTACTGTATTGAAAATGATTTCTTAAAAACATATTTATTAAAGAACCGAGGGGAGGTAATGTCGATGATCTTAACGGAATATAATGAGAAACTGCATAATAAGACGTTGAAGGAAGAAGGCATAGAAAAGGGCATTGAAATTGGAACGGCGCGTGGCATAGGAATTGGAAAAGAGCAAGGAATTGAGATTGGAAAAAAGCAAACAGTTGCATTAGCAAATACTATTTTTAAGCTTTACAGAGCTGGAAGAAGTTATGATGAAATTGCAAAGATTTTGGGAGTATCAATAGAGCAAATACGGGAAATGTTAGATTAAATATGATTTCTTAAAAACATATTTATTAAAGAATCGAGGGGGAGGTAATGTCGATGATCTTAACGGAATATAATGAGAAACTGCATAATAAGA
>CAVIPV010000207.1:3553-3962 GCA_963644495.1 Prevotella sp. | reverse complement strand
GTGTGAGAGGACGGCTAATCAACTAATGGTTAGCCTCCTACTCGATTAATGAGCAGATCCGTGGTAAAATTATCTTATAAATACGATTTTGGAGGACGACAAAATGAAAATAATAGAAAATTCCGTTACAGAACGCTTTTTACGCTATATTTCCTATGATACCCAGTCAAAAGAAGACGAGGAACAGGTTCCAAGTACAAAGAAGCAGTTAGAGCTTGGAAAACTTCTTGCTGCGGAATTAAAGGAAATGAGCGTTTCCAATGTACGCATGGACGAGCACGGATATATTTACGGCGAGATCCCGGCTAATACAGAAGAAAAGGTTACAGCATTAGGTTTTATCGCCCATATGGACACATCACCAGCTCTTTCCGGAAAAGATGTAAAGCCCCAGTTTGTGAAAAACTAT
>CAVIPV010000207.1:0-3467 GCA_963644495.1 Prevotella sp. | reverse complement strand
ATGGATACATCACCAGCTCTTTCCGGAAAAGATGTAAAGCCCCAGTTTGTGAAAAACTATGACGGCAGCGATATCTGCTTAAACAAAGAAAAGGATATCTGGCTTCTTACTTCCGATTTCCCGGAAATGAAAAACTATAAGGGAAAAACTCTGATCACCACAGACGGAACGACACTGTTAGGGGCAGATGATAAAGCGGGTGTGGCAGAGATCATGACTATGGCAGCCTGGTTTTTAAGCCACCCGGAGGAAAAGCATGGCAAGATCTGCATTGCCTTTACACCGGACGAAGAAGTAGGCAGAGGCGCAGATTTCTTTGACGTAGAAGGTTTTGGAGCAGAAGCTGCCTATACAGTAGATGGCGGTGCCTTAGGGGAACTGGAATATGAAAACTTTAATGCAGCTTCCGGCCATGTGACCGTTCAGGGAAAAGGAATCCACCCGGGAAGCGCCAAGGGAAAGATGAAAAATGCACTGCTCATCGCCATGGAATTCCAGGCAATGCTTCCGGCATTTGAAAATCCTATGTATACAGAAGGATACGAAGGCTTTTATCATTTAGACCACATGGAAGGGGATGTAGAAAGCGCACAGATGGCCTACATCATCCGTGACCATGACCGGGAAAAATTTGAGCAGAAAAAGGTATTTTTTGAAAAAGCAGCGGAGTTTTTAAATGAAAAATACGGTGCTGGCACAGTGACCGTCATAGTAAAAGACTCCTATTACAACATGAAAGAGAAGATCGTGCCTCATATGGAGCTGATCCACATTGCAGAAGCTGCCATGAAGAAAAATGACGTTGTTCCAGTTATTTCACCGGTCCGGGGCGGAACAGACGGAGCCAGACTGTCCTATATGGGACTTCCATGCCCCAACCTTTGCACAGGAGGACACAATTATCATGGAAAATATGAGTATGTATGTGTGGAATCTATGGAACAGACAGTTAAGATCCTTACAGAGATCGTAAAAAGCTTTGCGGCAGGAAAAAATGTGGATTAATGAACAGAACTATCAGATTTATACAGTAAGATTTTCTTTTTGAAAAACTAAAAAATAGTTTTGTATATACAAAACACACAAAAGGTGTTAAAATGCAGTTATAAAACGTTCTGATTTCTGGTGAATCGGGGGAAAGGAGGCAGGGGACTTCTTAAAAGCATCAGGAAGCAGAACCGGTTCCTGACGGCTGTCAGGGATCAATACAAGAGAAGGAGGATCTTAGTCTGGAAAATTGTTTCACCTGAAGGAGAACCACACAGACGTCAAAACAGAGGTGTTAGCAGGAATCACCACCTTCATGACCATGGCCTATATCCTGGCTGTCAATCCAGGTATTTTAGGCGCTACAGGTATGGACAGCGGAGCTGTATTTACAGCCACTGCAGTGTCAGCTTTATTTGCAACTTTATGTATGGCATTCTTTGCTAATTATCCATTTGTACTGGCACCTGGCATGGGCTTAAACGCTTACTTTGCCTATACTGTTGTTTTACAGATGGGATATTCATGGGAGATGGCTTTAACGGCAGTATTTGCAGAAGGTATTATTTTCATCCTTCTGTCACTGACCAATGTACGTGAGAAGATATTTAACGCCATTCCTATGACACTGAAACATTCTGTATCAGCAGATATCGGTCTTTTCATTGCTTTCATCGGTCTGCAGAATGCAAAGATCGTAGTAGACGGAGCTACACTGGTAGGTCTTTATTCCTTTAAGGCATCTGTTCAGAATGGTGTATTCTCTACAGAAGGAATTACCGTTTTATTAGCATTGATCGGTATCCTGATCACAGCTGTTTTACTGGTAAAACAGGTAAAGGGCGGTATCCTCTGGGGCATCCTTGCTACCTGGATCTTAGGCATCATCTGCCAGTTAGCAGGTACCTATCAGGTAAATCCGGAAGCTGGAGCTTACAGCCTTCTTCCAGATTTTTCCAATGGCATTGCAATTCCAAGTATGGCACCAACTCTGATGAAGATGGATTTCAGCAGTATGTTCTCACTGGATTTCTTTGCAGTTGTATTTGCATTCCTGTTTGTAGACCTGTTTGATACACTGGGAACACTGATCGGTGTTGCTTCCAAGGCAGATATGTTAGACAAAGACGGAAAACTTCCAAGGATCCGCGGTGCCCTTTTATCTGATGCCGTTGGTACTACCGTAGGTGCTATGTTTGGTACCTCTACAGTAACTACTTTCGTAGAAAGTGCTTCCGGCGTAGCAGAAGGCGGAAGAACCGGACTGACTGCTGCTGTAGCAGCGATCCTGTTTGGACTGTCCCTGTTCTTATCACCGATCTTCCTTGCGATCCCGTCCTTTGCAACTGCACCGGCCCTGATCGTAGTAGGATTTTTAATGATCTCATCCATTCTTAAGATCGACTTTAACGATTATACTGAATCCATTCCTGCATATACCGGTATCATCGCAATGCCTTTTATGTACAGCATTTCCGAAGGTATCTCTTTAGGAAACATTTCCTATGTAGTGATCAATCTGGTATGCGGTAAGGCAAAAGAGAAGAAGATCAGCCCGCTGCTTTATATTCTGGCAGTATTATTTGTACTGAAGTATATTATGCTGTAAGTGCTTAAAAGCATGAGATAGGGATAAAATTAAGGAGTCGCCCCCTGTCGGCTCCTTTTTCAGTTGCCATGCATCCGGAAGAAGCTGTCGGTGGCAGGTTCTGTAGGTGGATTGAAACAATAGGTATAGATCATTATTTTTTATAAAAGCAGTTATCTCCCACAATTTTATAAGAAGAATAATTTTCCGGGGAGATCCGCCTGATAGAATTAAAATAAAGATAATCTCCAATGTTGTTTGAACCAGTAAGAGCTGCTTTTGCGGCTTTTAGGGCAGTCTGGGATGGCCCCTGGGAAAGAAAACTGTCAAGGAGGCCGGAATGTGCACCAGGAAACTGTCCGTCAGCATAGATGACGCTGGATACAGAAGAACCCCATTGCTTTGATTTAACACGATTGACAATGCAGCTTGCAACAGCCAGCTGTTCATCATAAGAACCATTTCCTGTTTCCATTGCAGTGCAGGCAGCAAGGAGATAGATCTCATCATCTGTTACGGAAATGATATAAGCAGGCTTTTCCTGGGTTTTATCTACGGGCTGAAGAGCAGCAGCTTCTTCTTTTGCATCAACAGCTTTGCCTGGAACAGGAGAGATCTTTGCATATTCTGCAGAAATATATCCGGTTGTATCAGCCGGAAGCTGGATCTTGATCCAGCCTTCTAACTTACCAGAGCGGATCCGGGTCCAGCCGTTTTTACGTTCCAGAACAGTTCCGCCGCTGCCACGGTAACATTTTCCGATGATCGTAGCATCTGTAGAAGGTTCCGTCCGCATATTCAGCAGTTCATTTTTTACATTTGCAACTGCAAGGCCGTCATAGGAAGAAGCGGCAAAGGTTGGAATAGCCAAAGAGACAGAAAGGAGCAAAGC
>CAVIPV010000206.1:2156-3979 GCA_963644495.1 Prevotella sp. | reverse complement strand
CCTCCTGCAAGCAAGCTTGCGTCGGATTTTAGACCTTTTGACCCTGGTATCATATTATCTGATTCAGCTGTGCGAGGCCACCAGAGAACATCCTTTAGTAGAACTGGGTATCAGCCCCCGTGGTGTGTGGGCCCTTACAAAAATGGCGAAAGCATGGGCTATTTTAAAGGACAGAAGCTATGTGATCCCGGAAGATGTACAGGAAGTTTTTATTGATACCTGTGCCCACCGACTGATCTTAAAGCCTCAGGCCCGTGTAGAAGGTATTACAGAAAGAGAGACACTGGAAAATATCTTAAAAGAGATACGGCCGGCTAAGGATACCAAGAGGTGGAATCCATGATAAAGATCAGGATCGGTTACAGCATCGCGGCTGCAGCAACACTTATTATGTTTCTGCTCAGCGGTTCTTATTTTGCAGAAGGTGTTTTCCTTCTTGAGATCCTGCTGGTGATCCTTCTCAGGCTGCTTTTGCGCTTTGAAACAGCGGGAATGGAAATAGAGATGCATACCCGTTCGGCCTGTCAGCTGGGACAGACACTTATAGTACAGGTAGTTGTAAAAAGCAGACGGAGATATCTGGCTGCAGCCCGTATCCAGGGAGAGCTTTCTTACAATAACCAGCTGTTCCACTTTTCAAAACAGATCCCCATATCTGCAGATATAAGAAAAAGGGTCATGGATATTGATCTGCCCTGGAGCCCACAAGTGTGCGGCGGTGCTACTCTTGCACTGGAAAATGTGCGCTGCTATGATATTTTTGGACTGAACTGTATGAAAATAGAGCCCCATCAGCTGCGCCATCTGACCATTTATCCAAGAAAGGTGCTGGTGCGCCCGGTTTCTGCCGGTGAAGAACTGGGACGTCAGAGTGAAGGACAGGAGACTTTAAGCAGAAAGGGAAATGATGCCACAGGGGTATTTGAACTCCGGGAATACCAGCCGGGAGACAGCATCCGTTCCATTCACTGGAAGCTTTCTGAAAAGTTTGATACAGTCCTGGTAAGAGAATCAAGTGACACATCCCGCTATGATATCCTGATCTTATTTGATGCAGGATTTTCACTGGAAGAAAAGCACAGTACGCCGGGACTTCTTTCCGCTGCGATCAGTGCAGCAGCGTCCGTCAGTGAAAAACTGGTGGAACACAAGGTTCCCCATTATATGGGAATGTGGGCCGGCGGAAAAATATTTATAAGCCAGGTTACAGACCGGCAGGAATATGAACGTACCATGGATACCTGGATGAACCTTTCTCTTCCAAAAGAAAGAGGAATGGGATTAAAAAGCCTGATCGCGGAAAAATCTCATAACAATTACCGCAGAGTCCTGTATTTTACCACAGGTTTCTGCCCGGATGAGATCTACGAACTGGCAAAAGATGTGAATGTAACAGCTGTATGTATCTCTTCTGATGAAGAAGAAACAAGGATCACCAAGCGGGGCATGTGTGCTCATGGAGATACCTTATGAGCAGCTGGAGAAAAATACACAAAATATCATTGTGTAAAGCATGATATAAAAGGATCATATAGAAATGGAGAATCAAACATAAACTATGGCTGATGTGACACAGGAAATATCATCACATAAAAATAATAGAATACAGGATATTTTAAGCACACTGCCATTGTGCATGGTACTGGTAGCGGGAAGTTTTATTTCCTGGTTTAAAATTGCACCGGTCTCCTTTTTCTATGAAGGGATCGTTTTTGCAGCAGCAGAAATTTCCTTTTGTCTTTGTGCTTTTTACAGTGCTTTATCAAATAAGAATAAAAAATGGGCCTTTTTCATACCTGCAGGGGGAGCAGTAGTATTGACCC
>CAVIPV010000206.1:0-2146 GCA_963644495.1 Prevotella sp. | reverse complement strand
GACCCTTATAAGGGCCCGCCAGGTGGGAAACGGGCTGGTCAGTTTCTTAAATATCTGTATCCACAGCTGGAATACAAAATATGAAGATGGTGTACGTCTGTTTGACCAGGCACAGGCAAGAGAAACAGATCTGTTTTTTGTTCTGTCTTGTTTTTATGCTGCTTTTAGGGGCTGTTTTGTGGTATCTGATCAGTGCAGGCGCCTGTGCCCGGATCAGCATGATCGCACTGCTTATTTTTGTGCCGGAGATAGTATTGGGACATTCCTCAGCATTTGGCGCTGTGCTTATGTTAAGCTCTATTACAGGTGTATGGCTTTCTTCCCTTCATGCAGGCACCCTTTCAAGGCGCGCAGCCTGGACGGCAGTAGTGGCTCTGTCCCTTGTGTGCGTCTGGCTTACAGAAGGAGGAAAATTCTCACAGACAGTGCTTAAGGGAAAACAGCAGGCAGTCCAGATGGCAGAGGATTTCCGCTATGGAAAAGATTCCATGCCAAAGGGAGACCTGAAACAGTCAGCATCCCTGGAACAGGGAAATGAGACACGGCTCAGAGTAAAAACAGAACAGATCAAGCCTTTATATCTGAAGGGATATACAGGCGCTTATTATGAAGATGATGGCTGGAAGCCGCTGTCAAAAGCTGCCTATGGCGGCAGCCATTGGGGATTTTTAAAATGGCTGAAAAACAGAGGTTTTACACCGGAACACCAGTATATAAGCTACGAAGAAGCAGGAAGAAATGGCAGTGAGGCTCTTTCAGAAGATGCCCCATGGATGAACCATGTACAGGTGATCAATGATGGTGCAGTGAGAAAGGCGGTTTATGAGCCTTATTCAGCTGAAATGGTGAAAAATTCTGCCAGTGAACGGGATGAAGGAAGCCGTTCTACCCGTTTCTTTGGTGCCAGAAAATATGAGTTTGATGAGCTTTCACCAGATATGCCAGGTGAACTGCAGAGGCTGGATTCCTGGGCTGCTTTTCCGGAAACAGAAGAACAGAGCCAGTATTTGGAATCAGAGGCTGTATACAGGGACTTTGTGTATGAAAATTATGTGGGAATGGATGATGGCCTTTCTTCCCTGATCAGGGATATGTTCCATGAAGAGGGAGAAGCAGATTCCTTTAGTGTATACAGTGCAGTACAGAAGATCCGCTCTGTATTGGAAGAAAATACGTACTATAGCCGCACTTTGGATAAAGGGGCTATGCCTGAAAGCCAGCTGTTAAGATCCTTCCTGATGGGAGAATGTGAAGGAAATTCTGCTTTTTACGCATCAGCATCTGTAATGGCACTGCGAAGTTTTCATATTCCGGCCCGATATGCAGAAGGATATCTTCTTACCAGCAAAGAGGCAGAGGATTCCCATGGGGACTGGATCAGCCTTTCTTCCTATAACAGTCATGCCTGGGTGGAAGTCTATATGGATGGTATGGGCTGGCTGCCGGTGGATATGACCCCGGGATATTATTATGATACCTATGCTCTTTTAAATATGGCACAGTCACCTGGTCAGGTGCGAAAAGTTGCTGCCCTTGAAACAGACGGGGAAGAGGCAGAAAATTTAAAGAAACATTTTCCGGGAAGTGAACAGGGAGGAAAAGAAACAGAACAGCCTGCAAAGCAGACAGCGGATATTGGCTGGGGCCTGTTTTTAGTGATCCTGTTCCTGTTAGAAATGATCTTTGTAGTTTTGGAACTGCGCCGGATGTATTATGAATACAGGATCAGGACAAATCTGAAGACAGATCTTTTATTTCAGATGATATACAGACATCTGCTTATTTTGGGGATATCCATTCAGCCGGGATTTGACAGTGATAAGATCCAGGTGCAGGTGGATGAGATATTGCCGGAAATGAACGCAGGTCTGTATTTAAGAGTCAATGAATTGATGGAAAAACATGTATACGGCGGGGAAGAACTGGAAGAATATGAAGTAAGGCTTCTGCACCAGTTTTTGATCAAGATCCGTGAGGGCAGGAAAAATCTGGGAATTTTTAAAAGGCTGCGTCTGCGCTACTGCATTTTCGGTTGACTTGCTTTTCCTGATGAATTATAATAATTAAGATTATATAGGAAAACGAAAGAGAGGCATTCATATGTTAAAGAGCATGACCGGTTTCGGAAGATGCGAGAATGCTACGG
>CAVIPV010000205.1:0-4013 GCA_963644495.1 Prevotella sp. | reverse complement strand
GTGTTGTCTCCTCTCCTGTCTGTAACTGTATGGTGTAATAAACATACACCCTGTATTATAATAGGTCAAGTGTATTTTAGAATTTTTTAACTTTTTTACAATTTTTTCTTTATTTTTTAGGCACATTTTTCTAAAACCCCCTGTTTTTTCTATTTTCCTTTGTTTTATTCTGCCATAACTTGTATTAATTAAGACAGGTGTTATCCTATCTTATTTTCGAAACCTGTATTACATTAAAATAAGTTGTATCTTAAAAAAAAAAAAAAAAGCAGGTAAGACTGTTGCTCTGTCCTGCCTGCTCCCTGGTGTCATTGCGTTATTTATTTATCAGAATAACGCTTTTATTCTGTTTTTTCATGATCTGGCTGCTTCCAGACCTCTACTCTGCTTCCATCCGCTTTTCTAAAAGCTCTGCCAGGCCTTCCAAAGTCTCCACCTGATTGATCTCACAGCGCAAAGCCGCGGAATTTCGCATTCCCTTGGTGTACCAGGCCATATGGCTGCGCATTTCCCGCATGGCGATCATCTCGCCTTTGTATTCTGTAAGCATCTTTCCATGGCGCAGGATCATATCCCGCACTTCCATAAGCGTTGGTCCCGGCAACAGTTCCCCTGTTTCCAGATAATGGGTGATACGTTTAAAAATCCAGGGATTTCCCTTGGCTCCTCTGCCTACCATAATGCCGTCACAATCAGTCTCATCTAACAGCCTTTTTGCATCCTCAGGGGTAAACACATCCCCATTTCCGATCACCGGTATCTTTACTGCCTCTTTTACCTGGCGGATGATATCCCAGTCTGCCTTTCCGGAATAATACTGTTCTCTGGTGCGCCCGTGGACTGCCACAGCTGCTACGCCGCAGCTTTCTGCCATTTTGGCAAACTCTACTGCATTGATATTCTGGTCATTAAAGCCTTTGCGGAATTTTACAGTCACCGGCTTTTTCACAGCCTTTACCATGGCAGTAAGCACTTTTTCCGCCTGAGCCGGATCTTTCATCAGTGCAGAGCCTTCATGGTTATTGACGATCTTTGGAACCGGGCAACCCATATTTACATCAATGGCAACATAGGGCCCGTCCTCGATCTGGGCTGCGATTGCTGCCATGATCTCCGGGTCAGAGCCGAAAAGCTGCACCGATACCGGACCTTCTGCCGGATCTACAGCCAAAAGTTCCTTTGTATTCTTATTTTTATATAAAATGGCCTTGGCGCTGACCATTTCTGTTACAGACATGCCTGCGCCCTGCTCCCTGCAAAGGAGGCGGAAAGGCAGATCGGTCACTCCCGCCATAGGCGCCAGAAATACATTGTTATCTAAAAGGGTATCGCCGATCTTAAACTTCATCTGTTTCTCCCTTATCTTCGCCTTCCCGGCCCTCTTTTTCCTCTTCCCAGTCTACATTTTCCCCTAAGAAGAAAGTTCTGTAGTAAAGCTCCAGGGCTTCCAGAAGTTCTTTCTTGGTCTCCTGGTACTCCTTGATCTTTAATACGCTGCCGATCTCATCAAAAAGATAATCTCCCTCTTCAGAAATGACCCGGAAATCCAGATTTCCCTTTTCATCGTATTCCATAGTAAGGATCCCACCTACATCTTCTGTAAAAAGGACACACATAATGTGCAGTTCATCTTTTACAGACTGGGGAAGGGACTGGAATTCTTCGTTGAAATAATATTTCTGCTCATAGGAGTTGGCTCCGCAGAGCACCACTTTATCTGTCATATTATTTTTCCTTTCTATTTCTACCACCACACTCAGATTCCCCGCGCTGACGCGCTCTACTGCCTGCTTACGCAGGCGGAATCTTCGTTAATGGCTTGTGAAAAACAAATGTCTGCTTCGCGGCCGCTTGTTTTTCCCTGCGCACATTAAAGTCCGCTGCACCAGCATAAACCGGTAACGGCGGACTTTATTATTCTTATCATACAGCTGACAAACCAGACTTTTTATTATCTTGCCAGCTGCTTTGCGATCTCATACTGGGATTCCGGGATATCCTTGGTCATGTTCAGTGCTTCCTGGATATCATAATCTACAAACTCACCATGCTTGTAAGCTACCAGACGGTTGCTCTTTCCTTCTGCTAACAGCTCTGCTGCTCTTGCACCCATGATAGAAGCATATACACGGTCCTTGCAGGTAGGTGTACCACCACGCTGCATGTGGCCTAAGATAGTAGCACGGGTCTCGATACCGGTGGCTGCTTCAATACGCTTTGCCATGGAACCGGAATGTCCGATGCCCTCTGCATTGATGATGATATTATGTTTCTTTCCTCTCTTACGGTTCTCAATGATACGGTTGATCAGAGCCTGCTCATCTCCGTCATAACGTTCCGGAAGAAGGATGTCTTCTGCGCCGTTTGCAATACCGCACCACAGTGCGATATATCCGGCATTACGTCCCATAACCTCAACGATACTGCACCGCTCATGGGAGGTAGATGTATCACGGATCTTATCAATGGCTTCCATAGCAGTATTTACAGCTGTATCAAAGCCAATGGTATAATCGGTGCATGCAATATCCAGGTCAATGGTTCCGGGAAGACCTATGGTGTTGATACCCAGCGCAGAAAGCTTTCCTGCGCCGCGGAAAGAACCGTCGCCGCCTATGACTACGATGCCGTCAATGTTGTGCTTGCGGCAGATCTGCGCACCTCTCTCCTGTCCTTCCGGTTTTGTAAATTCCAGACATCTTGCTGTATAAAGAATGGTACCGCCCCGGTTGATGATATCTGATACACTGGTAGTATCCATATCCACGATCTCTTCATCCAGAAGTCCGGCATATCCTCTCATGATTCCCTTTACCTTCAGGCCTCTGTTGATCGCACCTCTTACAACCGCACGAATGGCTGCATTCATTCCAGGAGCATCACCTCCGCTGGTTAATACTCCGATGGTTTTAACTGACTTTGCCATACCAATCTACCTCCTTGTTTTAAGCACATCTGTACATCTGATGCGCGTTGCTTCTGTTCTTAAATAAATACAACGCTATTCTAATTCATTTTCCCGGATTAATCAAGTTTTTTTCCACTAGTTTGACATTATTTTCACCAAGTTTACAAATGAGTTTTTCCCTAAGTTCCTCTGTCGCCTCTACTTTCCAGTTTGCAGGCAAAATTTTCTTAGCCCGTTCCTTCTTTAAATAGATGACTACGCTGTCCTGACCTTCACTTTCTTTCAAAATGCCTAAAATGGTCCCTTCCATGGCCTGATAATTTTCTTTATCTTCAAACTGCAGCCACAGCTGCCTTGGAACCTTGGAAAACGGGATCACCTGTTCACATACCAGCTTGCCTACCGGTTCATCGCCTAAAGACACTCTTCCCTTGATAAAGATCTTGGAGTCTTCTGTCAGCAGATCTCGGTCTGCCTCATAATTTTTCGGGAAAACGATCACCTCTACAGAGCCCATTAAATCTTCCAGCGTGATAAACGCCATTAACTGGTTGCTCCTTGTGGTTTTCACCACTTTTCCGGTCACCAGTCCGCCTACTACCACCTTCATGCCATCTTTGACTGCCGCTTCTTCTGTCTCTTCATCTACAATAAAATCGGCTGCTGTAGCAGAGATATTCTTCCTCCACAGACCTTCATAGTCGTCCAGCGGGTGACCGCTGATGTACACACCTAAGATATCTTTTTCAAAAGCCAGCAGTTCTTCCTTGGAATACTCTCCCACATCTGGGAAAGATACCTGATATTCCTTTTTATCTTCCTCTGATACCAGGTCAAACAGGCTCATCTGGCCTTCCCAGGCGTTTTTGCGCTCTCTGGCCTTATTGTCCAGAAGGATCGGTGCCACTGCCATTTTCTGCCGTCTGGTGCCCGGAAGGGAGTCCATAGCTCCTGACTTGATAAAGTTTTCAATAGTACGGCGGTTCACCTCTTTGTTGGTCATACGGTTGATAAAATCTTCCATGGAGCTGAAAATGCCGTTTTTCTTTCGTTCTTCTAAGATCGCATCCACCACAGGTCTTCCCACGCTCTTAATAGCAGAAAG
>CAVIPV010000204.1:0-4016 GCA_963644495.1 Prevotella sp. | reverse complement strand
GTTTATGACCGCCTTTAAAATAAGCTTCGTTGATCTTGTGGTAGGTTCCTTTGGAATCAATCTTTAAATAGGTATCACGGTAAACGCTTACCAGCTTTATATCACCTGTCTCCTGATTGATACTGCAGATCACCTGAACGTCAGCCAGCGCGTTCTTAGTATTTCCGTCACGGCTGTCTACGCCGAATACTGCAATATTCCAGTAGCCGGTGGCCCTGTGGATAAAGGTCCATCCGCCGTAGACGCAGATCACAGTAAGGAGGCTCAAAAGGATCACCGGCCACTTTACTTTTTTACGTTTTCTGGATGGGCGTCTGGAACGATTGGAATTGTTGGATCCAGAACCACTGAAACTATTACTAAAATCATTTTCAGGTTGGGCTGCAGCTGTCCGTTCTGGCTCATAGGAACCTGCAGAGCTTACTCTGCGGCTTCGCCGGTTTTCATTTTCAAAAGGGACTTCTAAACGATCATGATCTGTATTGTGTTTCGCAGTTCCTCTATCGTCATCATAATCATAATCCTCTTCTTTGTAAAAGTCCTCATCATATGTATGATCTACGGTCCTTGACTGTCTTACCGCTGTTTTATATTCTGTTCTGGAAGGCGCAGGCTTTGCAGCTCTGGATGCAGGACGTCTGCTCCGTCCTGTTCCCTGTCTGCGGGCCCGCAGACGCTGCAGCTCGTCATCTTCATTATTATTTTCATGTAATCGCATGATATTACCTCATAATTTTATATTCTTTATTTTCAAACCAACCATGATTATAACACATGGTTTTCCCAAAATACAGTGTGAAAGTCTTACAGAAACATTAAGCAATAACCCTGAAATGGCAGCAAAATTAAGAGTTGACGCATATTATAGATATGAGATATAATAAATTGGATTTGTTTTGGGAGGAAACAGATAAAAATAGCAAAGCTATAGCGCCATGCACCTGGGCCGGGTCGTGAACAGTAAGAAAGCTTACTGCTGGAACAGGTTAACGAGGTGGAGAGAGAATCGAACATATTCGGCGGGTGCTCTCCCATGCAGTCCGGGCGTGTTTTATACCGGAAAAATATGCAGGTAACTGCAAAACAAAGCTGGTATAACCGGACAGATCAGAAAATAAAAAATGGGAATCAGCCAGTTATATACCAGGGGGATTATATCCCTTTTCTTTGTGTACCCGTTTGGCGGGTGTTTTGAACTGGTCTGGGAAAGGATTTATATTTTATGTGCGGAATTATTGGATATACAGGGCCTCTTGAGGCAGAAAACATACTTTTAAATGGACTTGCAGGTCTGGAATACAGAGGTTATGACAGCGCCGGCATCGCTTATTTTGGAAATGATTCAAAGGTACATCTGATCAAAACAGTTGGAAAAGTTGCAGCTTTAAAAGAACTTGTAAAACAGGAAAGCGACTGTTCTTCCCACTGCGGCATCGGTCATACCCGCTGGGCGACCCATGGAGGCGTTACAACAGAAAATGCCCATCCACACCGTCAGGGGCTGGTTACCCTGATCCATAATGGTATCATTGAAAACTATCATCAGCTTACAGAAGAATATGCCTTAGAGGGACAGCTGATCTCACAGACAGACAGCGAAGTGGCTGCAGGCGTGTTAAATGCTCTTTATGAGCGCATGGACCATGATCCTCTTCTGTCCATCCGTCATTTTGTAAAGGAACTGCAGGGCTCCTACGGCTTCTGTATCATGTTTGAGGACCGCCCAGGCGAGATCTATGCAGTGCGCAATGTAAGTCCTCTTGTAGCGGCTTATACCCACTCAGGAGCCATGATCGCATCTGACCTTACTGCTCTGATCGCTTATACAAAAGAATATTTCGTTGTACCAGAGGGAATGATCGTCCGCTTAACTCCTTATAAAGTCCGTGTTTATGATATGGAATTAAACCGTGTAGAGCCGGATATGATGGAAGTAAACTGGAATGTGGATGCAGCGATGAAAAATGGTTTCCCACACTTTATGTTAAAAGAGATCCATGAGCAGCCGGATGCATTAAAAAATACTATTCTCCCACGTTTAAGCAAGGGACTGCCGGATCTGACTGATGACGGTATCCCGGATCCTATTTTAAAAGACTGCAGCCGCATCCATGTGATTGCCTGCGGAACAGCCATGCACGCAGGAATGGTTGCAAGAGCTCTCATCGAGCCAGGTATCCGTATCCCGGTCACAGTTTCCATTGCTTCTGAATTCCGTTATGAGACTCCTCTTATTGATGAGAAGACACTGGTGATCGTGATCTCCCAGTCTGGTGAGACCATTGATACCCTGGCAGCTATGCGTCTAGCTCAGTCTTACCATGCGCCGGTACTGGCAGTTGTCAATGTAAAAGGTTCTACCATTGCAAGAGAAAGCGATTATGTACTCTATACCCATGCAGGCCCTGAGATCGCCGTAGCAAGCACCAAGGCCTACTCTGTACAGTTAGCTGCCCTGTACCTGATCTACTGCCGTATGGCCCTTGTAAGAGGTGTATACAGCCCTGTGCAGGCAGAGAACTTTATGAAGGAACTGTTAGATGCCATTCCTGCTATGGAGACCATGATCGGCCGCAGGGATGAGATCAAAAACATTGTAAATCATATCATTTCCAAGAATGATGCTTTCTTTATAGGAAGAGGTCTGGACTATGCCTTCTCTTTAGAGGGAGCTTTAAAGTTAAAAGAGATCTCCTACATCCACGCAGAAGCATATGCAGCCGGTGAATTAAAGCACGGAACCATTGCTCTTATTTCTGAGCAGGTGCCTGTGATCGCCATTGCTACCCAGGAACATATTTTTGCAAAGACTATTTCCAATGTCCGTGAAGTAAAGGCAAGAGGCGCTTTTGTGATCCTTCTTGTAAAGGAATCTGTCGTGATCGAAGACGATATTGCTGATGTACAGATCCGTATCCCGGATATTGCGGACAGCTTTACCGTATTCCCTATTGCAGCAATCTTACAGCTGATCGCATATTATGCATCTGTTGGAAAGAACCTGGATGTAGACCAGCCAAGAAACCTGGCTAAATCTGTTACTGTAGAATAAATATGAGATCCATTCATTCCCTCGGCAAACCGGGGGATGAACATTAACTGGAGAATACAAAAATCCCGCTGCCTGGACATCTATCCAAATGCAGCGGGATTTTTATATCACTTTACATTATTTTTCATTTTCCAGAAAATTTCTTTCTGTTATTTCTGCTTATTCCACTCCTGTTTTTTCTTTGCCAGTTCCATAATGATATCTACAGCGCCTTCTGCCCCCACAGCACTGCTGTTGATACACATATCATAGCTTCTTGGGTCGCCCCATTTCTTGTTGGAGTAATAATTGTAGTAGCTGGATCTTCTCTTATCAGTCTTGATCATAAGGTCTTTAGCTTTAGCTTCGTCTACTTTATAAAGTTCACTGACACGTTTGATCTTGTCTTCTTCATCGCCGGTGATAAATACGCTGACTACATTTGGATAATCTTCCAGAGCATAGTCTGCGCAGCGCCCGATGATAACACATGGAGCTTCATCTGCCAGCTTTTTAATGGTGTCAAACTGGGCAAGGAAGATCTTGTGGTTAATAGGCATATCAGAGTAGCCTGTTGACGTGTAACCCATGGAATAGGAATCCATTACCAGAGAGTAGAGAAAACTGCTGGTAGGACGTTCGTCATGTTTTTCAAATAATTCTTCACAAAGTCCGCTGTGTTTTGCTGCCTGAGCAAGAAGTTCTTTGTCATAACACTTTACACCTAATTTCTCTGCAAGCATTTCCCCGATCTTTTTTCCGCCGCTTCCGCTCTGTCTTCCGATGGTAATAATAAGATTTCCTGACATAAAACCTACCCCTTTCCGTTCAGCATCTGATGTCCGTATCATTCGCTTTTTCAGATCATTTCATCAAATCTTTCTGTTGATACCTATATTATAACTCAAAATTTCGGAAAAGTATATAGAAATATAAAAATGTCAGGGATTTCGCTTTTAGCACTGTATATTTATAAATAATGCCC
>CAVIPV010000203.1:0-4021 GCA_963644495.1 Prevotella sp. | reverse complement strand
TTTGAAAATGGCGAAGTTTATTGCGGAAGTGAGGAATTGATTTGTTCCGGGAGCGATGCTTTACCGTAAGTAACGGCCTTTCATATTACTTGTCATTGTCCACTGGCTTTCGACATGCACCTGTTCGCCTGTATCGGACTGCGTCCGCTACATTCGGACAGCTGCGCTCAAGATGTGGACAATTGACAAGTAAGATGACGGCCTGTGTATACAGGGAGTGAACCTCTGTTTTTTATTCTATTGATTTAGAGGGTGCTGCAAAATGAAACGGTTGTGAGAGAAAAATTGAGTCCTGTTCTTGGAAAAATAAGAAAAATGGAGTATAATGAGAAAATATAAGCAGTAAGGTGTTTCAAATTGCTTCAGGATTTTATTCAACAGGAGGGCATGACCATGATTCGTAAAGACAACATTCTGGAAGTGAAACATTTAGGCGGAGGTAAGGGAACGGCTTACGTTCATCACATTGTATCAAAAGAGGAGCTGTTAGGACACGGCAGACTGTATGCAAAGGTGGTTCTTCCTCCGGGTGCAAGTGTAGGCTGGCATCAGCATGTACATGACACCGAGCCTTATTATATTTTAAAGGGCGAGGCAGATTTTATTGATAATGATAAGTCTGTGACCAAGGTTGGCCCTGGTGACTGCTGCATCATCGAAGTAGGACAGTATCACAGCATTGAGAATAATTCTGATTCTGATGTGGAGTTTATGGCTCTTATTTATAATGAACCGGGATATCTGAATGACAGAGATTAATTGACAAGATAAAAAGCCCCATTATGCAGAAAGTTGCAAGATGGGGCTTAAATTTTAATAATGATATTACATGCCAAGCATGGCAGCAGCGGTCCAGATGATAATGCCTGCCAGTAAGCCAATAAATGGGTCAGAAATGACAGTTACGGCTAAAGTTACACTGGAAGCCAGTGCAGATGAAGGGGTTGCATCTGTGAAAGCAATGCGTAAATTTTCGGGTAATGTTAAAAATGCACCAAGTACAAATAAGACATCTGCAACAGAAGCAGGAGGTATCAGTTTGATCAGTTTTGGCAGTATACCGGTTGCAAGAACTACTGCCATGATCACCATAAGGATAACTGCAGATGTAACCGGGTGGGGTGCAGCCGCAGAAGCGGAAATAACAACAGAAATAGGTGAACCGCCAAACAGGGAAGAAAGTGCATCAGCCAGACCGGAATAAATAGACACCTGATTTGGGTTTGAAGCAATGCCGGACATTCCCTGTGTGATCCCTGAAGTAGCGATATTTCCCCCGATAGTAAGGCACATGACGGAGAGAGTGCCAAGAATAACTTTGGTATTGATCATTGGTTTCTGAAGCTCAAATTTATCTTCAACTTCAATTTTAGTTATATTTTCGATTTTGCATATTTTCCCAACGATCATGGTAATTACAATGGCAGATAGACTTGCATAACCAATGTTCTGAGTAAAAAGGTAAATAATGGAACATATAAGGATAGATAAACTGCCAATCAGCCAGCATTCTTTTGATAATGCACAGTACCAGCCAGCCAAACGAGGGAACACTTACAGTATCAGAAATCGCAGCTATATATGGGGTGAGCAGCCAGGCGATCCGCTTGTATCATAAAGAAGGTCTGCTGATCCCTGTAAGTACAGATGAGAATGGTTACAGAAAATATTCGTATAATCAAATATATACTCTTGCAACGATCTGTTATTTACGTAAATTAAACCAGCCTATATCAAGGATCCGGGAATATATTCAAAATGATAACGTAAAGGATAATCTTGAGATGCTCCATAATGCGATCAAAGAAATGCAGGAACATCAAAAAGAGATTCAGAGAGCGATCAATGTACTGGAGAAAAAACTCCAGTTTGTTGAAACGCATTTATCAAGAATTGTTGATGATAAGCCTTATATCGGAACATTCCCAATACGTTTTTATGTGGGTCTGGGAAGTGAAATATCGGCAGCTAACAGTAGTGCTTTTTTTTAATATCCTACATTTGTTCAATATACGGATCTTTCAAGTGGAAAAGCTATAACAAAATTTGGAGCTTTTTTAGGAAGTGAAGTTCCTGCTGATTTGCTGGAACTGGATCAGTTAGAAGTCATTCCTAAGGGGCGCTATGTGACTGCATATTTAAAAGGTGCATATGATACGATCTATTCAAAGATCCGGTTGTTGAGCGATCAGTTTTCAGAACTAAAGCTGGCAGATGAAGCTTTTTGTGTGAATATAGTGGATCAGTTTGTTGAATCCTCTCAGGAAGCATATGTGATTTGTGCACAGATAAGGATCTGTGATGAAGAATGAGTTTACGTACATGACAAGCGCAGTTGTGGAAGATATAGACTTACCGGTTGACGTTTGGTGCTTTTTATAGTATACTGTGGAACGTCCATCGGAGGGCAAGTTGTTCGATATTATTATTTGAAACAATAGCTGGATAAGATGGCAGGTTGAGATACCTGCTTCTTATCCGGCTTTTTTAATGTGAAGAAGGAGGAAAGGTATAATGGAGAGAAATACGACATTTACGGAAGGGAAGATCTTACAGCCGCTTATTTTGTTTGCAGTGCCGGTGTTGTTTGCTTTGTTTTTACAGGCTATGTATGGTGCTGTGGATCTGCTGGTGGTAGGTAAATTTGCTTCTTCTGCGGATGTGTCGGCGGTTTCTACGGGTTCTCAGATCATGATGACGCTGACGAATCTGATCAGCAGTTTTTCCATGGGGACCACTGTACTTTTAGGACAGCAGATTGGCTGCGGAAAGAAGGAAGAAGGGGGAAAAACAGTAGGAACTGCCCTGGTGATGTTTGCGGGGATCGCAGTGTTTCTGACGGTTTTACTGGTATTTTTTGCTCCTCAGATCAGCCGGATCATGCATGCTCCAAAGGAAGCGTTTGATAAGACGGTCGCGTATGTAAGGATATGCGGAGGCGGTATGCTGGTTATTGTGGCATATAATCTGATCGGCTGCATTTTCAGGGGGATCGGGGATTCTAAGACGCCTCTTTTGACGGTTGCTATTGCCTGTGTGTGCAATATTGCAGGAGATCTGGTTCTGTGTGCCGGCTTTCATATGGGAACAGCAGGAGCGGCCTGTGCCACTGTTTTTGCCCAGGTAGTCAGTGTGATCGTATCTTTTGGTTTTATCAGAAAAAAGCAGCTGCCGTTTGTGTTTAAGCGGGAAAATGTACGGATCTATAAGACTTTGCTTAAGAAAATGGCGGGGCTTGGGGCGCCCATTGCCCTGCAGGATCTGCTGGTAAGTATTTCTTTTCTTATTATCCTGGCGATCGTTAATTCTATGGGTGTGATCGCTTCTGCAGGTGTGGGAGTGGCTGAGAAGGTATGTGCCTTTATCATGCTTATTTCATCTGCTTTTATGCAGTCCATGTCTGCTTTTGTAGCCCAGAATTACGGCGCAGGACGGATGGATCGTGCAAAGAAAGCACTTTATTATGGTGCGGCGGTTTCTTTTGTGATCGGTGTGGGAATGTTTTTCCTTTCTTATTTTCATGGAGACGCCATGGCGGGGATTTTCTCATCGGATGAAAGTGTTATTCTGGCGGGAGCGGATTATTTGAAAGCATATTCCATTGACTGTATGTTTACAGCAATTTTCTTCTGTTATATTGGGTTCTACAATGGGATCGGGCAGACGAAGTTTGTTATGTTACAGGGAATTGCAGGGGCGTTTGGTGTTCGTGTGCCAGTATCCTATTTTATGAGCATTCAGCCAGGTACGTCACTGTTTAAGATCGGGCTTGCCACTCCTGTATCATCTGTTGTACAGCTGCTTTTGTGTGTGGGATATATGGCTGTGCTGAATAGGAAAGGGAGAAAAAAGGGAGGTGTGCTGTAGATCATCTATGGAGAGATAAAAAGTTTTATAAAAATAATAGCCGGATAAGATGTCAGGTTGAAATGCCTGTGTCTTATCCGGCTTTTTCTTTGTAAATGGTCAGTGCCGGCAGTGGATCAGGCAGATTATATGTTTTATTGGTTATGGGTAATGT
>CAVIPV010000202.1:0-4030 GCA_963644495.1 Prevotella sp. | reverse complement strand
CCAGATTTGATTGCGACTGGTCAGGAAGCAAAAGATATAGCAATGCAGGAAGCAAGCCAGATGGCGGTAATTACAACCGATGTCTTAAGAGTACGAATGGAACCTAATACGAATTCCAGAATTTGGACCAATGTTGTAAAAGATGAGAGATATCCAGTTGTGAAACAGTTGGACGGTTGGGTACAGATTGATTTAGGTTCCGTAGATGCAGAAGACGGGGGTCAGGACGGAGATGAGGCAGCATATATTTCTACAAGTGACAACTACGTAGAAGTCCGCTATGCCTTAAACGAAGCTATCAAGTTCACTCCTGCAAAGGATAATGGTTCCGGTTCCTCTAAGAATGGCGGCTCCGGTTCCAAGCAGTCCCGCCGTTCACAGCTTGTAAACTATGCGCTCCAGTTCGTAGGAAACCGCTATGTATGGGGCGGAACCAGTCTGACCAATGGTGTTGACTGCTCCGGCTTTACCATGAGAGTTATGGAGAAATTCGGTGTATCTCTGCCACATTATTCCGGTTCCCAGGCCCAGATGGGCAAGAAAGTCACTTCAGCTACCATGCAGCCGGGTGATTTGATCTTCTATGCAGGCAGCAACGGCAAGGTAAATCATGTGGCTATTTATATTGGAAACGGCCGTATCGTACATGCAGCCAGCCGCAGAAGTGGTATTAAGACTTCTACCTGGAATTATCGTACGCCGGTAGCTATCCGCAGTATGTTGGATTAAATAAGAAAAGAATATAAGAAGATCACTGGAAAGGGTTTTAAAATTTTTCGGGTGATCTTCTTTTTTTGAGTGATTTTGTTTAAAACAGTGGAAAAAATAACGGGACCAGAAACCAGATGCATAAAAATTGGATAACAGCATGAGGCAGTGTGTATTTTAGGTAATCAGAAAACTTATAACCGGCTACCAGCGTCATACTGATCTGTGCAGCTGCCAAAGGCGTGGAGCAGGCAAGACTTGCGGCAAAATAGATACCCAGGCATATGGTCATAGGATTTAGATTCATGGCAGTTCCAATGGAGAAACCAATAGGAAGTACAATCAGGATAGCAGTAGAGTTGGTGATAAAATTGCTTATGATCAGAGTCAAAAGGCAAAGAATACCATATACAATCATAGGTGAAGAACAGTTGCCAAGGAAATTGCCGGCCAGATCTGCCAGTATTTTTCCGGAACCACCTATATTTAAGGCATCGGCCAGTCCAAGGCAGAATGCAAGAAATAAAATAGTATCCCAGTCCATATTTTTGCGGATACTTTTTGTATTGGTGCATCCTGTAAGGATACACAACATGGCAGCGCACATGGCGGTCATAGCAGTGGACAGCCATTCTGTTACATAAAATAAGATCATCAGTCCCAGGATAATGAACATGATGGTGATCTTCTTATGGTCTGTATTTTCATCTGTGGCAATGATCTTTCGATTGGTATTTTCCAGCTCCATAGCTTCTTCCGGGCGGTCACCCCATATCTTTTTTCCAAGGTTATAGCCAAATAGCTGTGTACCGGCCAGATACAGAAGGAGCATGCAAAAGCCAGGGGCAAACATAGTAAACATACTCATATGCAGGCCGGTAGTCTGCTCCAGCAAAGCATTTGCAGTCAGCTGAGGCGTACATCCGATCAGTGTAGAGGATCCGCCGATCATGGCACAGAGCGCAATGTTCAAAGTCAGATTTTTTCGCTTCATATTGCCGGAATTAGAGCACACACTTTCTATGATAGGAAGAAAAACGGCAATTGTGGCAGTATTTGCCAGAAACATGGAAAGGCAGCCGGCTGTAAGACCGGATATAAAAAGAAAAAGGCGTTCATTGTCTTTAGACAGCCGAATGACCTGCTTTCCAATAAGGGCAGCTGCTCCTGTTTCAAACATGGCATTGCCTACGATCATGGCGCCAAAGAGAAGATAGATAATAGAACTTGCAAAGCCGGAAAAGGCATTAGACAGTTCACATACATGGAAAAGGACCATCAAAAGACAGCCAAGAGCGCCGGTGACAACGGAAGGCAGCCACTCTGTAATGAAGAGCACGATACAAAGAAGCAGGATAAGAAGACCTACAATACCGCTGGACATTTTAGTACTCCTTTCAGACGCATAGCGCCGTACGTTTTATATATGTTAAAAAAGTAACAATACAAACCCTAAAAAATCTCTTCTCCCCCAAAATTCCCTGGAGGAAAAGAGATAAGAGGGCTTTTATTACTGTTCTTTTAATTTTTTAATTTCTGCGGTAAGAGCAGGAACGACATCAAATAAATCACCGGTAATACCATAATCAGCAATGCCGAAAATAGGAGCTTCCGGATCCTTGTTGATGGCGATGATGGTGTCAGAGCCGCTCATTCCGGCTACATGCTGGATAGCGCCGGAAATACCGCAGGCAATGTAAAGCTTAGGAGCAACTGTCTTACCGGTCTGTCCAACCTGGTGGCTGTGTCCGATCCAGCCGGAATCCACTGCTGCACGGGAAGCGCCTACAGTGCCGCCAAGTACATCTGCTAGTTCTTCTAATACCTTAAAGCCTTCTGGACCGCCAACACCGCGTCCGCCGGATACGATCACCTCTGCGCCTTCCAGATCCACTGCTTCAGACGCAGCTTCACGGATGGTCTCAAGGATCTTTGTACGGATATGAGCAGGATCTACGTGATAATCTTCACGGATCACTTCTGCTTTATTTTCTGTTACATCTGTTTTTTTAAATACACCGGGACGGATGGTGCCGATCTGTGGGCGGTGATCCGGGCACATGATGGTAGCCATCAGGTTGCCGCCGAATGCAGGACGGGTCCATGCAACATTTCCGCTTTCTTCATCAATATCAAGAGCAGTACAATCTGCAGTCAGTCCTGTATTTAAGCGGCAGGAAACACGAGGTCCCATGTCGCGGCCGTTAGGAGTTGCGCCGATCATAAGAGTAGATGGACCATATTTTTTAACCATATTGCAGAGAGCATCTGCATAAGCATCCGTAGAGTAGGACTTATATTCAGGCCCTTCTACAGCAATTACCTGGTCTGCGCCGTGGATTCCTGCAGCTTCTACAGAAGCAGCGATATTGTCACCGATCACAACAGCAACCAGCTTTCCGCCCTGCTTGTCAGCCAGGCGGCGTCCTGGATTTAACAGCTCCAGACCAACTTTCTTAGGACTTCCGTCCTCCTCTGTCTCAATAAATACCCAAAGATCTTTTGTCTTTGCTTCCATTTGTGTGTCCTCCTTATTAAATCAAGTGGGCTTCACTGAGCATTGCCACAAGTTTCTGTGCAGAAGCCGTATTTGAATCTTCTTTGATCATAATGCCGCCCTGTTTGCGAGGCGGAACAAAGGATTTCTTTACATGAGTAGGAGATCCCTTTAAACCAATGCGGGTCTTGTCAATATCTGGAAATGCGTCTTCGCCTAAAACAGGGATCTCTGCACGGTTGGCAGCAAGTTTCCGCTTAATAGTAGGATAGCGTGGATCAAAGCTTGGTTTTGTAAAGGTGACCAGACATGGAAGAGATACAGCGATCTTCTGGTTTGCATCTTCACATTCTTTTAAAATGGTAAGGCCGTCATCTGTAAGTTCTGCTTCCAGAGCGTATGTAACCTGAGGAAGTCCAAGATGTTCTGCAATTTCCGGTCCAACCTGGGCGGTATCACCATCGATGGCCTGTTTGCCGCAGAAGATGGCGTCAAATCCGCCTTCCAGCTCTGCTACTTTTTTAATAGCGCAGGAAAGAATGTAACTGGTCGCCAATGTATCAGAACCACCGAAAGCGCGGCCGCTGATCAGATATGCTTTATCGGCAGCCATTCCTAAGCATTCTTTCAAAGCATTTTTGGCCTGCTCCGGTCCCATGCTCAGTACGATGATCCTTGTATCAGGATGTTTGTCTTTAATACGGGCTGCTGCCTCTAAGGCATAGCCGTCAAAAGGATTTACGATGCTGGGTACTCCATTACGGATCAGAGTATTTGTTACCGGATCGATCTTTATTTCAGTTGTATCCGGAACCTGTTTTACAC
>CAVIPV010000201.1:0-4064 GCA_963644495.1 Prevotella sp. | reverse complement strand
ATTAATTGCATCAATAAGCAGCTTGCCCATGCCAGGCCATGCGAAAATGGTCTCTGTAATGGTAGTGAATGCGATCATATTTCCCAAGTCCATACCGAAAATGGTAACTACTGGAATTAAGGCATTCTTTAACGCATGTCCAAAGAGAATGGACTTTGCAGGAACACCTTTTGCTCTTGCAAACTTAATGTAGTCCTGACGCATATTTTCCAGGATACCGGAACGGGTCAGTCGAAGCATGGTAGCCACGTTGGTCAGTGCCAGTGTTACCGCCGGCAATATGATATAGCGGATACCGCCGGGAGCGAAGATACTTAAGGCCACCTTTCCAACCATTACCGTATTACCGCGGCCGGAAGCAGGAAGTACACGAAAGATAACTGCGAAAATATAGATCATCATCATACCAACCCAGAAGGATGGAAGAGAGATACCTAAAATAGAACCGGACATGATCAGCTTGCTGCTGGCTCTCTTTGGATATGCACCTGCATATACGCCTAAAGGAATGGCGATGCACAGTACAAGACAGGCAGCTACAGCAACTAATTCAAGGGTTGCAGGCATACGTTCAAAGATCAGGTCCATGGCAGGTTTGCCGTATGTATAAGACTTTCCAAAGTTGCCGTGGAGCACATCTCTGATAAAAATAGCATACTGAACGGGAAGTGGCTTATCCAGCCCTAATCTGGCTCTTGCGGATTCGATCTGTTCAAGGGTTGCATTTTCCGGCACCAGCATATCTACCGGGTCACCGATAAAGTTGGTCAGCAGAAATACAAGAAGGGATACTATAAAAAGTACCACGATCATCTGCACAAACCGTTTTACAACATACTTTATCATAAAATCTTACCTCCTGTTGTTTTATATTCTGATCCTCGTTCTTCACCTGCCTTTGCGGCTGGATCCTGTTTTTCTGTCAGCTGCACACGCAGGTACAGAGAGGATCACATTTTAACGAAAAGGAGCCGGTATACTTTACACGGCCCCTTTTCAATGTTATCCAACTTTTATTTGTAGGAGAACTCCCATGCATATACGTACTTGTTCATTCTTGGAGTGTAGTTTAAGGTATCCTTGATCGCATATGTATCCTGCTCAAAGTGAAGCGGAATGTATGCATAATCTTCTCTTGCGATCTTGTCAGCCTCTGCTACTAACTCGCCTCTCTTGGTATCATCCATCTCAGTGAATGCCTGATCGATCAGTGCATCTACCTGTGGGTTGGAGTAGTGGCCTCTGTTTACAGTACCGTCACCAGCCTCACGGTTGTAGGTGTAAAGCATATCATGAGTAATAGAAAGTCCATCACCGGAAGCATCAGACCATCCAGTCATTAAGAACATAGTATTATTCTCAATTGGCTTGATATAGCTGAAGAAATTAGCCTTTGGCATCAGGTTTAAGTTGACCTTGATACCTACCTTCTCAAGGTAGCCTGCTACTGCCTGAGCGATCTGCTCATCGTTCATATAACGGTCATTTGGAGCATCAAAGGTAATCTCAAAGCCATCTGGATATCCAGCTTCTGCTAACAGTTCCTTTGCCTTTTCAGGATCATAAGCTTCGCGGGTAACTTCAGTGTAGCCTACATAATCCTCTGGAACGATGGAGTTCATCTCAAATGCACATCCGTTCATGATGTTCTTGATGATGGTATCTTCATCAATTGCAAGATACATAGCCTCTCTGACTCTTACATCAGACATTGGGTTCTTCTCGCCTGGGAACAGAGGAGAATCTTCACGGCTGTCAAGATTGATGTAGATCTCACGGAGACCTTTCTGCTTGATCACGCTGATACCATCAGTTGCATCCAGACGGTCAATGTCTCTTGCAGATACATCAACTGTAAAGTCAACATCGCCAGTCAGCATGGTAGCAGTTCTGGTAGCTTCATTTGTAATAGGACGGAAACGTACATTCTTGATCTCTGGAACCTCGCCCCAGTAATCTTCGTTTGCGGCCAGGTCAATGTGGTCTTCCTTAACCTGCTCTACGAATTTGTAACGGCCGGTACCAACTACATTGTCAGCAACCTGCTCTTCTGTACCAACCTCTGCGTTCTCCTGCTTTAATACATACAGCTGGGCAACGTCAAACAGCATTACTGGGTTTGGTTTTGTAGTCTTGATAACAACTGTGTTTGCATCAGGAGCTTCTACAGACTCGAAAGTAGAGGTGTAGCTGCTGTATGCAGATGGGGAATCAGGATTGGAAGCCAGATTGATGGATGCAACAACGTCGCCGGAATCCATTACTTCGCCATCATGGAATTTAACTCCCTCTCTTAAGTGGAAGGTCCAGGTCAAACCATCCTCAGATGTTTCCCAGCTCTCTGCCAGACATGGTCCGAAAGACATATCCGCATTCTGGGCAACCATTGCCTCATAAATATGGAGCATGATCTGGTTTGTAGGTCCCTCATCATATCTGTAAGGGTCCATGGACAGTACATCAGATGATGTTACGATAACCAGGCTGTCCTTTCCAGAAGCGTCTGCTGCTTCGCCTGCAGCTTCACTTCCAGCTGCTTCACTGCCTTCTGCTGCGCTTCCAGCTGCTGTGGTGCTGGATGCAGAAGATCCGCCGCAGCCTGCAAGGCTTGCTGCCATTGCTGCTGCAAGTGCTACTAATAAAGCTCTTTTCTTCATTTTTATCCTCCTCTTTTCTTCCAAGAACACCTTGCGCTTTTTCTGATAATCTGTACTTTTTGTACCGCCAGACTATATAGAAAAAGCAGGGCACACTTCTCGCATGCACAGTCCGCTGACTGTTTTCAAAGCGTCCTTGCTTTAGTGACCATTCTATACGAATCTTTATATCGCTGTCAAATGTCCGTACAGAAAATACAGTAGTTTTCTTATTAAAATTAATTTTCTATGGCATTTAGGTTGTTTTATCTCTTTTATTGATATATAATCAGCCTAATAAGGAGGGTGACTTACATGAAGCAAAAATTACTGATCTTGACCCGAAATCCAGTAGCAAAAGTGGGGATCGCATCCTATCTTTCCTCCCTTTTTGGACAATATCTCACCATTGTGTCTACCAGAATTGCTGATCTGAAGCCGGAAGATATGGAAGATGCAGGCTGTATCCTGTATACAGTTGGTGAAATAAAAGAACGGATGCCTTTTCCTGTCCCAGACTCTGTAAAGCAGCTGGTATGTATGCGTACTTTCAACCATACCTATCTCCAGCGTATCCTTCAGATCCCGCCGGGCTCTTTTGTATACCTGGTCAACGATACCGTAGACACCACCTATGAGATCATGGAACAGTTAAAAGAATATGGCTTTTCCCAGTATCATTTTATCCCTTATCTTCCAGGGATAGAACCAGTACGTGAGGACATCCAGTACTGTGTAACTCCGGGAGAAGTACATCTGGTGCCCTCTTTTATCCGCCAGGTGGTAGATATCGGCAATCGTATCGTAGACATCTCCACCATCAACGAGCTGATCGCCGTTTTCGGCCTTCCTGCCAGTCTGGCTGACGAAGTTACGAAAAATTATCTAAGCCACATTGTACAGGTGCAGAGATTATCCAACCAGCAGCTGAGCCAGGCACTGGATATGAAAGAGATCACCAGAGGTATTCTGGAAAATGCCTCTGAAGGACTGTGCCTGTTAAACCAGTCCGGGAAAATAGAGCTGTGCAACTCTCTTTTTCTGAAAATGACCGGGATCAAAGAACGGGATATCCACGAGAAAGATTTTTCCAGATTATTAAAAGACGCCGGGATTATTTACAATTATCCCAGCCAGAGTGATGGGCCTGCCATCCGGGGCGGAGAAGAAGCCTTCCGTATGTGGTTTCAGGATTTCAGCATAGCTGACAGCCGTCAGATGCGTCTGATCCACACCAGTCCCCTTCAGGATGCACAGTTTCCTACCCGTATTACAAAATTATGTGATTTCAGCTATTTTTCCACAGTAAACCCGCTGCAGCTGCATATGTTAGACACTGCAAGACGTGTATCTGTCAATGATCTTCCCATTATAATAGAAGGGGAAAGCGGAACGGAAAAAGAACTTCTGGCCCAGGCGATCCATCAG
>CAVIPV010000200.1:0-4102 GCA_963644495.1 Prevotella sp. | reverse complement strand
GAATCTGTGTTTGGCTCCATGCGGACATTTAATACGTCTGTAGTGATAATGGCCATCTGGGTGGCATTCTGCATTGCCAGTTCCTTTGCTTCCTGACCAGTGGCAACCAGATCGGGTCTGGCTGCAATATAACCTGTTACAGTGCCGGATTTAATCTTATACCAGCCATCTACACTTTCGATAATGTCACCGGCTGCCTTACTGGTCAGCTTACCGATCACATTATCTTCTCCCTTATCTTCCGGGGTGCTGCGTACGTTCATATAACCAGTTCCCTTAAAGATAACAATATTATCATACTGGTTGATAGCCTGTGCTTTCAGATCCAGCTTGCGGCCCTCATTTAAAGCATATTTTACCTCACAGTATTCAGCGGAGATATAACCACCGTTTATCTGGATCCAACCATCTTCCTCAGAAAGCACCTCATAACGTTCTCCTGGAAGTGCCTGTCCTACAATATCAGAGTCCTTGCTTGCTTCGCTTCGGATATTCAGATTGTCATTTTCTGTCATGATAATGGCTCGTTTCTTTACAAGGCCTTTCGCCAGTTCTTTTGCCTCCTCTCCTGTTACCAGGTACTGGCTGCTGATATAGCCTTCAATACCGCCGGAGGTGATATGGCTCCATTCGCCCTCTTCTCCTAAAACTTCACAGGCACCATCTCCTGAAACCTTTCCTATTATATTGCCCTTCATATCCGGAGTTTCGCGAATATTCACATAACCGGACACCTGAACGATACCCAGATTCTGGTATGCATCAATGGCACTCTGGATCTCCTGCTCTTCTTTTGCCTTTTCTTCCTCTTCTCGTTCTGCATTGGAAGCGCTGGCTGCTTCCAGACCAGTTCCCGGCTCGTCGATCACATTTTCACTGCCGCCCCGGGCCACACGTCCTGATACTGCTGACTTTACATTTACCACTGCCAGCACAATGATACCGATCAGCACCACTGCCGCCAGAGCCATCAGGATATATCTTGGGTCCCATTTCTGATCTCGGTTTCTTCTCGCCTTGTTCAGGCGGGATATATAATCCTTTTTTTCATTCATAGCATATTTCTCCTGTTATTAAGGTCTGCCCGTTTTTCAGCATACTATGGAAGTATAACATAAAATCCCCCTTTAAAAGTGAACAAACTATTAAATATATTAAAAATTATTTAAAAATATTGCCCGAAAAGGCCATATACCATGTGTATATATCCCCCTCCGGGCAACAGATCTCATTTTCACTTTTTACTTTGCCAGCATCATACGGTCATTGGAGAATTCTTCGCCGCTGGCTTCAGAGAATTTCTCTAACAGGTCTTCTACCGTCAGATTTTTCTTCTCTTCCCCTTCTACATCATAAATAATGTGGCCGTTATTCATCATGATCAGACGGTTTCCAATCTGGATAGCATCTTTCATGTTATGAGTGACCATTAATGCAGTCAGATGCTGCTCATTGACCATTTCCTCTGTCAGTTCCAGAACTTTTTTAGCTGTCTTCGGATCAAGGGCCGCTGTATGCTCATCTAACAGAAGCAGCTTCGGGCGCTTTAAAGTAGACATCAAAAGAGTCAGTGCCTGTCTCTGTCCGCCGGAAAGAAGTCCCACTTTAGAAGTCAGGCGGTCTTCCAGTCCCAGTCCCAGTCTTAACAGCAGATCTCTGTACAGCTTTCTTTCATTATTATTGATACCTGACTTTAATGTGCGCACAGTTCCTCTTCTAAGGGCCAGTGCCAGATTTTCCTCAATGCCCATAGTTGCGGCAGTTCCATTCATAGGATCCTGAAATACACGGCCTAAAAAAGCAGCCCTCTTGTATTCCGGAAGCCTGGTCACATCTTTATCATCAATGATGATCTGACCTTCGTCCACCGGCCATACGCCTGCAATGGCATTTAACATAGTGGATTTACCGGCGCCATTGCCGCCGATAATGGTAACGAAATCTCCCTCTTTCAATGTAAGGTTTAAATCCCTTAAGGCCTGTTTTTCATTCACTGTGCCTTTATTAAAGGTTTTTGATACATGTTTGATCTGAAGCATCAGGCTTTACCTCCTTTGGAACCCATTGATAAATAACGTGCCTTCCATGTAGGTATTGCCAGGAAGACAGCTACTACTGCCGCAGACAGCAGCTTTAACAGGTCGGTATCGATTCCCAGCCAGATCACTACCTGAAGTACCAGATAATAGATAATAGAACCAAAGGCAACACCTAAAAGGCGTAAACCGAAGTTTCTGAAGATCTTTCCAAAAATGGCTTCTCCGATGATAACAGCAGCCAGACCGATAACGATAGCACCGCGGCCCATATTGATATCAGCAAAACCCTGATACTGGGAAAGAAGGGCTCCAGAAAGAGCAACCATACCATTGGAGATCATCAGACCCAGAACGCGGTTAAAATCGGTGTTAATACCCTGAGCTCTGGCCATCTTATCATTACAGCCGGTTGCACGGATGGAACATCCAAGCTCTGTACCGAAGAACCAGTAAAGAATGATGATCAGGACGATAATGATCAGAGATACTAAAAGGATGGTATTTTTAAAGAGAGGCACATTGCGGATAAAACGCAAAGAAACAAGGAGATCATACTTGTCTACATTGATGGCCTGATTTGCCTTTCCCATTATTTTCAGGTTAACAGAATACAGTCCCAACTGTGTCAGGATACCGGAAAGAATAGCCGGAATGCCCATAAAAGTATGTAAAAGGCCGGTAACACAGCCTGCTGCCATACCTGCAAGAAGGGCCACAAACATGGACACCCATACATTCTGCCCGCTTAACATCATCATAATGCAGACTGCACCGCCGGTACACAAAGAACCGTCTACGGTCAGATCTGCAAAATCCAGTATACGAAATGTGATATAAACACCAATGGCCATGATGCCCCAGATCAGGCCCTGGGCTACCGCTCCGGGAAGAGCATTTAATAAACTCATAATATTCATTGTTTTCCTCTTTAGAACAGCATACAGCGGGAAGTTGTATGCTGCTTCCCGCTGTGTCTGCCATGAAAGTTTTTTACATTAAAAGTTTCTCTGTAAACTGATTATTACTCTTACTCTTCAATGGCTACATAATCATCCGGAACCGTGATATCCAGCGCTTCACAGATGGTCTTGTTGTATTTCTTTGTAAACTGAGGAGCGTATTCAATAGGCATCTCAGAAACATTTGCTTCACCTGTCAGGATCTTAACTGCCATCTTACCGGTTGCAACGCCCAGATCATAGTAGCTGATAGAAAGAGTTGCAACACCGCAGCCGGAGCAGATTCCCTCTTCTCCTGCAATGACAGGAACCTTTGCAGGCTGGCAGATATTGTTGATGATCTCAGTATTGGCTGCTGCAGTATTATCAGTTGGGATGTAGATCACATCGCTGTTGGTTGCTGCATTGGTGGTGATGGTTGCAAGATCATTGGAATCTGAAAATGCGTAATATTCACAGGTATATCCCATTTCTTCCAAAGCTGCCTTTACAGTGTCTACCTGATACTGAGAGTTAGCTTCTGCGGAGCAGTATAACAGACCGACGTTCTTTGCATCCGGGAACAGCTCATGGAGCATAGCTGCCTGCTCATCCAGCGGAGCCAGATCAGAAGTACCGGAAATGTTTCCGCCTACCAGACCATCAAAACCGTCAATACCAAGTGCCACACCGTACTCTGTAACTGCTGTTCCTAATACAGGGATCTCATTAGTTCCTGCCTGTGCTGCCTGTAACGCCGGAGTTGCATTTGCAAGGATCAGATCTACCTTATTGGAAACAAAGCTGTTAATAATGGTGGAACAGGTATTGGAATCGCCCTGTGCATTCTGCTCGTCAAAAGTTACTGCATCGCCTAATGCGTCAGTTAATGCATCCTTAAATCCCTGGGTAGCTGCATCCAGAGCTACATGCTGTACCAGCTGGCAGATACCTACGTTATAGGTTTTTCCCTCAGTGGAAGCTGCTGCTTCGCTCTGTGCTTCTTCAGAAGAAGCTGCCTCTGTTGCTGCCGTTGAAGCTGCTGCTGTAGTAGCTGTGCTGCCAGAACCGCCGCATCCGGTCATAGATGCTGCACAAGCTGCTGCTAATACCAATGACATAATC
>CAVIPV010000199.1:2032-4120 GCA_963644495.1 Prevotella sp. | reverse complement strand
CCAGGGTCAAAAGGTCTAAAATCCGACGCAAGCTTGCTTGCAGGAGGATTTTTGACCTTGGGACCCGCCAAAAACATGAGTAAGAAGCCATTTTTTGAAGAAAAATGAGCGGATTACGAATGTTTTTAGAATTGCGAGAGTGCAAAGCACGTAGCAATTCGGTATCAGAGGGGTCAAAATACCTTTTGACCCCAACATCTCTAATATGTCTTTTCAGATATTCCTGATCATGTATCTGTCTTTGTCAGCTGTTTTATGATACCGGGAATATGATAGGAGTCAGCGGTCTGATCCGGTGGAAAGCCTGCAGCTTTTAACGCATTTCCTGTAACCGGGCCGATAGCCAGTATCCTGGGGATTGTTATTTCTTCATCCTGGGAAATCTTTTTAAATGTTTCTCCAAATTCTTTTAAAAATGCTTCCGCCCCGGAGGCGCTGCCGAAAATAAGGTGGCTGCACTGGGATAATGTAGTTCTGTCAGAAAGAGACTTCCCTTCCACATGATACAGTGCAACATCTTCATAGAAGACCCCTGCTTTTTCCAGTGCCCTGTTTAAGTCTTTTGAGCCGTCCCGTGAACGCAGGATCAGCACCCGGTCGGAAGCCTCTAACTGCTTGACCAGCGTTTCTGCCAGGTCTGCGCTGCAATAGGTCTCAGGCATGAGATCTGCCTTAAATCCATGTTTTCTTAAAGCTTCTTTTGTAGCCTCACCGATCACTGCAAAACGCAGACTGCCTAAAAGCCGCAGATCACCCTCTTCTTTTGTTAAAAATGTATCAAAAAACAGTTCTACACCATTGACGCTGGTAAATACCAGCCAGGTAAAGGCTGGCTTTTGCTGCAGCCGCTTTGTAAGACTGTTTTCTTCCAGCTTTTCCGGAATCACCTTCATTTCCATTACAGGAAAAGCTTTTGCTCCCTTTTCCCTTAAGGCATGTTCAAGTCTGCCGGTAAAAGAGGCAGTGCCGGTAATGCCAATAGAAAGCCCGGTTAATGGTTTTGCAACTGCTGTTTCTGCTTTATCCGATGTTTTATCACTTAAAAGATCAAAGGCCGCTGTTTCCCCTACAACAATGATAGCCGGTGTTTTTATAAAAGCCTTGTTTGCCTGTTCATAAATGGTTTTAAGAGTGCCTCTTACAACACGCTGGCTGTCAAGGGAGCCGTCTTCGATCACGGCTGCCGGTGTATCAGCCGGCTTTCCGCCTTTCATAAGTCCCTCTGCAATGGCCTTTAAATTGTGAAGTCCCATAAGGAACACCAGGGTCCCTTCACAGGCCCCATAAGAAGCCAGTTCTTTTTCTGACTGGGCGCCTTTTAAAGTATGGCCGGTGATCACATGAAAGCTGCGGCTTACATTCCGGTGTGTTACAGGTATGCCTGCTAATTCCGGTACTGCTACGCAGGAGGTAATGCCGGGAACAATCTCCCAGCCGATCCCCTGTTCTCTTAATGCCAGGATCTCCTCAGAACCGCGGCCAAAGACAAAGGAGTCACCGCCCTTTAAGCGGACGACTTTTAAACCTTCTTTTGCCAGGTTAATAAGCAGCTCATTGATCTGTTCCTGTTTCATGGAATGATGGCCGGACTGTTTGCCTACATACAGGATGCGACAGTGGGAAGGGACCCAGGAAAGAAAGGCGGTAGATGCCAGATGATCGTAGACTACGGCATCGCAGTTTTCCAGGATCTGCTTTCCTTTTAATGTGATCAGCTGCGGATCTCCGGGACCTGCGCCGATGAGATATACAAAGCCTTTTTTCATCTTCTTTTCAGTCCTTTCCCCATCTCTTTTATCATCTGTTCTATTTCTTCTTTTTCACAGGATCCGGTGATACAGACATGTTTTACCTTTGTATCGTTTGTAGCGGATAAACCGGCATCAGCGCCTGCAGCCCGAAGGACCAGTTTGCCCTCTTGTATTTTGGCATATACGCCAATGGGCTCATGGCAGCCTGCGTTCAAATAGGCCAGCACGCCCCGCTCTGCATCCAGACAGACATGTGTATCTGGTACATCTATTTTTTCACAAAGTCGGGCTGCCGGACTTCCTGCTTTTGCTTCCACTGCCAAGATTCCCTGACCGC
>CAVIPV010000199.1:0-2022 GCA_963644495.1 Prevotella sp. | reverse complement strand
GATCTAAAGGATGAAAACGAAGGTCATCATTTTCAGTGATCCCAAGCCTTGTAAGCCCCGCCTGGGCAAGGATAATACCGTCATAAAGGCCGGTTTCTAATTTATTTAACCGGGTATGCACATTTCCGCGTAAAGTCTCAAAAACCAGTTCAGGAACCGGACCTGCGCCAGCGCTTTCCCACAGTTCCTTCCAGCATTCCTTAAAAAAGCACTGTCTTCGCGGGCTGGAAGTTCCTACAGCAAAGCGTTCTCCCTTAAAAGAAGCCAGGTCTGTATCTTTTCTGGTAAGAAACACATCTCCCGGATACTCCCGCTTTGATACGGCTGCAATACAAAGCCCATTTTCCAGTTTAGCAGGCATATCCTTTGCGCTGTGTACTGCCAGGTCGATCTGACCGTTTAAAAGAGCCTCTTCCAGTTCTGATACAAAAACTCCCTTTCCACCAAAGGCCTGCAAAGGGCTTGTAAGATTTTTATCTCCCAGTGTATCCGAAGTCACGATCTCTGTTTTCAGATCCGGGTATGCCTCTTTTAAAAGGCGTTCTATCATATAAGTCTGTTCCAGTGCAAGTTCACTTTTGCGGCTTCCGATCCGCAATGTATGTTCTGTCATATAAGTCCTCATTAAAAAGTTTTATATACGTTCAAAAATCCATGATTTTTGTTATTTAAGGCTTTGATATTTCTGAATGATCTGCCTGATCTGGCTTTGATCCAGTTCCTTTTCCTGTTTCAACACCAGTTCTGCCAGCTCTGTAAAAACAACTCCTCTTTTACTGGAAGAATCCGGAAATAGAGAAAAAATCTCTTGGCGCAGGTCTCCCAGCTGCTTTGCGATCGCTTCTGTATGCTCAGGAAGCACCTGACGGATCCGCTCTTTTAAAAGCCTTGTAAAAACAGGGCTTGCGCCGCCGCTGGAAATGGCAACATTCACCGGACCCTTTTGTATCATGGACGGGAAGATAAAACTGCATTTTTCCTTTACATCCACTATATTTACAGGTATCCGGTTTTCTTTGCAGTAAGCAGAGATCTGGCTATTTAAAGTTTCATCTGATAAAGCGGCGATCACAAAATCCGCATCTTTTATATCATCCATGGAAAAAAGCCGTCTGTTTAGCTGCAGACGGCCCTGAGTGCGGAAAGCATCGTTTCCTAAAGCTTCCAGTTCAGCGTTAAATTCCCGTGAAATAACTCTGATACACACTCCAAAAGGAAGCAGGTCGCATACCTTACGATACGCAACCTTTCCTCCTCCTGCAATGACACAAAGTTTTCCTTCAATATCCATATAGAAGGGAAAATATCCCATTATTTGTCCTCCAAAGGTGCGTCGTCCTCTTCCTGCGGTTCTTCTGGATCTGTATCAGTATCAACCACATCAGCAGACTCTTCTTGTACATCCTCTTCTTCCAGATAAGGTTCTATGGCGTCACCTTCTGCTTCTTCTATTTCCTCTTCATCTGGTTCCGGCAGAGGACGTTCTCTCAAAGTGTTTTTACGCTCATTTACAAGGCGCTCAAACTCTTCCTCGCTGCATCCCATATCAGCCAGTCTCTTACGGCGCTTCTCACGAAGAATGCGCATACGCTCTTCTTCTTTCTTTCTCTGGAGCATGATCCAGGAAATGATCAATACCACCAGAAGAATGGCTGCTCCGATCCCTACAGCGATCCATGTTCCCCTGGTCAGTTCCAAAGGCTTTTTATCTTTCTTTCCATCGTTTACGTCAGAAGGAGTACCATTTGTATTGCTGTCTGTTGTATCGGTTCCTGTGGAAGCAGTGCTTTCTGTCATTTCTGTATTTTCACTGCTTTCATCAGAAACGGCAGCGGCAGAAACAGCTGTTCTGCTGTAGACCCAGGCAACACCGATCTGACGGTCATTGTATGTATAAATAATACGGCCTACAGCTCCCTCTGGATGACTTGCCGGTATTTCCGTCTGAAGATACTGGTCTGCATCGGAAAACTGGGCATCATTTGGCAGTGTGATCACTGCTTTTTCATCTAAATACAGGTC
>CAVIPV010000198.1:0-4149 GCA_963644495.1 Prevotella sp. | reverse complement strand
ATGTTTTTAGAATTGCGAGAGTGCAAAGCACGTAGCAATTCGGTATCAGAGGGGCCAAATACCTTTTGACCCCAACATCATTATATAATACAAATATCTTACCTGTCTACCAGACAAAACATAATTCAAAAGGAGCGTGTTCAAACATGGATGAAACCTTTGTAAAAGCCAGAGCCTATCTTGCACAAAACTATTCAGACCCGGAATTGTCCCTTACGGACTTATGCCGTTATCTGGGCTTTAGCTGCTCCTATTTTTCCACTCTTTTTAAGCAGAAGACCGGCTTAAACTACAGCCGTTATATTACCAGCCTGCGCCTGGAAAAAGCAGCCAGACTTTTAACAGATACCGATGATACGGCTCTGTCTATCGGCTATCAGGTTGGCTATTCCGCCCCCAATTATTTCTGCCGGGCATTTAAGAAATTTTACGGTATTTCCCCTTCCCGTTACAGAGAAGAAAACAGAGTTCCTACTGTCTGAACCTTTAGACAGCAGGAACTTTTTTATTGCCTGTTAGACTATTTTCAATAGATCGCCGCTTCCCGCACCAGATAAGCCGGATAACCGGCCCGTTTTACATTCTGCTCCATGCGGATCCCATTTTCCATATCTGAAAATGCCCCCACGCGCACCTTATACAGTCCTTCATCATACACAATAAAAGCCGGAAAACCAGCAGACTGCAGCTCACCCGCCAGTCTCATAGCTCTCGCACGGTCCTTAAACGCCCCGGTCTGGACCTGATAATAAAGAGGCGTCTGCTCTTTCTGTTCCCGCAGCGTAGTCAGTATCCCCTCTGCGATAGCCTTTGCAATAGCATTAAAATTCCGGTCAAAAAAGGCATTATCCATTGGATTGTCAATAAATCCCACCTCTACCAGCACAGCAGGCATCTGGGTCTTTCTAAGGACCACCAGCCCCGGCCGTTCCTCGATCCCCAGATCTTTAAATCCCAGGCTTACCAGATTTCGCAAAATATTTTCCGCCAGAACTGCCGCTATGCCTGAGTCCTCATACACCAACACAGATGCCCCGCTCCCTGTTCCCGGAACCGGCATGGCATTCCTGTGAATGGAAACAAACAGATCTGCCCCGGACCGGTTGGCTATTTCCGCCTTTTCCTGAGGTCTGTCGTATACATCTGTTGTCCTTGTATACAATGTACTTACTCCATTTTCCTCCAGGATCCGTCCCACAGCCAGAGTCAGCCCCAGTGTATCATCTTTTTCATTTCTTCCATTATAAATAGCACCTGGTTCGTCGCCGCCATGGCCCGCATCCAGGATCACTTTTTCATTCCCCGCCATAAAAATAAGCTCCTTCACATAGGTCTGTCTCTATACCATATGTGAAGAAGCTTATGATTGTTACTGGATCTGTATTGTCCAATCTAAAATTTACACGGATTCCACGTCCACGCCTCTTGGTCCAACGTGGGTGGAAAATACGATCTGAGTGCTTGTTTTTCCGAATTTCTGAAGCTGTCCGATGAAAATATCCAGCTCCATGGTAGTCTGGAAAGCTACTTTCATTACCATGGAATATTCTCCTGTTACGCAGCTGCATTCAAGTACGTTTGACACGGACTCTGCATAGGCGTAAAACTTTGGCTTATCTTCTGGTATCACATCCAGATTGATGAAAGCTAAAATATGGTACCCTAATTTCATGGGATCTACCATGGCATGATACCCGGCGATGACCCCGTCTTTTTCCAGTTTCTCAATTCTTGCGGAAACAGCCGGAGATGACAGAAAAGTTTTTTCTGCAATGGTCTTTAAAGACATCCTGGCATTTTCCTGCAAAAGTTTTAATATTTTACGGTCGATATCATCCATGAGCATTAAGACTTCCTCCTGTGTGATTGATTCGTTCGATTATTTCTTCAGCGCTTTCATACGCTCCACAGCCTCTACTGTATTTTCGTAACTGTTAAATGCAGTCAGACGGAAATATCCTTCTCCGCTTGGTCCGAAGCCGCTTCCCGGTGTTCCTACTACATTTGCCTCGGAAAGTAAATAATCAAAGAACTCCCAGCTGGTCATTCCCTCATTTACCTTCATCCATACATATGGGGAATTTACTCCGCCAAATACAGTATAGCCAGCTTCCTTTAATCCGTCATAGATCACTTTTGCATTTCTCTTATAATAAGCAACCTGCTCCATGACCTGCTTGTTTCCTTCTTCTGTGTAAACAGCTTCGCCGGCTCTCTGCTCAATGTAAGGAGCACCGTTGAACTTGGTTCCGTGACGTCTTGCCCATAAAGAATGAAGCATTACATCGCCGCTCTTTAAATCCTTCGGGATAACGGTATATCCTAAACGGACGCCTGTAAATCCGGCCTTTTTAGAGAAGGAGCGGAACTCAATGGCACAGGTTCTTGCTCCTGGGATCTCATAAATGCTGTGAGGAACGTCATCCTCAGAAATATAAGCCTCATAAGCTGCGTCATATAAGATCACAGCGCCTTTTTCATTTGCGTAATCGACCCATACCTTTAACTGGTCTTTTGTAAGAGTAGTTCCAGTTGGGTTATTTGGAACGCACAGATAAATGAGATCTGGAGTTTCCTTTGGAAGTTCCGGAACAAAACCATTCTCTGCTGTACATGGCATGTAGATCACATTGCTCCAGGTTCCCTTGTCTGCATCATACTCACCGGTACGGCCTGCCATAACATTGGTATCTACATAAACAGGATAAACCGGGTCACAAACTGCGATCTTGCTGTCTGCACTGAAAATCTCCTGGATGTTACCGGTATCGCTCTTTGCGCCGTCAGAAACGAAGATCTCATCTGCCTCGATCTGGCATCCTCTCTCCTGGAAATCCTTCTTTGCAATGGTCTCTCTTAAAAATGCATATCCCAGATCCGGTGCGTATCCATGGAAGGTCTCAGCATGTCCCATTTCATCTACTGCCTTGTGCATGGCATCAATGATCGCCGGTGCGATTGGAAGTGTTACATCACCAATTCCCAGACGGATCAGCTTCTTATCCGGGTTTTCTTTCTGGTAAGCGGCCACTTTTTTTGCAATGGTAGAAAACAGATAGCTTCCCGGCAGTTTCAGATAATTTTCATTTACTCTAAACATACTTTCATCCTCCATAATGCAAACGCTCCCAGGACCTTTAAACCTACAACATCGTAGATCCAAGGCCTGAGAGTGTATATTTTACTGGTTTTGTATATTCTTTCTCATCTGTTTAAAGAATATATGCATATTTATTTTTCGGATAAATCATAATATATTTCTTCCGGGATGTCAATACTTCCGTGAAATACTTCTTTTGCAGGTCCGGTCATAAACAGATGCTTACTTTCCCGATCAAAACGAATCAGCAGATCGCCGCCGCGAAGAGAAACACGCACCTCATCGTCTGTAAATCCCCGTAAAATAGCTGCCATGGCGCTAGCTGTAGCTCCGGTACCGCAGGCCCAGGTCTCCCCGCTGCCTCTTTCCCATACACGCATGCGAAGGCGTTCTCTGCCCTTTACCTCAATAAATTCAGAATTTACACGGGCTGGCTGAAAACGTGGATGATTTTCATAAGATGGACCGATCTTCTCCAGATCCAGATCATCGATCCCCTCTGTAAAATAGACTGCATGAGGATTTCCCACGCTGATACCGGTAAATTCATGCTCTTCACCGTCGATGACGATTTTTTCCGGCAATTCAGACGTCAATTCTGCCTCTCCCATATCCACAGTGAGCATCACGGCTTTTCCGTCTTCTACCTGGATATCCAGTGTCTTGATGCCTCCTAAAGTCTCCACCGTAATAGTCCGTCTGTCTTTATCCACAATTCCGTGATCATATACATATTTACCCACACAGCGCACACCATTTCCGCACATGATCCCCTGGGAGCCGTCTGCATTATACATATCCATACGGCAGTCTGCCTTATCTGACGGGCAGATCAGGATCAGTCCGTCGGAACCAATGCCAAAATGGCGGTCGCTGACATATTTTGCCACTGCTCCCGGATGTTCCACTTTTTCTTTAAAACAGTCTACATACACATAGTCATTGCCGATTCCCTGCATTTTCGTAAATTCCATTTTACACCTCATACTTTGTGATAATCTCTCGGAATCTCTAAGCCAGTAAATATAAGGCTTTCAGATTCCATTTTT
>CAVIPV010000197.1:0-4167 GCA_963644495.1 Prevotella sp. | reverse complement strand
TGTATTTTGATTCGTAAGAATTGGCTCCCTGTTTCGTGTTAACTAAATGACATTGGGTACTGAATAGTTACCGAATAAAAAATAGAAAACGACACAGACTATGGTCATGAAAAGAAGAATGATCACTCCGGCTGCAGCCCAGCTGTATGGCCGTACAAGAAAAATGGCAGGTCTGGCATTAAGGGATTTCCTGCGCTGCGGCATGGCCGGCTGGTGTCTGGAGATCTTTTTTACGTCTGTGGAAGCAGGAATGCGGGGAGATCCCAAACTTATGGGGACCACATCCATTATCATGTTCCCCATTTACGGTGCAGGAGCACTGCTTCCATGGATCGCAAGGTGGTGTGACAGGTGGCTTTGCGGACTGCCTGGTTTTGAAAGGGCAGATGCAGATAAAATGCCCCTGGCTGCCTTGCGGTTCCGCCATGGACTGATCTACATGATTCTTATTTATACAGGAGAATATGTGGCAGGAACCTTGCTTATGAACAAAGGTATCTGTCCCTGGGATTACTCCCAGTGGCCTGATCATATAGACGGGGTGATCCGCTTTGCATTCATCCCATTTTGGTTTATTACCGGGCTGATCTTTGAGGCTGTGTGTGCCCGGGAGTGAATGGGATTTTTGCTTGTATTTAGGCCTGTAATTTTATATAATAGTAGAAGTTTAGCCGATAGGCTGTATTGACAAAGGAGAAGAATATGATACGTTTGATCTTAGTGCTGTTGGCAGTGATGCTGTACCTGATCTTATCTCTTCCGGCGCTTTTTTATTTAAAGTCCCTGGAAAAGAAAGATGCAAAGGCAGCTGCTGTAAAAAGCCTGGATATGGTGCGCTGGATCCTGAGGATCGTAAGAAGTCTGGCGGGGATCACCTATGAAGTCAGGGGACTGGAAAATATCCCAAAAGATAAAGCAGTGCTGTATGTAGGAAATCACAGAAGTTATTTTGATATTGTAATGGGCTATATTACAGTTCCGGCACCTACCGGATTTATTGCTAAAAAAGAGATGATGGGCATTTTGCTGTTAAACCAGTGGATGGATCGGATGAACTGCCTGTTTTTGGACCGTACCAATATTAAAGAAGGTTTAAAGACCATTCTTACGGGAATTGAAAAGGTAAAAGGCGGCATTTCCATGTGGATCTTCCCGGAAGGAACCAGAAATAACAGTGAGGATCCTGCAGATCTTATGGAGTTCCATGAGGGAAGCTTAAAGATCGCAGAAAAAAGCGGTTGTCCGGTGATTCCGGTAGCTATTACCGGAACTGATGATGTATTTGAGCGTCATATTCCATGGATCCGCAAAAGCCATGTGATCATTGAATATGGAGAACCCATTTATTTAAAAGAACTTCCACCAGATAAAAAGAAATTCCCGGGTGCTTATACCAGAGAGATCATCAGCAATATGGTGCGCAGACAGATGGAAGAAAGAGCAGGAAAATAGGAACGGAAACGGTATCCTGTATACAAAAGACAGAAACAAAAATTGCATAAGTGAAATACATAGATGAGGATGAAAAAATGGAAAATCTGGACTTAAAAGAGATACGGAATAAGTTAGACGAGATCGATACCCAGTTGGTCGAACTCTTTGAAAAGAGAATGGCTTTATGCTCTGACGTGGCTGAGTTTAAGATACAGACAGGAAAGAAAGTATATGACGGGGAAAGAGAACGCCAGAAATTAGAGTCTGTAACTGCCATGGCAGGAAATGATTTTAATAAAAAAGGGGTATATGAGCTGTTCTCCCAGATCATGATCATCAGCCGCAAGCTGCAGTATGGCCTGCTCATCCGTCACGGACAGGCGTTAGAGACTGGCTTTACTATGATCGATTCCCTGAAAAAAGAAGGCGCCCGCATTGCCTATCAGGGCGTGGAAGGCTCCTACGGACATGGAGCGGCTCTTCAGTATTTTGGTGAGAATGCAGATCTTTACCATGTAAAATCCATGGAAGATGCCATGGTAGAAGTAGAAGAAGGAAGGGCAGATTTTGCAGTCTTACCCATTGAAAATTCTTCTGCCGGAGCAGTCAGCGACAATTATGATCTGCTGGTAAAGCATAATGTATACATAGTAGGAGAGACAGAACTTCCTGTAACCCATGCTCTTTTAGGACTTCCAGATGCAACTTTAGATGACATCCGTCAGGTTTATTCCCATCCTCAGGCACTGATGCAGTGTTCCCAGTACTTAAACAGTCACAGACAGTGGCGTCAGATAAGTCTGGAAAATACCGCTGTTTCTGCAAAGAAAGTGCTGGAAGATGGTAATGTGACCCAGGCTGCAGTAGCCAGTGAGATCGCAGGAAAGCTGTACGGCCTGAAGGTCTTAGAGCCAGCCATTAATTACAACAAAAATAACGTGACCCGTTTTATCATCCTTGCAAAGGATCCTGTTTACCAGAAAGGTGCAAACAAGATCAGTATCTGCTTTGAATGTGCCCATAAGAGCGGTACTCTTTACAATATGCTTGGAAACCTGATCTATAACAATATAAACATGCTGATGATCGAGTCCCGGCCCATCCCCGGAAGAAGCTGGGAATACCGTTTCTTCGTAGATGTAGAAGGAAACTTAAGCGATCCGGCAGTCCAGAATGCGTTAAAGGGCATTGCAGAAGAGTCTGCGGCCCTGCGTATTCTGGGAAATTATGAGGCAAGATCAGACCGGTAAATGGGTAAACGATGTACTGGTTTTGACAATATACTTTGAAAACAGAAAGAGGATAAGAAAATGAACATCAGTGAACTTGTGATCTACAGAAATTTAAAGCATGAAGATCTTTTTGAAGATATGGCAGGTCTTATGGGCCTTGGAACCAGTGAGAAAAAGGCAGATGCCTTTGCCTGTGCCGGACAGTTAGTAGAGCTGGCTGTAGAATATGGCTTTGAGGGCAACTTATGGCACTGCTTCTTAGCACTGTGTCTGGCAGATAATGAAAATGCCTACACCACCACCTGCGAGATCCGTGGAAATGCAGGCGGCACACTGGATATGCTGGCAAGAAGCGATTACCGCATTTTCAAGGCATTATTTGACTTTGATATTACGACATTAGAGCCTGCTGCTATGTGGAAAGAACTGGCAGATTACCGTCCATCCAACCAGGAAAGCCGTGTGTTCAACCGCCGCATCAGAGACCGTATCATAGGTCTGGCAGTGCTTCTGGAGAAGTCTGCAGATGAAGTAGAATTCCAGAGCCATATGGCTGCTTTCTACGGCGAATACGGCGTAGGCAAATTCGGTTTAAACAAGGCCTTCCGCATCATCGAAAAAGAAGATGAACATCAGTTTATCATTGACCCGATCATCAATGTGGAGCATATTTATTTTAAGGATATCGTAGGATATGAAGCCCAGAAGAAGAAACTGATCGAAAACACAGAAGCATTTATCAGCGGAAAAGAAGCAAACAACGTGCTTCTGTTTGGTGATGCAGGTACAGGAAAATCTTCCAGCGTCAAGGCCATCCTTAATGAATATTATGGTCAGGGACTGCGTATGATTGAAGTGTACAAGCATCAGTTTAAGGCACTTTCTGACGTGTTAGAGCAGGTCAAGGACCGCAACTACAAGTTCATCATCTATATGGATGACCTTTCCTTTGAGGAGTATGAACTGGAATATAAATACCTGAAGGCCATCTTAGAGGGCGGACTTGGAAAACGTCCGAAGAATGTGCTGATCTATGCAACCTCCAACCGCCGTCACCTGATCCGTGAGAAGTTCTCCGACAAGAGAGAATTAGATGACGATCTGCACAACAATGATACCGTTCAGGAGAAGCTTTCTCTTGCAGCCCGTTTTGGTGTGACTATTTACTACGGTTCCCCGGACAAGTTCCAGTTCCAGGGCATTGTAAAGGCTCTGGCAGAGAAATATCACCTGGATATGCCGGAAGACGAACTGTTATTAGAGGCAAACAAGTGGGAGTTAAGCCACGGCGGTCTGTCCGGACGTACCGCTTCCCAGTTTATTACACATCTGTTAGGCAGAAAGTAAAGCATTTTTCCACCGCTCTGCCTGCATCGCCAGGCAAAGGAGCCTGAAAACAGATGTGATCCTGGTGTTTTACCTGGATTTTACACAGTCTTTACTTCTGTATGGGGGCAAGACGTGAAAAAATGAGGTAGAATACTGTATACAAAACATACAC
>CAVIPV010000196.1:0-4177 GCA_963644495.1 Prevotella sp. | reverse complement strand
TATGATACCAGGGTCAAAAGGTCTAAAATCCGACGCAAGCTTGCTTGCAGGAGGAGTTTTGACCTTGGGACCCGCCAAAAACATGAGTAAGAAGCCATTTTTTGAAGAAAAATGAGCGGATTACGAATGTTTTTAGAATTGCGAGAGTGCAAAGCACGTAGCAATTCGGTATCAGAGGGGTCAAAATACCTTTTGACCCCAACATCATGATATGATTTTGTGTCCCCCTGCCATGCAGGGGAACATGCGATATTGTTTTTTTATTCTTCCACGTTCTTCTTAATAATTCCCAAGATCACACATCCAACGATCGCTCCGATCACAACCGCTGCCAGATACATAACCGGATTTCCAATGGTTGGCAGTACGAACAGGCCGCCGTGAGGCGCTCTTAAAGTGCAGCCAAATGCCATGGACAGACCGCCTGCAACAGCTGCTCCTACTAAACAGGACGGGATCACACGGAGTGGATCCTGGGCTGCAAATGGGATGGCGCCTTCTGTAATGAAGGAAAGTCCCATTACGTAGTTCACAACACCGGACTGACGTTCTTTTGCGGTGAATTTCTTCTTAAAGAAAGTGGTGCACAGTGCGATCGCCAGCGGCGGTACCATGCCGCCTGCCATGACCGCTGCCATTACCTCAAAGTTTCCTTCTGCCAGCTGGGCCGTTCCAAATACATAGGCTGCTTTGTTGAAAGGACCGCCCATGTCAATAGACATCATGCCGCCTAAGATCATTCCTAAAACAACACGGCTGGTTCCGCCCATTCCATTTAAGAAGTGGGTCAGACCGTCATTGATCATGCCCATATACGGGTTAATAAAGGTAGTCACCACTGCTGCAAGGAAAATACCGATCACAGGATATAATAATACCGGTTTGATACCTTCCAGTGACTTTGGCAGCTTAGAAAACAGCTTCTTAAGTCCCAAAACAAGATAGCCGCCTGCAAAACCTGCAAATAATGCGCCCAGGAAACCAGCATTTACATCTCCGCCAGCCGGATTTGCAAAAGTAGAGCCCATTTTAGCGATCAGACCTGCTACCAGACCAACTGCCAGACCAGGACGATCTGCAATACTCATGGCAATAAAACCAGCAAGGATCGGAAGCATCATGCCAAACGCCTGCTCACCAATGGTCTTTAAATAAGCCGCAAGAGGCGTATTCTTACCAAAATTAGAAGGATCGACTGAATAATCATCCAGTAAGAACGCCAAAGCGATGAGGATGCCGCCGCCGATAACAAAAGGAAGCATGTGGGATACGCCATTCATCAGATGCTTGTAGATCTGTCTTCCAACGCTGTCATTCTCCCCTTCAGAAGCTGCACCAGAAGCATCTCCACTATAATGATAAACCGGCACTGTTCCGCTTACTGCCTGGTTGATCAGCGCCTCTGCCTTGTGGATACCGTCTGCAACAGGAACCATAATAACCGGCTTTCCGTCAAAACGGGCCATTTCCACGTTCTTGTCCGCTGCTACTATAATAGCCTCAGCTGCCGCGATCTCCTCTTTTGTCAGCACATTCTGGGCGCCGCCGGAGCCGTCCGTTTCAGCCTTCAAAGAAATCCCCAGCTTCTTTCCCGTATTCTCCAGGTTTTCCGCTGCCATATAAGTATGGGCGATGCCCGTTGGGCATGCAGTTACAGCCAGCACACGGTAATGCGCATTTCCAGCCGGAGCACTCTTCCCAGCCTCATCAGCCCCGTTCTGCCCTGCGCCCTTATCCTCTGCCGCATCCGTTCCAGCGCTTTCTGCCTTTTCTTCCTTCTTCTCTTCCTCGCCAAAACGCTCATTTTCCGCCTTGTCGATGATATCTAAGAACTCATCCGTATTCTTTGCAGCGATCAGACTCTCCTTAAACCCTGGATTCATCAGCAGTGTAGACAATCTGGATAATGCCTGTAAATGCACATCATCTCCCGCTGCCGGTGCTGCGATCATAAAGATCAGATTTGCCAGAGAACCGTCAAAAGCCTCATAATCCACGCCGTCCGGAACCACCATGGCAGCCAGCCCCGGCTCCTTAACTGCATCTACCTTTGCATGAGGGATAGCGATCCCTTCGCCGATCGCTGTACTTCCCAGTGCCTCTCTAGCTAAAATTCCTTCCTTATACCCCTGTGTACTGTTAAGCCGTCCGCCAGCATCCATCAGTGAGATCAGCTTATCAATAGCTGCATTCTTATCAGCCACCTTCACGTCCAGTTCAATGCTTTCCTTTTTCAACAGCTCTGTAATACGCATGCGTTTACCCCCTTATTATAGTTGTTTCATCAGCTCCATGATCAGTTCCCTTGTGCCAATACCATAGGAAAATGCCGTTGCACCGCCGCTGGCTGTTCCCAGCTTTAACGCATACTCATAATCGCCCTTTTCCAGATATCCGGCTAAAAATCCTGCTACCATAGAATCACCGGCGCCTACAGAATTTTTCACAGTTCCCCTGCAGACACTTTCCTTATAAATATGTCCGTCTTCTGCAACTAGCAGCGCGCCGTCTCCTGCCATAGAAACCAGCACATTCACAGCGCCCCGTTTCTGCAGTTCTCTGGCACACTCTATGATCTCATCTTCTGTCTTTAATTCCCTTCCAAACATCTGTCCCAGCTCATGGTTGTTTGGCTTAATAAGAAATGGCTTTAAAAGAAGCACATCCAACAGCAGATCCTTTTCCGCATCTACTACCGTACGTACGCCTCGTCCTTCCAGCCTTCTCATGATCTCCTCATAAATATGGTGACTGATCATAGAAGGAATACTTCCAGAAAGCACCAGCACGTCCCCTTCTTTCAGACCATCCAGCTTCTCAAACAAAGCATCCACATCTTCCGGTTTAATATCCGGTCCCATGCCATTGATCTCAGTCTCCTCATCCGACTTCATTTTCACGTTAATACGGGACATGCCCTTCTTCACATGGATAAAATCTGATGCAAAGCCCAGTTTCTTCGCTCTCTTTTCAATCTCAGCCCCTGTAAAACCAGCCACAAAGCCTAAAGCCGTGCTCTCATAACCCAGATTCGCCAAAAGAGCCGATACATTGATCCCTTTTCCCCCGCAGATCATGTTTTCCGATACGGTCCGGTTGATCTTACCTGGAGTAAAATGATCCACTGAGATCACATAATCCAGTGCCGGATTAAAAGTCACTGTGTAAATCATAAGTCACTTCTCCTCGCTTTCAAGAAATTTTATTTCTCATCTCTATACCCTTACTATAATACGCTCTCCAATTTTCGTCAATACCATTTATCAAGAAAATAATTTTCACATCATAATTTCATTTAATTTCTCTGTTTATCAGATGATATAGCCTTTTCATGACGTCTGATATGCTCCACTGCATCCTTCTTTCCAGACATAAGAAGAAGGTAAATGATCTCGATCACCGTAGTAGCAGTCACTCTGGAAAACCAGAATTCCTCCGTAAGAAGCTTTTCCCTGGTAGCCGTAATGATCTTGTAATCACAGATCTGCGCCAGCGGTGACTCCCTGTTATTGGTAATAAGCATCAGCGTACTTCCATTCTCCTTTGCTCCCAAAGCCAGCGTTTCCAGCCTCTGTGAGGATCCCGAATTAGAAATGATAAGGACCACATCCTCCGGCCCCAGATTAAAAGCATAAGCCGCCTGAGCTTCCCAGATATCCCCTGCTACTGCCGGAATACCTAACTGATTCAGCTTAAAAGCGCCGTCCAAAGCCACCGGGATCGTATTTCCCACAGCCGCCAGCTGCACCATCCTTGCATGCTCCAGCTTATCCAGTATGACCTCCAGATTTTTAACATCCATCATCTTTATAGTTTCCGTCAGTTCCGCGATTTTATTCGCAAGAATATTCTTCAAAGACTGTTCCAGATCTCCCCGGTCAATATCATTGGTCACTTCCTGGCTCTGATGCTCTTCTTCCAAAATCTCCCTTGCAAGCGTCAGTTTCAGGTTCTGGAACCCCTTAAATCCACATCTGCGGCAAAATCTTGATACCGTGGCATCACTTGTCCCGCTGGCCTTTGCCAGTTCCCCCACCGTCATATCCACCGCCTGTTCCTTATGTTCCATAATATAATCCGCGATTTTCTTCTCTGCCTCAAAAAAGCTGTCATACGCAGAACAGATCACACCCAGAACGCTCCGTGCTTCGTTCATTTCTTACACCACCAATCTCAT
>CAVIPV010000195.1:0-4186 GCA_963644495.1 Prevotella sp. | reverse complement strand
CAGACAGTTAGGGCAGTGATTGCGGTGGTCAGATCCTGCATTTTCCGGTGTACAGAGCCGTCCGCAGACTTTGCAGGTAAATGAATCCCTGCAGGCATGAATTTTATAATAACCTTTTTCAAATGATCTACGCTTATTTTCGCGATTCATATTAAATCCTCCTGAAGATGTGAAAGTAAATGTTCTCCCGTATTCGGAAGAGGCATACGATCCTGTGGGAGGAATGGTATTGGTGTGGATCAACCAGACCTCCCGGTCAGGCCACACTCTCCAGTGATAAAGATAAAATAGTAAGTTTCAAACAAATCTCCTTAAATTAAATTCTAAAAAAATATAATGTTTCAGTTTTTCCACGGTATTCCTGTGTTGTAGCCCTGATCCCGCCAATAGGCATCGTCTACAAGGCTCATTTTCTCATGTTTATGCAGAAAACGGTAAAATGTAAACAGGCACCATACCTTAAAGGACGGTGTCAGATGTCTGGAACAGCGCCGCACTTTTCTAATCGTACATTTCACCTTGCGGTGGATCGCCCTCTTAAAAGACTCTGGCAGATTGTTCCAGCTGTAATCCCACATACTCTGGGAAAGGCAGTGGGTTCTTGCGATTCCTAAGTTATCTGTGCTGTCTTTGATGTCCCGGACCGTACTGCCCATACCGCCGCCTGCAGCAGTGTTGATGATAACAGTCTGCTTCTTCATAGAGGAAAGATCCGGGCGGTGGACCAGCCAACGGTATCCAAAATGATCTAACAGCGATTTCATCTGACCTGGCACATGATATACATAGGTAGGAGTGCAGAACAGGATCAGCTGCGACTGTTTTAGGGCAGCAAGGATAGGAGCCATGAAGGTTGCACCGCCGCATTTTTGTTCCTGACCGTGGATACAGGCATAACATCCGGTACAGACGTGGGGCATATCTTTTGGAAGTTGGAATTCGAAACATGTACCATCTTCCAGAAGTTCTTTTATAAACATCTGGGCAATCTGGTAGGTACTGGAACGTTCCTTTCTGCCGGTGGCATAAAAAACAGTGATATTCATAGCGAATCCTCCAAATAGAGCTGCAATCTCAACTCTTCTTTCAGAATACGGTCATAGAGCTTACCTGTCAAGAGATGCCCCACAAATTTGTAAGAAAAAAGTTCATATTAACACCATATATTACAGTTTTCTGAAAGGTATCCAGGATGCGTTGCTAATATGGAAAACTATGGTATAGTTAGGGTGAGAGGAGGAATATTATGTTTTTTGGATTTGATATGATGTTTCAGATGTTTAATCTTCTGTTTCCAGTGATATTTTTCTGTATATTGGGAATGTTCATTTTTGCGGTCGTGACAAACATCCGCACCTGGAATAAAAACAATCATTCCCCCAGACTTACTGTTCCTGCATCTGTGGTAGCAAAGCGGACCCAGGTTTCTCATCACCACCATACAAATGCAGGGGATGCTTCCGGCGCCAGCGGAAGCTGGGTGTCTACGTCCACATCCTATTATGTTACCTTTCAGGTAGAAAGTGGAGATCGCATGGAATTACAGGTCACGGGTCATGAATATGGCATGCTGGTTGAAGGCGATCATGGAAAACTGAGCTTTCAGGGAACAAGGTATCTGGGGTTTGAACGAAGATAAAATTATAAAGATAATGGACATTAAAGAAAAAGACTGCGGCCCTATGCAAGAGCACGCAGTCTTTTTGGTGTCTGTTTTTTTGTAAAGCCAAGCCCAATGACCAATCCAACCACTGCCGGGATGATCCACCCAAGGTTCAGATCAAAGAACGGCAGGAAGTTTTGTGCAAATGCCACTGCCTTATCTAAGTGGAACAATATCTGCACCTGCTCTGGCAGTGTTTTAAAGAAATCAAACAGGGAAGCAGCCCAGGTGAAGGCTGTGACCCATACGTAAACTTTCTGGTCGTGGTGAAAATGTTTTCCAAACATTGCAAGGAGGATCAGGGCAATGGCTGGTGGATAGATCAGCATCAAAACCGGTACGGAGTAGCGGATGATCGTGGAAAGTCCCATGTTGGAGATGGTAAAGGAAAACAGGGTAAAGATCACTGCCCAGGTCCGATAGGACAGTTTATCCGGGAACATTTGTACAAAGGTCTCTGAACAGCTGGTTACCAGCCCAATGGAGGTTTTTAAGCAGGCAAAGGTAATGGTAACTGCCAGGATCAAAAGACCGGCTCTGCCAAGGTAGTGGCTGGAGATCTGGGATAATGCAATTCCGCCGTTTTCGGAAACTGCAAACAGCCCCAGGGACTGTGCGCCCATAAGGATAGTCAGCATATAGATCACAGCCATTAAAATACCGGCAAGAATACCAGAGTGGAGAACTTCACCTGCAACAGCGGTGTCATCGGTCACGCCCATTTGCCGGATCACATTTACAACTACGATACCGAAAGCAAGGCCGGCAATAGCATCCATGGTGCCGTAGCCTTCGGATAAGGCGTGGAACATGGCGCCTGTTTCATAAGCAGCATCTGGCTGTGCTTCTGATACGGCAATGCCGGGATGAAGCAGTGCGGAAAGGATCAAAATTGCCAGGAAAAATAAAAACAGCGGATTGATCAATTTGCCGATCCAAAGAGTGATATTTCCAGGTTTTAAAGAGAAAAACAGTACCAGAGCAAAGAAAATGGCAGAAAAAACAAGGAGAGCCATTTTTCCGGAGATCTGGCTGCCAAGGAGCGGTTCAATCCCTGTGGTAAAGGAGGTAGTGGCGCATCTTGGAATGGCAAAGCAGGGACCAATGGTCAGGTACAGCAGGCAGGTGAAAAAGTAGCTGTAGCGTTTTCCAACCTTGGCGGACAGCGCCTGTAAGCCGTCAGAATGGGTATTGCCAATAGCTGCAACTCCAAGGATCGGGATGCCTACAGCGGTAATGATAAAACCGGCTATAGCCGGGAGCAGGTTTCTTCCTGCAAGCTGCCCAAGGTGTACCGGAAAGATCAGGTTTCCTGCGCCGAAGAACATACCAAATAATGTAGCTGCCACCAGAAGGCGCTGGTGGAGAGAAAGTTGTTTTTTATTCATAATCGTGGATCACCTCATATTTATCATGTAATCTTATAACTCCATTGTAGGGCGTACCTTGCAGTTTGTGAAATCCATGTTTATAATAGAACTATGACAAAATGTAATATCCTGTTAATAGGGAGTAAGGGATACAGATCAATAGAAACCGGAGAAGGGAGAGCGTAAATCTTAATGGATGCAAAGAAACTGGAAATATTAATGACGGCTGTAGATCTGGGAAGCTTTTCCAAGGCGTCAGAGGTAGTAGGCTATACCCAGTCCGGCCTCACCCACCTGGTAAACAGCCTGGAGCGTGAGATCGGCTTTCCTCTTATTATAAGAAGTCATAATGGCATTTCCCTTACCGGGCAGGGAAAAGAGCTGATGCCGGCTATCAGGCAGTTCCTTCAGGCTAATGCCAGTCTGGAAAACCGCATTCAGGCCATGGCAAAGCAGCAGGGAGAGACCATCCGCATTGCAGCCTATGCAAGTATGGCAATGTTCTGGCTGCCGGAGATCTTATACCGTTTCCGAAGAATCTGCCCTAAGGTGGACGTAGATCTGCGTATGGTGGATCATGCATTAGAACCTTTTGAGCTGCTTCAGGAAGGGAAAACAGACGTGATCTTTGCCAGCAGGCAGAGGGGAGAAAACTGCGAATGGACGCCTCTTTATGACGAATTGTTATATGCCATACTTCCGAAAAACTATCCATTAAATGGCCGTACCCGGTTTCCACTAAAAGAATTTGAAGGAAAGGACTTTCTCATGCCCTATGGCCGTTTTGATATTGATGTTCATGCAGCTTTTGGAAAGGCGGGAGTCAAAGCCAATGAGCAGACTGTTTATGTAGATGATGAGACAGTGATCCGCATGGTGGGGAAAGGCCTTGGCATCTCCATGATGTCAGAATTTATGATCCGGGGAAATACAGATGATGTGCGCTGTATCCCTGTGACGCCAGAATGCATCCGGGAACTGGGAATGGGTATGAAAAAGGATGCCGAGCCTTCTGACAGTGTAAAAAAGCTGAAAGACTGCGTTTTAGAGTATGTAGGAGAGCTTAAGAAGCGAAAAAAGCCTTGACTTTTCTAATGAAACCTGACTTCCGTCGTTTCTCTCAAAACCTAGTACTCAGCTGTCAATTAGCATG
>CAVIPV010000194.1:0-4211 GCA_963644495.1 Prevotella sp. | reverse complement strand
CGCTTCAGATGATCCACTATTTTAATTTTGTGATCGCAACTGTATTTGTAGTATTTTATTTTTATCAGATCGGATATCTGCTCCTTGGTCTTTTTATGAAGCACCGGAAAAATGAAACTGGCTCTCATAAGCTTCACCGCTATGCAGCTGTTATTTCTGCAAGAAATGAAGCAAATGTCATCGGCGGACTGATCGCCAGTTTGAAAGCCCAGAATTATCCTTCTGAACTTCTTGATATTTATGTGATCGCAGACAACTGTACAGATGAGACTGCCCAGGTTGCAGCCCAGGCAGGCGCAAAAGTCTACCGCCGTTATAATCATCAGCAGGTAGGCAAAGGTTATGCCCTTGATTATCTGTTCAAATGTCTTTCTGCTTCCGGTAAAGATATATATGACGGTTACTTCGTATTTGATGCAGATAATTATGTTGATCCCGATTTTGTAAAAGAAATGAATGCCACCTTTGACAGCGGACATTTTGCAGCTCTTACAAGTTACCGCAATTCCAAGAACTTCGGTTCTAACTGGATATCTGCAGGCTATGGTTTATGGTTCCTTCGTGAGGCACGTTTTTTAAACTTCCCAAGAATGCTTCTTGGAACCAACTGTGCCATCTCCGGGACCGGCTTTTTAGTTTCCGGTGAAGTGATCCGTGAAAATGGAGGCTGGCCATTCCATCTGCTGACGGAGGATATTGAGTTTTCCGTCAACTGTGCCATTGAAGGCAAAGTGATCGGTTACTGTGACAAGGCTGTTATCTACGATGAACAGCCTGTAAAATTCGGTCAGTCCTGGACTCAGAGATTACGCTGGTCCAAAGGATTTTATCAGGTAGACTGGCATTACAGCTTAGGCCTGATCAAAGGATTTTTCCAAGGCGGAAGAAAATCTTTCTCCTGTTATGATATTTTCATGACTGTTGCACCTGGCATGTTCTTTACTCTTGCTGCTATCCTGATCAACCTGGGAATGGCATTTTCCTATATGACAGAACCTGGTTACATAGCAAGAATGATCGCAGCCGAGAACATTTCCTTCCTTACAAGGACCCTTGTTATGTTCTACTTAAGCCTTTTGGTTTATGGTGCTATTACCATGATCAGTGAATGGAAGCAGGTGGATATGCCTGTTTTAAAGAAGATCCTGTACACATTTACATTCCCGGTCTTCATGTTCACTTATATTCCCATCTCTGCAGTAGCTCTGGTAAAGAAAGTAGAATGGAAACCGATCTGCCACGGAAATACTTCCGGAGAACTGATCGCTTCTAAGAGAAATTAATATAGACAGAGGTTTTCTGCCGTTGGCAGAAGGGTCGTAGATATAACAAAAAGCGATGCATGATACATATCATCTGGATTGTGATATGTTTCCTGCACCGCTTTTATTATTAGATGATCACATTAAAGCTGCCAGCCGCAAAAGGATCATATATCCCGCTGTTCCCACTGCAATACTTACTAATGTATTATGCTTCCATTTATATGTAAGTGCCACGATGGCTACTGCTGCTGCCTTTGGAAGCCCGATATGCACCACATCACTTCCCGCATCTTTTAAACAATAAACGATCAACACCGCCATAATAGCTGAAGGAAGTGTTTTTCCCAGACGGTCCAGCCAGTCCGGCATCTTCTGAGATCCACCGAATGCCAGAAATGGCAGAGCCCTAAGGAAGAAAGTACAAAGAGCTGAAACCGCGATCATGATCAGTATTCTTTCTGTACTCATTTATGCTTCCTCCCTTCTCTTCTGCAATACTACCAAAAGTCCCGATGTTAATAACAATGCCGGAAGCATAAAGCTGGATGCTCCAAATATCGCCAGACAGATAATACCGATCCCCAGACCGGCAAGCGCCGGTGTATGCCGGTTCGCCTTCTCCCACTGGTCGATAAAAATGATCACAAACAAAGCCGTCATACAAAAGTCAATCCCTTCCATATCCCATGGGATCAGCTGTCCTAACATCCCCCCTAAAACAGAGCCGATCATCCAGTAACAGCGGCTGAAAAGCGCTACCAGAAACATGGTATCTTCTTTCTCTTTCCGGGGCAGTTCCAGTGTACAGTTTACTGCATAAGTCTCATCGGTCATAGTATGGATCATATAAAGCATCCGTCTTCCCATTTTCTTAAAATCTTCCAGAAATGTAAGGCTGTAAAAGCTTTGGCGGCTGTTCATCAGCAGCGCTGTCAGAGCCACAGTTATAATAGAAGCTCCGCTGCTTAAAAATGTGATCAGCACAAACTGGAAAGCTCCTGTATACACTGTCAGGCTCACAAGCAGGGAATAATACCACTTAAAACCTGCGTCTTCCATCATAATACCGTAGGCCATAGCGACAAAAATATAGCTGCACATAATAGGGATGGATTTAATAAACGCGTATTTTCGGATCTGTGATCTTGTCATAAATTAAGTTCCTTTCTACAAACTTTATCCATTCTTCCTGTTTTTCTTTTGTGCCAATCATACCCTTTATTTCCTACTTTGTCAATTTGTTAATAGGTATTTCTGAAATTTACAAAACCTCTATCCTAAATTTTCAGGTGCATAAAAAATACCGCTGCCAACCTGGATATAGGTCCATCAATCGGTTGACAGCAGTATTCTTTCTTAATACCCGATAAACTTTAAAAAGCAGCCTTCTTTTCTTCCTTCTTTGCTTCCAGATTGGAAACAACCATGGTGCAGGCTGCATCACCGGTGATATTAACTGTGGTACGGCCCATGTCAAAAATACGGTCAACACCGGCTACCAGAGCAATTCCGTCCACCGGAAGTCCAACAGAGGTCAGTACCATCGCCAGCATGATCATACCCGCACCGGGCACTCCGGCCGTTCCGATGGATGCAAGGGTTGCAGTCAGTACAATGGTGATCATTTGATTAATGGTCAGATTAATGCCGTAACAGGAAGCAATAAAGATTGCGCAGACACCCTGATAGATTGCCGTGCCATCCATATTTATGGTTGCACCTAAAGGAAGAACAAAGGAAGCAATCTCCTTTTTGGCTCCCAGCTTCTCCGTACAGCTTAAATTGATGGGAAGCGTTCCCACGGAGGATGCGCTGGAAAACGCAAACATAATAGCCGGCAGCATTCCTTTAAAAAATTTCAGCGGACTGATACCGCCCAGTAATTTTACAGTTGCGGAATAAACGACAGCCCCATGAACAACGTAGCAAATGTAAGCGGCAAGAAGCACCATAACCAGAGAGCCGATAATAGTAGGACCATTAACCGCAATGACCGGACACAACAGACAGAACACACCGATTGGTGAAAGGTTTAAGATCATTTCCATGCATTTCATAAAAATCTCATTCAGGTCATTAAATGCATTTACTACACGGACATTTTTCTCTCCTACCAGAATAATGGCAAAACCAAGCAGAATCGCCATAACAATGATCTGAAGCATATTGGCATCGACCATCGGAGAAACGAAATTGGACGGAAAGATATTCACCAGAGTGTCCATAAAGGAAGTAGTTTCCGCCGTTTCGTAAGAAAGGTCTGTAGTAGCAATGACAGGGAAAAGATGTTTAAACAGGTTGCCGCCGGTCAGGCCGATGATAACTGCAAATGCAGTGGTAAACAGGTAAAACACAACGGTTTTCAATCCAATAGCGCCTACTTTTTTAATATCGCTCATGGAAATAATGCCGCACATAATAGAAAACAGAACAATCGGCACAACAATGAATTTCACCAGGTTCAGAAAGATAGTACCAAAAGGCTTGATATAAGTATCAGCAAAACTTGCATGACTTTGAAGCAGAAGGCCTGTCAGGATTGCCAATACTAATGCAATGAATATTTTCATTGCCAGGGACATTTTCTTTTTTTCTTTCATACTCTTTACCTCATTTTCTTGTTATTCTCCCAGAAACTAAGCCTGCTATTTCCGGGTAAAAAAAGAGACACTATGCCCATCTCACAGCGTCTCCTTTGACCTTCTCTTATCCTAACATATTATTTACAAATACGCAACTTATTACTGATTTTAACACGTGAACATATACTATCCTTATTTTTCGGATTTTATACCTGCTGCTTCAACATTCCCGCACTTGTCATTCTCAAAGAATGTTCTGGTGGGATCTGTGGCTCTTCGGCCTCCGTATCTACCAACTGCAGCGCCTTTACCGGACATGCTTTTACGCAGGCCGGAAGCATTCCATGGTGGACTCTTACGTAGC
>CAVIPV010000193.1:0-4338 GCA_963644495.1 Prevotella sp. | reverse complement strand
GATGGGCTTTCTTTTTCCAGAAAAGCTTCTATCCCCTTTTCGTCCAGACGGCCACAGTGTACCTTTAAATGCTTTAAAGGGATCTCCTCTGCCAAAAGCTCTGCCCCGTATTCTGTTGCCACACAGACAGTACCGGTGACGCCAAACTGATGATCCAGCCAGTTAGCCAGTATGCGGCCTTCTGTGGTCCCTGCAAACAGGATCACATGTTTTTTTGCCATGTTATTTCTCCTTTTTCTGCAGATAACCTCTTGGGGTCACCATCCATTTGTCGATCTGCACGGTACTGGATTTTCCGATAAATACAGTGGTAAACATATCAGCGGGATAATCTGCCAGTTCCTTTAAGGTCATTACTTTCATCTCTTCCCCGTCTCTGCCAATGCAGGATGCTATGCCGCAGACCGTCTCAGGAGAACGGTATTTCATGATCCGCTCACAGGCCTGTTTTAAATAGTCGGGTCTGCCTTTACTGCGGGGATTATATAAACAGATGACAAAATCTGCCATAGCTGCTTTTTCAATGCGCTCCCAGATCATTTCTATAGGGGTCAGGCGGTCGCTTAAGCTGACCACAGCAAAGTCATGGGTAAGCGGCGCTCCAAGGCCTGCAGCCCCTGCACAGGCAGCTGTAACCCCTGGGATCATCTTGATCTCCACTCCCGGATATTCTACGGACAGCTCCAGGATCAGTCCCGCCATGCCGTAAACACCGCTGTCCCCGCTGCAGATCATAGCAGTATCTTTGCCTTCCATGCAGCATTCAAAAGCCATGCGGCACCGTGCTTCTTCTTTTGTCATAGGGGTAGTGAGATATTCTTTATCCGGGAAATAAGACTTTACAAGGTCTGCATATACCGTATAACCGGCGATCACCTGGCAGTCTCCAATGGCTTTAAAAGCCTCTCTTGTCATTCCGTCCAGGGAACCTGGGCCCATGCCTACTACATACAATTTGCCCGGTGCTGCGTTTTCTTTTCCACCTTCTGCCTTTTCGCTTTTTTCTGTTGCTTTACCTTCCTGGACAGACACGATCATTTCCGGCACAGCCGAAACCATTTTCCCGCTGTGGGAGCTTTCTGCCATGCGGAATTCTGTGGTAAATCCCGGATCATACAGTTTTGACCGGTCGTAACCATTTTGCGCCACGGTATTTCCCACTACGATCAAAGCTGTTTTGGTAATATTCTCCCGCTTTGCTGCCTCTGCCAGCTGCGCCACAGTAGTGCGGACCGTCCTTTCTTCCGGCCAGGTTGCCTTGTATACAATCGCTGCCGGTGTATCCGCCGGATAGCCGCCTGCCATTAATTCCTCTGACAGTTCTTTTAACATGCCTGTGCTTAAAAAGATCACCATAGTGGCCTGGTGGGGGGCAAACCGGCGGATGCTCTCCCGCTCCGGCACCGGTGTTCTTCCTGCCATTCTGGTGATGATAACACTCTGTGAGATCCCCGGAAGAGTATATTCCATCTGCAAAGCCGCTGCTGTACCGCAGAAAGAGCTGACCCCCGGACAGATATCATAGGTGATCCCCAGTTTATCCATGGCATCCATCTGCTCTCTGATCGCGCCGTAAAGACAAGGATCTCCTGTATGCAGGCGGACTACCTCTTTTTCCTCTTTCCACGCCTGTTTAATGACTTCCATGACCTGTTCCAGAGTCATTTTTGCGCTGTCATAGATCACTGCCCCCGGTTTTGTCTCCTTTAATAAGCCTGGATTGACCAGGGAACCAGCATAGATAATAATATCTGCCTCTTTTAAAAGTCTCAGTCCTCTTACTGTGATCAGGTCCTCTGCTCCCGGACCTGCTCCTACGATATGTACCATATTTTTCTTCCTTTCCGGAATTTGTTTTCGCCTATTTCCCGCTCTATTTACTGCTTCTGTCTTTCATTTATTTGCTATTTATCGTTTCCATACATTTTTATTTTCAGTCCAGCTTCGTCATATCCTGTGCCAGTATCCTTTTTAACATCTCCCTGGCTCCCGGAGACATTCCCAGAATGCCTCTTTCATTGGTAAACAGGATACACTCTACTTTCATGGACTCTCCGACCCGCAAGGTTAAATGTTCCCAGGCACGTCTTACCACCTGTTCCATGACCTTTTCCCGAAGCCCTGGAACTGTCTCTAAAAGCTTTAGACCCTGATCTACAGTGACAGACTCCAAAATCTCCCGGATCAGCTCCGGCCCTGCGCCGCAGGCACCGCCCCAGGCTGCCAGAGTTTCCATTCTTCCGTCCGCTACAGAGGAATGGGTGTTCATCACACCGGCTGCCAGTTTGATCAGCTTTCCTCCATGGCCTACTAACAGTATTTCCTTTATATTTTCCTGAACCGCCATATCCAGGGACTCTCCAATGAAATTGCTGCATTTTACAGCATAGTCCAGATTTACATCCAGCTCATCCCGTAAAAAGCTTTCCCCATAGTTTCCCGGAGTCAGTATCATGCTGTTAAGCCCTGCTACATGCTTCTGGTGCAGTTCCAGGCGTATAGTATCTGTCAGTGCCTTCTCGCTCATAGGCTCTACCATGCCGCTGGTTCCCAAAAGGGAGATTCCTCCTTTGATGCCCATACGGGGATTAAAGGTTTTTTTGCTGATCTCCAGTCCCTGAGGGATAAATATTTCAATATGAAGACTGCCTTTATAGTCAGTCTGCCTGCAGGCTTTCTCCACATGAGTAAAGATCATTTCCCTTGGCACAGGATTAATAGCTGGTTTTCCCACTTCACAGGCAAGTCCCGGTTTTGTCACTGTGCCAACGCCTTCTCCTGCTGTAAGATGCAGCCGGACACCCTTATTTTCCCAGATGTAGCCGTCCGTTTCCGGCTTATCATCTCCATAGGATACTCTGGAATAGACGGCGATCCCATTAGTCACATCCGGATCATCCCCTGAGTCCTTTCGCACAGCGCACACTGCCTGATTCTTTGTAAAACGGATCTCCTCGATCTCCAGGCCCAGATCCACGCCTTTGGGAGTGGAAACCTTTACCTGGCCCACCCGTTTCTGCCCAAGAAGCATAAGAGCCGCTGCCATAGAAGCCGCCGCCCCGCAGGTACCGGTGGTATAACCCCATCTTAACTTTTTCTGATTTTTATATACATACATTTCTTCCATGCAAATACCTGCCGCTCTGTAAACATCTATAATACCATGATACCAGGGTCAAAAAGTTTTTTAACCCCAACATCATAATATCCATCCGTGTACTCTTGTGGTATCATACCATATTACGGTGTTAGGGTCAAAAGGTGTTTTACCCATCTGACACACGAATTCTGCACCTTACAGAAAAAGCAGGAAAATCTTCTGTTTTAACAGAAGTCCTTCCTGCTTTTCTCTCAATTATTCGATGTCCTACCGGAGTCTTTCCTGCACCTGCCTTTGGTCTTATACCGCATCATAAATCTTCTGTAAATATTCTACATCCTGATGGTATCGCTCTTTTGTGGAATTTTCCAGCAGCATGGTGATATAGGGCTTGTCTTTCTTCAGATTTCTCATTAAAGGTTCGTAATGAAACAAACCATCGCCCACATGGGCAAATTCCGGTTTTCCGTCTTTCAGCACAAAATCCTTTACATGAACCGCAGATATCCTGTCGCCGTACAGGCGGAATGCTTTATCCACTTCTTCATCCTGATCGTTTACATGCTCTGCACTGATCAGATTAACCGGGTCTAAAATTGCCTCTACGTTAGGAGAATCAATATCTTCCAGAAACCGTCTCATGATCTCCGGGCAATAAAGCGTATGATCATGAACCGCCTCAACGCCCACGATCACTCCTAATTTTTCCGCAGCAGATACAATTTCCTTCATGCTCTTCAGTAATAACTGATAGCAGCCTTCTGTATAGGTATAAGGAACTACCTTGAAATTCGGATCATAGCGTCCTGTTTCCGTTCCTACCATGTCCGCTCCCAGGATTTTTGCATACTTCAGATGTTCGATAAACTTCGCAACTGCTTTCTGCCGTTCTTTTTCATCCGGATTAACAGGATTGATATAACAGCCCAGTACAGCTACATGGATGTTATTATCATCCAGTTTTTTTCTGATCATACGCGCAAATCCGGGAGAATAATGCCCATAATCAAAACTATATCCTGCAATCGATTTTCCCATGGCCAGCTGGATCTGATCTACATGGTTGGCAGCAATTGTACTTACCAATGTATCTATATCCGTCTTTGGACAAAGATCATGACATCTCATTCCAAAATTCATCATTTTTCACCTACACTTTATAAATTATGATGTTAGGGTCAAAAGGTATTTTGACCCCTCTGATACCGAATTGCTACGTGCTTTGCACTCTCGCAATT
>CAVIPV010000192.1:0-4460 GCA_963644495.1 Prevotella sp. | reverse complement strand
GTGCTGCACCAGCCAGCGAAGCAGCTGAATCATCTGCCAGCGCAGGAGAAGGCACTACCATTACCTATGTTACATTAGGTGATACCGGCATGGAACTTTTAAAACAGGCAGCAGAAGAATTTAAGGCTGAGACAGGTATTGAAGTAAAACTGGAAAGCTGGGCATACAGTGATGCATACCAGAAGATCTTAACACTGGCGGAAGGCAATAATATGCCAGATGCAATGTATGGTTTCTCATCATGGACCCAGCAGTTTAAGGAAGCCGGCTATACAGTAGCCATTGACAAGCTGATCAGTGAAGATCTGTATAATGATTTTTCAGAGGCAGCTTTAGATGTATGTAAGGTAGGAGATGAATTATGGGCAATGCCGTCTTACATGTCCATCCGTGGAATGCTGTTTAATAAGAACCGCATGGAAGAGGCTGGAATTGACAAAGCGCCTACTACATGGGAAGAGTTCCTGGCAGAGGCACCAAAGTTAACAGATCCAACTTCCGGCAAGTATGCTTATACAATGGTTGCAGGACATCCGAAGAATACATTAGACTGCTTCCTTCCGATCCTGTGGGCTTATGATGCAGATGTAATGAACGAAGACGGAACAGCCAATGGCTTTAACAATGAAAATGGTGTAGCTGCTCTTCAGATGTATGCAGATATGGCTCAGTATGCAGTACCAGATTATGGCCAGGCAGATATCAACAGCACACAGAACAACTTTACAACCCAGATCGCAGCAGCTTATTTCCACAATGCACAGGGTCTGGCAGCGTTAAAGGATGCAGGAGAAGATTACAGCTGGGCAGAGATCACAGAGCCCTTAGCAGGACCTTCCGGATCTAAATATGCGTTAGGCGTTATGGACGTAGATTTAGTATTTAACACTGGAAACCAGGAAGCAGCAGCGAAGTGGCTGGAGTTCTGGCATACAGCAAAATATCAGGGCCAGGTTATCAATCAGGCCGGCTGGGTTCCAAATCAGCAGAGCTACTACAAAGAGATCGCAGATTTTACAGATGAATCCAACGTTATGGTTGCTCCATTTGCAAAAATGGAACCTATGGCTAAATTTAAACCATCTATCACATGCTGGGAAGAAGTACAGAAGGCAATGGCAGATGCTATCACAAAAGCAGTTATGGGCGAGATCAGTGCAAAAGACGCAATGGAACTTGCAGGAAATCAGGTTGATGAACTGCTGAAAAAACAGTAAGACAATATTTCTGCGGGCAAATTTTTTGCCCGCGGATCTTTTAAGAGGACAGGGGAGATGAAAATGAATCACAGTTCCACCAGAAAACATAATGAAAAGGCAGTCAATCTACTATATATCCTGCCCATGTTTATCGTGTTTGTGACATTTATAATATATCCGATCACACAGGTATTTTATATGTCGTTTTTTGAACGAAGAGTCAATGGGGAAATGCTTTTTGTGGGATTAAAAAATTTCCAGGACCTGTTCTTGAATTCAGATACCCCCAGAATGTTCCTTAACACATTTATATGGGTCTTTATCGGTGTATTTTTTAAGCTGCTTTTAGGCCTGGGAATGGCATTGGTATTATACAGACAGTTCCTTGGAAAACGGATGATGACAGCCATCATGCTGATCCCTTATGCCATGCCAGCAGCAGTATCCTGTATGATATGGCGCCTGATGTACAATCCAATGTTTGGACACATCACCCAGTTTTTAATGGATACCCATATTTTAAAGATGCCTGTGGACTTTTTAGGAAATACAAAAACCTCCCTTCTGGCAGTTATGATCGTAAATATATGGGCAGTTGCACCTTTCTGTGCACTAAATATCTTATCAACCATGTATTCCATTCCAACGTATATTTACGAAGCTGCAAGGATCGACGGAGCAAATGGATGGCAGCAGTTTAAGAATATTACATTTCCTCTGATCACATCATCCATGCGTACCTTAGGTCTTCTGATCGGAATATGGGCATTTAATACCTTTGATGTTATTTTCATGATGACACAGGGAGGTCCGGCAAACTCTTCCTCCATCATGGTCAACTTCATTTATCAGAATGCTTTCCAGTTTAATAACCGCGGCTATTCTGCAGCGATCAGCGTGGTAAGTTTTCTGATCTTGTCGGTATTCGCTGTTATGTATGTGAATTCCAAAGAGGAGGATACACGCTATGAGTAATGGAAAAAAGAAAGCAGGATGGATTCTTTTTGGATTATTAGTGGTATTTATCCTTCTGGTACTGATGTTTCCGGTAGTGGCAATGATCTCTGTGTCATTAAAAAAAGCCAATGATGTATTTACAATGCCGGTAACATGGATTCCAAAAGTTTTCGCCTTTGAAAACTATGTGGAAGTATTTAAGAAAATGCATATTATAAATGGCTTTAAAGCCAGTGTTATCATTACCAGCATGACCATCGTACTGATCATGGTGATCGCCATACCGGCAGCTTATGCATTTTCCAATTTGAATTTTTACTTTAAAAAGCAGCTGTATTATCTGGTCCTTGTAAGCCAGATGTTTGCACCGGTCATAGTCATTATCCCCCTTTATTCTATGATGAATAAAATGGGGCTGATTGATAACTGGTTAAGCCTTGTGTTAATGAATACCACATTTAACCTGGCGTTTATCGTGCTGATGCTTAAGGCTACCTTTGACAGTGTGCCCAAAGAAGTAGTGGAAGCAGCCAAGATCGACGGCTGCAATTCACGAATGGTCATGACAAAGATTTTTTTGCCGGTATCAAGTACTGGTATTGCAGTTGCCGTTATTTTCGCATTTACAAGAACGTGGAATGAATTCCTTTTCGCATTTACTTTTATTTCCACAACAGAAAAGAAACCGATCATCGTAAGTTTATATGAAATATTAAAGAACAATCCGGCAGTGGGCATCCCGTGGCATTATGTAATGGCCGGAGCTATGTATACCACTGTACCGTTAGTGATCCTGTTTATATGTATCAGAAATTATATTACCGGAGATCATACAGCAGGTGCGATCAAATAATGAGGAGGGAATTGAAAGATGAAAAAAATGGATGGATGTTATTACTGTGAGCAGGATGAAGGATTTCGCAGTCTCCTGTTTAAGATCTGTGACCTGAAGGCATCCAGTGTGTTCTTATGCAAGGATCAGACACTGCCTGGGCGCTGCACCATTATGTACAAAGAACATTACAATGAGATCTATGAGATTCCCAAAGCAGACCGGGACGAATTTATGGATGATGTGTGTGCACTGGCACAGACCATAAAAGAACTGTTTGGTGCAGATAAGATCAATTATGCGATCTATGGTGATGAGGTTACCCATGTACATTATACGATCTGCCCGAAATATAAAGGAAAACTTGGCTGGGGCGGTCCTTTCGTTCTGTTCCCGGAGGAAAAAGATAAGATCACACTGACTGAGGAAGAATACAAAGAACGGATGAAACTGATCGGTGATACAGTTATGGCCAAGAGAGGAGTAAAACCGTGAAAACAGGAATCCCTTATGGAGATAAAACCGTTTATTTTGAGATCCCGGAAGAAAATTTCATCGGCTTGTTAGATCCACCTGAGATTTTTCCGGCAGAAGATCCGGGACAGGTGCTGCTTGATGCAATCGAGAACCCTATTGGCGGAAAAAAACTGGAAGAAATTGTAAAACCAGGCAAAAAGATCGTTGTGATCGCAGATGATGGTTCCAGACCAACACCTGTGTCACTGATCCTTCCGGTGCTTATGAAAAAACTTCAGGAATGCGGAGCAGAAAAAAAGGATATAAAGATCGTGATCGCTTTGGGAAGCCACCGTTATATGACAGAAGATGAGATCAAAGACCGCGTGGGAAAAGAGATCTATGATTCATACAGCGTTGTAAATTCTGAATTTAAAGATCCAAAAGAACTGGTTTACATATGTGATTCCCAGGAAGGAGCTCCTTTATTTGCTACAAAGTCCATTATGGATGCAGATATAAGGATCGGCGTGGGAAATCTGGTTCCCCATCCTGTTATGGGCTGGGGCGGCGGAGGAAAGATCATTTTTCCGGGAGTAGCAGGAGAAGATACCGTATCCTATTTCCATTTAAAAGCCAGTTTATACGATGACAACATGTTTGGCTGGAGCACAACACCAGTGCGTGACATGATGGAAGGCTGGGTAGAGAAAATAGGTCTTGATTTTATCATCAATACGGTTCTGACACCGGGACTGCAGTTATATAAAGCAGTAGCTGGTGATTATGTAAAAGCCCATCGTGAAGGCGTAAAGATCGGTAAAAAGGCGTTAGGATGCAAGGTAACGGAAAAAGCCGATGTTGTGATCGTCAGTTCTCATCCGGCTGACCAGGACTTCTGGCAGTCCCCAAAAGCTATTTACGGAGCGGAGCCGGCGTTAAAAGGGGCATCTGGCGGAACCGTTATATTAGTAAGTCCTAACTATGAAGGTGTAGGACCTCATCCGGAATACCCG
>CAVIPV010000191.1:3943-4510 GCA_963644495.1 Prevotella sp. | reverse complement strand
CTCCAGGATCTGGGCGGCAGCTGTTACGTTTCCATTGGTCTCTGCAAGGGTCCTGATGATGATCTCCTTTTCATAGGCATCCATCTGCTCTTTCAGACCAGAGGGCTGCGGGGTAAAACCCTCTGAAGCCGTATCCTGCTGCATCTCATACACGATGTCTTCTGCCGTTTTTGCGGTTTCCGTCTTTAAGTTTCCATTTTCTTCTACAAAGGAACTTTTATAATAAGGGGAAATATTTTCCAGTTTCAGTACCCGGATGGATTCTTCTGCCACAGAATAGGCGCTTTCGATCACATGCTGCAGTTCTCTTATATTTCCCGGCCAGTTATAACTCATAAAACGACTTAATAATCCCTCATCCACCCGTTCGATCCGCTGGCTGTACTCCTTATTGAAACGGCTGAGAAAATAGTTGCAGTATAAAGGAATATCACTTTTCCGCTCCCGCAGCGGCGGGATATGTAAAATACAGGAAGATAACCGGTAATACAAGTCCCGGCGCAGCTTTCCGTCCTCAATACACTGAACCGGATCTTCGTTTAAAGCACATAAGATCCTGCAGCGGAT
>CAVIPV010000191.1:0-3933 GCA_963644495.1 Prevotella sp. | reverse complement strand
CTCCGTCTCTTTATCTGCTCCAATGCGGCGCACGGTCCTGTTTTCGATCACCTTTAGGATTTTGGCCTGAAGTGCCATATCCATGCTGTTGATCTCATCCAAAAATATAGTTCCATTTTCTGCCTGTTCAAAAAGTCCCGGGGTATTCACTGCCCCTGTATAAGCGCCTTTTGTGGTTCCAAAAAACATGCTTTCAAGAAGTGTATTTGGAATAGCTGCGCAGTTTACAGAAATAAAGGGCCCAGCCTGATAACTGCTGTAATTGTGGATACTCTGGGCAAATAATTCCTTACCTGTTCCTGTCTCACCATAGATCAACACATTTGTCTGGTTCTTTGCCACATGTTTTGCATTGGAAATGGTCTCTACAAAACGGATATCATTTCCCAGAATGCTTCCAAACGTATATTTTGTACCGTTTTTCGGCTTTTCTTCTGCAAAATGGGTATACAGGCCCAGGCTCTGTTCCATGGACTTTTTCAGCACCGGAAGGTTTTTGATCAGAGAATATACGGCAATGGTCTTTTTTCCCTCATTCACAGGGAACATACGCTCCAGTGCATTGACGATCTTATGATTTTCTTTTACTATATATTTGTTATAATATTCATTAGCAGGAATACCTGTATCCAGCACAACGGAATGGTGGCTTTGATTGGGCGTCAGTTCTGTAGGTGAATACAGTTCTTCCATTCTCTTGTTAATAGACTTTTTCGCATCTACACCTTCAATTACTTCTGCTGCACGATTAATAAAAAGTATCCTGTTTTCATCATCAGAGATGACCACTCCTTCTTCCACCTGGTCTAATACAGATTCATAGATCAGATTCAGCTGTTCTGCTGTATATGCCTCTTTCATCTCCTTAACTTAGCTCCTTTGTGATCAGTACAAAATGATTTTTCTTAAATTCCAGTATCCCTTCCGCTTTCATCTTTCCCAGTTCACTGGACATGGCGCTTCGGTCTACGCCCAGGTAATCGGCCAGTTCCTGACGGTTAAATGGGATATCAAAGCTGTTGCTGCCTTCCAGCAGTGCTCTGCGGGATAAATAAGAGCGCAGTTTATCCCTGGTGGTCTTTTGGGATATGTGTTCCAGTTTTTCTTCTATATTTCCTTTGCCTGCGCTCATAAGTCTGATCAGGTTATGAACCATCATACTGTGGAATGGACATGCCATAGTGCAGAAGGTAAGGGAACGTTCATAGTCTAAAAACAGGACTTCGCTGTTTTCTGCTGCTTTGATGCTTACAGGCAGTGTCCTGCTGCCTGCGCTTGCATAATTTTCTCCAAATATCTCTCCCGGCATAATATGGAGCGTTTCTTTTTCCTGATGCCAGAAATCTTCCTGGACAACAGCCAGCTGTCCTTTTAAAACAACCATGATATATCCCAGCTCTTCTCCCGCCTGAAAGATCCACTGGCCTTTTTCAAATACTGCCATCTGTCCATCACAGCATTTGATCAGTGTATACAGTTCTTCTTCCCCGATCCCGCTAAAGATGGGCATCCGTCCAATACAGCTTAATGCTTCTTCCATGTGTTTTTTCCTCACGATCAGTAGTTTCGTTGTTTTTACAACCTTTCTGATGACATTATATAATGAGTGCAAAAGAAAAACAAGGGTTACCACAGGTGACATTTGTTTTTGGCACAAAAAATCCACCCTGCGGCAGCCCGCAAGGTGGATCCTACTTTCACTATTTACGATTTAAAAGTTTAAAACTTCATCATCCGGTCAACATCCAGGAAAAATACAATGGCGCCGCCTACCTTTACACCTTTGGTAATGTCTACCATGGTCATTCCATTATATTCGCAAACCTGACGTTCTTCCATTCGTTCTGTACAGCTTTGGCGAATATAATCCAGGATCTCCTCTTCTCTTTCTTTTTCAATGCACACCATCAGCGTAATGTTTTTCTTATTCAGATACAGACCTTCTGTGCTGAACTTTGTTGCCATTACATGATTGTGGACAAAGGTACTTGAAAGTTTTGGATAATCCAGTTCCTGAACAATAATGATCATCAATTCCATTTTGCTGCACTCCTTTCACGCTCTGTTCTCTCACAGGCGTTTGAGGAGTATTATAATCCCTGGAAAATGGATCAGCAAGTTAAACTTTCGTTATGACAATCCGATGACAACGGCAAAGACTACTGTGATAGAAGCAAATACAACCAGGATCGCCTGGAATTTGATCTGGAATTTTGCCCAACGGCCCCATTCCAGTTTTGCTGCAGCCAGCGCACCTAACAGACAGCCGGAAGTAGGTACGATAAAGTTTGTAAATGCATCACCAAGCTGGAATGCAAGTACTGCTACCTGACGCTCTACACCTACCAGGTCTGCTAAAGGTGCCATGATCGGCATGGTAAGAGCTGCCTGTCCGGAACCGGATACAACAAAGAAGTTGAATACAGACTGGAATATATACATGAGCCACGCAGAAACTACCGGCGGGAAGTTCTGCATTGCGCCGCTGATAGTGTGAAGAACCGTATTTAATACAGTTCCGGAAGAAGCATCGGTTCCACCTAAGATAATGATGATGCCCTGTGCCATACCTACACACATTGCTGCACCTAACAGGTCTGCTGCACCCTGGTTAAATGCAGCCGGAATATCATTTAAGTGCATATCATTTAAGTGGAAGATCAGTCCGATCACACCTGCAACCAGACCCATTACAAAGAACTGGGAAGCAATCTCCGGGATATAATAGCCGTCTTTTACAACACCCCAAACGGTCCAGATCATGCATGCAAGGATATCCAAAAGAACCAGTTTATGACCTAAAGTAAATGGTTTGTCCTGATTTTCATTATTCTTAAAATCTTCTCTGTACTCACGGTCAGACTCATAAGCTACAGACATAGTCGGGTTCTTTTTAACCTTTACTGCATAACGCATGGTAAATACAATGGTTAAACCGGTAAAGAAGATCCATAACGGAATACGGAACCAGGCCCCTGACATAACGGGGATACCTGCAATGCCCTGTGCAACTGCAAGACTGAAAGGATTCTGCCAGGAACTGCCGAAACCAATCTGTGTTGCCACGTAGCTGCACATGATACCTACAACCGCATCATATCCCATAGCAATGAACATTGGAACCAGGATCATAACAAAGGGAATTGCTTCTTCACCCATTCCAAATACGGCACCGCCTAAGGAGAACAGTGTGATCAGAATCGGGATCAGAACGATTTCTTTCCCATTTGTCAGGTTGATAACCCGCATAATACCACTTTCAACAGCTCCCGTTCTTAGAACGATACCGAAAGCACCGCCGACTACCAGAATAAAGGCGATAATAGCTACTGCTCCGCCACTTCTGCTTCCTGCAGTCATACCTTCAAATACATAGTTGACAATACCGCCGCGGCCGCCGAAATCTTCTGTACCAAAGATCGGTGCAGCCTGAGTTACTTTGTTGCCGTTTTCATCCAGAATATACTGGAAACTGTCCGGATCAACAACAGTTCTTGTTTTTTCTGACCCATTGACCGTATAGGTGATCTCTTTTGTGTCATACTTTCCTAATGGAATGAAACAGGTCAGTAACGCAGCTACCAGGATAACCCCAAAAATGATGATATAAGTATGAGGCATCTGAAACTTTTTCTTCTCCATTTTTTCCTCCAATCCTACCTGGCACAGGAGAATGTACATCAGGTATTTTTCTCTTTGAAACACCCTTTCTCTGCAACGCAACAGAGAACAGCATTTCCAGTATACAAAATTATTGGTGATCTGTATACTGTTTTGGCATGCTTAAAGACAAAAAAGGGAACCATCAGATACTAACCGACGGTTCCCTTAAATCTATACATACCTTCAAAACCACATATTGATAAATGACTGACTTTCCGAATACCTACAACCTTTTGTATCAACTTCGCGACGGTCATTCATAAAACCTAG
>CAVIPV010000190.1:0-4628 GCA_963644495.1 Prevotella sp. | reverse complement strand
CATTCCCACACAGTAAGCACTGGTATCACAGCCCCAGGAGCTTAAAAAGATCAGCCATACCAGATAAGCCCCGTCATGCATGCTGCGGGTCTGATACAGAAATGAAAGCATGACAGGCACATAGCATACGCCAAAAAAGGCGCCGGTGATCTCTTCTGTTTTATAGCTTGGAAAGGTAAAAACATAAAGAGCCATTAAAAGCATCAGGGACGCAATGATCATCAGTGTCAGATATTTCTGTCCTTCAAACCATAAGATCCCATAATAGCACACTGCTGTCAGATAACCAACAGCAGCTACCGACCGCTTTTCAATCCCAAGAACACGGTACAGTTCAAACAGGCCCACTAAAGAAATAAGGGCTGTTACTGCAAAAAGGAGTGCTCCTCCTTTTCCTACGAAGAAAATAGCAAGGATGACCAGTACGATACCGCTGATCAGTCGTGTTGTGAACATAAAATTCTCCTTTCCCTATTTTACCCCGCCGAACCGTCGATCTCTTTTATTATACTGGATGATCGCCTTTTCCAGTTCCTTCTCATCAAAATCCGGCCACAGACAATCTGTAACATACAGCTCTGTATAAGCCAGCTGCCAAAGCAGATAATTGGACAAACGAAGCTCCCCGCTGGTGCGGATCAGAAGATCCGGATCCGGGATATCTGCTGTATCCAGATAGGAAGCAAGCACAGACTCTGTAATATCTTCTGTGGCTACCTTTCCTGCTTTTACATCTTCTGCCAGTTTCGCAGCTGCTCTGCGGATCTCATCTCTTCCCCCATAATTTACCGCGATCACAAAGGTAAGTCCTGTATTGTCCTTTGTTTCTTCTTCCAGACGGTTGATACCGTCGATGATATCCTGGGCAAAACGTCTTCTGTCGCCGATCATCTTTACCCGCACATTGTTGGCGGAGGCGATCTTTAACAGACGGACCATATAGTAGCGGAACAGCTGCATCAGTGCTCCCACTTCTTCTTCTGATCTTTTCCAGTTCTCTGTAGAAAATCCGTAAACCGTCAGATATTTAATACCCATTCTGGCAGCGATCTCTACTGTTTTTTCTACTGTAACGCAGCCTTCTTTGTGGCCAAATGTTCTTGGAAGGCCTCTTTTTTTCGCCCAGCGGCCATTTCCGTCTAAAATAAGGGCCACATGAACCGGTATTACCATATTACTGTCTAATGCCATATTTCCTCACCTTTTCCACCATGAGAGTATTTTCTTTATAAACCTCTATAACATAGATAAGAGGCAGGAGTCTCTCCTGCCTCCGTATCAATTTCAGAGACTATACAGTCATGATCTCTTTTGTCTTTTCTTCTACTGCCTTGTCAACACGCTCAATGGTCTTGTCAGTGAGTTTCTGCATCTTCTCAGTCAGATCAGCTAACTCATCCTCAGTGATCTCTCCTGCTTTTTCTGCCTTCTTAAACGCGTCATTTGCATCGCGGCGGATGTTGCGGACAGCAACCTTAGCGTTGTCACCTTTCTTCTTTACATCCTTTGCAACTTCTTTTCTTCGATCCTCTGTCATCTCAGGGAAGATCAGGCGGATGCAGTTTCCGTCGTTGGTAGGATTGATACCTAATTCAGATGTAAGAATGGCTTTCTCAATGGCTTTTAATAAGCTCTTTTCCCAAGGCTGGATCACGATCATACGTGCTTCTGGAACAGATACGTTTCCTACCTGCTGAAGAGGTGTTGGAGTTCCGTAATAATCAACTTTGATCTTGTCCAGTACATGCGGATTTGCACGTCCTGCACGGATGGTGCCGTAGTCAGCGATCAGAACATCCATTGTCTTGTCCATCTTATCCTGATAAAATTTTAAATCTTCCATAATGCCCTCCTGAACATGCAGCTTTTGCTGTCATTTTATTTTTCTGTAATGATTTTTCTTATTATTCAGCTGTAACAATGGTTCCGTTAATACGGCCCTGCATAGCGTTTGCGATGCCGTCTGTTTCGTTGAGACTGAATACAGCCATCGGCATCTTATGTTCCATACACATAATAGACGCGGTCAGGTCTACTACTGCTAACTTGCGGTCGATCACTTCCTGAATGGAAATGGTATCGAATTTCTTTGCTGCCGGATTTACCTTCGGATCGCTGTCATATACACCGTCAATGGCCTTTGCAAGAAGGATGCAGTCTGCTTCCATCTCAATGGCCCGAAGTGTAATGCCTGTATCTGTTGAGAAATACGGATGTCCTGTACCGCCTGCGAAAAATACTACTTTTCCCTCTGCAAAGCACTCTTTTGCCTGGTCCTTGGAGAACAGCCGGGTCATAGTGCCGCATGCAAATGGAGTAAAGATCTCAGTCTGCATGCCTGCGTTGCGGAAGATCTCAGAAACATAGATACAGTTCATGACCGTTGCCAGCATACCGATCTGGTCTGCTTTGGTACGCTCAATAGCATCGCTGGTACGACCTCTCCAGAAGTTTCCGCCTCCGATAACGATACCTACCTGAATGCCTGCATCTACGGATAATTTTACCTGTCTTGCTACTTCTTTTACAGTGTCTTCGTCGAAACCGGTCTTCTTAGGACCTGCAAGGGCTTCGCCGCTTAATTTTAAAAATACACGGTTCATTTTCATGAATGAATATCTCCTTGTGTTGGATTATACTTCATTAAGTATACCATAGGAATGTATTTTTGGAAAGAAAAAATAGTCATTTTATAAAATAGTAGAAAATAAAATTGAGATTTTAACTATTATATACTATAATGAAAAAAAACATTTCTATATTCTGCCAAATAGGCTTATACAGAAATGATCTGGGAGGAATGATCATATGGATTTGTTTCGTAATAAAAAAGAGAAAAAGCAGGCCCAGGAACCTGCTGCACCAGCAGTTTCACAGCCGGATATCCAGGCTGAAGGAACAGGCAGCCGCAGCCAGTGCCTGGCACAGTTAGATGCATTATTTGCTCCAATTCCATCTAAAGGAATGGCTGTAAAAGTATATCTGGAAAACTTCAAAAGCTTAAACCAGGCATTTGGATACGAATATTGTGAAAAACTGTTATCACAGATTACCGATTATTTAAAGGATATTTCCGAAGTGACGGTTTACCGCTATATCGGTGTGGAATTCATCCTTATTTTAGATGGATGCAGCGAAGGACAGGCTTCTGCTCTGGCAGATACGATCTTAGAGCGCTTTGAAAATGTATGGAAAGTAGCTGGCGTTGACTGCTTATGTTCTGCCCAGATCGGTCTGTGCTCTTATCCGGGCCACAGTGAAAATGCACAAATGCTCCTTAAACATCTGGATCTGGCTGTACAGGCAGCTTCCGAACAGGGTGCAAACCAGTCTGCTATATATGATTCTGTTCTCCACGAAAAGGCCATGCGCCGTCAGGCCATTGCCCGCTATCTGCAGACAGCTTTGGAAAAAGAGGAGCTGGAAGTACGCTACCGTCCTACTTATAATTTAAAGGAAAAACGCTTTACAAGAGCCGATTCTTATATGCGTATCTTTATTCAGGGCATTGGTCTGGTAGGCGCTGCGGAATTTATCCCAATTGCAGAAGACTCCGGTCAGATTCGCGCTATAGGCTACTATGCATTAGAACATGCCGGCCGTTTTATCCAGGAACTGATCCAGGCCGGAAAAGAATTTGAGTCTATCTGTATCCCTGTATCCCCGATCCTGTTAGTCCAGGAAGATTTCTTAGATAAGGTAAATGAAGTTCTTACCCGTTATGAGATCCCGGAAGGGAAACTGGCTCTGGAACTGGACGATGAGGCATTGTCCAGTGTTTATATCAATGTAAATATCATTATGCAGGAGCTGTCTTCTATGGGCGTGGAACTGGTATTAAACCACTTCGGTTCCGGCTGTGCTCCTGTGACCAGTGTATTAGACCTGCCGATCAATACAGTTAAACTGGAACGTATGTTCGTATGGCAGTTGGAGAACAATCCTGCTTCTGCCTGCATTGCAGGAGGACTGATCCAGATCGCCAGAGATCTTGACCTGCGCATCATCGCAGAAGGTGTAGAAACTGAAAATCAGATCAAAGCATTAAATCATTATGCATGTGAATACCAGCAGGGCTTCTACTACGCTCCTACTATGGAGAAGGATGTTCTCATGAAGGTTTTGGGAAGTACCCTGGAAGAATCCCGGGTCACCATTGAAGAAGAAAAATCAAAGATGAAGAGATAGTATATGTGTTCCCCGCCGGCTGGCGGGGAATGTAAGTGATGTAAATCCCGCCGATTGGCGGGATTTTTTCTATAACTTAAGAATCACGCAGTCTTTCCCGTATGCTCCTTGCATCGGTATCTGACAGCGTATCACAGATATCATAGATCTTTGCTGTCAGTTCTGGATCATTTCCTACATTCTTGACGATCCACAGTCTGGATTCTCCTGACTTCTTGAAACGAAGGACTTTTGCAATGGTAAACAGAAGTTCTTTTTCTTTTGCGTCATTTGCATCGCTAAGCTGCTTTTGCTGGTAGCGCTTCTGCTTTTTCTCGTATTTGCTTACTTTTGCCTTTTCCCGCTGGGCAATGGCTGCTCCCGGAGTACCATAGCCTTTTTCCAGCCAGATGGTCTCTACTGTGTATTTTCCGTCTTCTATGGTCATAACAGCCATGGAA
>CAVIPV010000189.1:0-4630 GCA_963644495.1 Prevotella sp. | reverse complement strand
ACTGCCCACATTACCAGCATGAAGATCGGGATACCTAAGAAACGGTTGGTAACGATCTGGTCGATCTTATCAGATACGGTCAGCTTCTCGCCGCTCTTCTTAACAGCAGTTCCAACTACCTTCTGGATGAATTTGTAGCGCTCATCCGTTACGATACTTTCCATATCGTCATCATGAGCTTCTTCTATTGCTTTTCTTGCATTCTCAACAACAGACTTGCCAGAAGCAGAAAGTGGTGTGCTCTCAACTACCTTGCTGTCGTTTTCAAGGAACTTAACTGCATACCATCTCTTCTTGTTCTCAGTGATGTCTGCTGGCAGTACGCCTTCAACCTCAGCTACTGCTGCTTCTAATTCCCTGGAGAAGATCTCCTTAGGAAGATCAACTTCTTTCTTCTTAGCAACCTTAACTGCTTCGTCGATCAGCTTGTCAAGACCGGTCTGCTTTAATGCAGAAGTCTCAACGATCGGGCAGTCAAGTAACATGGAAAGACGCTCAATATCAATCTTGATACCTCTCTTAGCAAGCAGGTCTGCCATGTTTAATGCGATAACTACCGGGATACCGGTTTCGATCATCTGAGTGGTCAGATATAAGTTACGCTCAATGTTTGTTGCGTCAACCAGGTTGACGATAACGTCTGGATCATCCTTTAACAGATAATCACGGCTGACAACCTCCTCCAGAGTGTATGGAGAAAGTGAGTAGATACCAGGAAGGTCAGTTACGATAACTTCTTCGCTCTGGCTCTTGCTTTTTAATTTTCCCTCTTTTTTCTCTACCGTAACACCAGGCCAGTTACCAACATACTGGTTGGCACCTGTTAATGCGTTAAACATAGTTGTTTTACCGCAGTTTGGGTTTCCGGCAAGTGCGATCTTAATTGCCATTTCCTTTTTACCTCCATGAGTCCATTGCAAAGGACTCTTCTTAAATTCTCACGGTGTGTTATGTATGATTACTTTACTTCTACACACTGAGCATCGTTCTTTCTTACAGAAAGCTCATAACCTCTTACGGTAATCTCAACAGGATCTCCTAAAGGAGCAACTTTTCTAATGTAAAGCTCACTTCCCTTTGTGATTCCCATGTCCATAATACGACGTTTGTAAGCGCCATCGCCTGTGATCTTAGTCACAACTACAGTGCTTCCAACTGCTGCATCACCTAAAGTCATTGCTATGTCTCCTTTCTTATCTTTGTCATACTCATTTTGGTATTCTGTGGATCTTTCGACCCTGATATCATATAATGCAGTCATCCTCACTCTCAGGAAAATCGCTGCAGTATATACGCTTTAATTAAACCATAATGTGTCTTGCCATATCCTGATTGATTGCAACTCTTGAATCTTTGATATTGACAATTACATTTCCGCCGATTGCAGATACAACAGTGATCTCTGCACCAGCAACAAATCCCAGGTTCTCAAGAAAACGCTTTGTTTCTTCATTTCCGCCTACTTTGCGGATGGTGTTTACTTCGCCGATAGTGGCCATTGTTAAAGGCATCCTCTTCACCCCTTTTTCTTGTTGTTTTTATATGGTTAGTCACTCCTACCCATATTCATCTTAGTTAGCATACGCTAATTTGAGTTAGTTGTCAAGAACTCCTTTTACTTTCTTAATTTTCACGGATATTTCTTACAAATAAGAGGAGAAATTCAACGTTTTTCTCATTATTATCTATTTATTCTTGCTTTAATATATACTTTTTCTCAATAAGTGTAAAAAAAGAGTACAAATCAGGATGGTGATTTGTACTCTTTACAGGGAGTGAGGCGTTTGCCATTTTTAAGTATATCGGTTTTATAATTGATAATATTTCTCAATAAGAATTATGCAGTAAATAAACGCGCTTTTATAGATATTTATTTTCTGCCCGCCATTACTGGTTTACTACATTCACCGGTGTTCCATTTAAAAATTGCCTTAAGTTATCCACAGACATGTCCATGATCCGCTGCCTTGCTTCTTTTGACGCCCAGGAAATATGAGGGGTGATGATGCAGTTTTGGGCTGTGAGAAGAGGATTATCATTACGGATTGGTTCTTCACTGACTACATCCAGTCCGGCTGCATATACTTTTCCACTGTTTAATGCATCTGCCAGGTCTTTTTCCACAACCAGCTGTCCCCGGGAGTTATTAATGATGATAACTCCGTCCTTCATTTTTGCAATGTTATCCTTATTAATAATACCTTCTGTAGACGGGAATAACGGGCAGTGAAGCGCGATCACATCTGATTCTGCAAATATTTCATCCAGTTCCACATATTCAGCAATATCACGACCTTTATCATTTGGATAAGAGTCATAGGCCAGTACATTCATGCCAATAGCCTTTGCTATGGTGCCGGTCTTCTGTCCAATACGGCCAAAACCAATGATACCTAGTGTTTTTCCAGCCAGTTCGATCAGCGGATAATCCCAAAAACACCAGTCTGGATCAGTCTCCCATCTTCCTTCTTTTACTGCTTTTTCATGATGCCCAATGCGGTGACAGATCTCTAAAAGAAGGGCAATGGCAAATTGACCTACGCAGTCTGTTCCATAGGTAGGAATGTTGCTGACAACGATCCCTTTTTCTTTTGCATGCTCCACATCGATCACATTGTAGCCAGTTGCCAGAACGCTGATAAATTTAAGGTTTGGACACGCGTCCATCATCTCTTTCGTGATGGGTGTTTTATTGGTGAAAACGACCTCTGCATTGCCAATACGCTCTACTACTTTCTCTGCCGGTGTCCTGTCATAAACCACCAGTTTTCCGTATTTTTCCATCTCATCCCAAGAAAGATCTCCCGGATTCTCTGTATATCCATCAAGTACAACGATTTTCATCTGTATTTTCTCCTTCGTATACATATATTTTTACTGCTTCTTGATCCCGTCCCGGTACACAGATGGTGACACTCCAGTCACATTTTTAAAGGCCCGGTTAAAGTGGGCGGCATCTTCATAGCCCACTGCCAGGGCGATGTCCAACAGTTTCAGGGATGGATCTTTCATCAGTTCTTTGGCTTTTGTCATACGCAGCTGTAATATGTAGTCTCTTACAGTCATGTCCAGCTGCTTTTTAAACAGGCTGCTGAAGTAATTGGGATGTAAATGGAACTGGGCGGCAATGTCGGAGAGGAGAAGCTGCTCTGAAAAGTGCTTTTCCATGTAGACTTTCGCTTTCTTTACCACATACTCTTCTTTCTTTTCCTGCTGTTTTTTCAGCTGTTCCATGTAAAGCAGCAGGATCTGTTCCATTTTCTGTTTTAGCTGGCTGACGTGGGGCTGGCTTTTGATCTGGGCGGCAAGGTCATTATTGGACAGCTTGTAGCCTGCTATAATGGGGATCAGGGCCGTATTTTTCTGCATCAGTGTGTAGAGGAATGTGGACAAAGTCTGTTTAAACTGTTCTTTTGTCATAGTTTCTTTGGACAAATGGGAAAAGATCTCTCCGATCTGCTCTTTGGTTCCTTCTTCATCCATGGATAAAAGCCCGACCCCCAGATGTTCCAATTCCTTTCCCAGGCATTCTCTGGTATAATAAGGCTCTTTGGCTGGAAGATCAAAATAATCCCCCTGCGGGTCAGAATGCACGGTATCTACTGCTTCTGCCTGCAGTCTGACGGAGCTGTCCTTTAACCGGGGGATCAGCAGGCGCAGCATGGACACAAAATTCTGGATATTTACCGGCTTTAGCAGATAATCATAAGCTCCCAGCCTTAAGGCGCTGCGGATATAGGTATAATCATCGTAGCCGCTGAGCATGATCACTACACTGGGAATATGATTTTTGCTGATCAGCTCCAACAGGCTGATGCCGTCCAGTTTCGGCATGCGGATGTCAGAAACGATCACATGGTAATATTCTTCTGTAAGGAGTTTTAAGGCATCACTTCCATCGCAGGCACTGGATATGGCAAAGGTATTTTCAAAATTTTTCTTTATAATACTCTTAAGGCCATCTACAATATTCTGATCATCATCTACTAATAGGATCCGATACATCCTGTTCCTCCTTTTTTTCGGTCAGTTCATCTTCCCCGTTATCATCATCATTCACATGATCACTTATGCTATCGCTCCTTTTCCGGGGGAAACACAGCATGATCATGGTTCCCATTCCTTCTGCACTTTCAATGGACACCTTATATTCCGGCCCATAATTTAAGCTGATACGGCGGCATACATTGCGAAGTCCGATACTGTTGCTGGAAGGACTGTCTATATCCCGGCGCAGAGCCTCTAACTGGGCTTCACTCATGCCGCAGCCATCATCGGAAACCTGGATATAAAGGCGCTCTTCATCTCTGTATCCCAAAATATCAATGTGCAGGATCTGATGGCTGTCTGTAATGCCGTGGATCACTGCATTTTCCACAATAGGCTGGAATACCAGCTTTAATACACGGCAGGAATACAGTTCTTTATCAATGCAGATATTAAACCGGATCCGGTCATTGTACTGGTACGCCAGGATCGCCCAATAAATGTTTAACTGGTGTATTTCCTCTTCTAAAGGCACTTCTTTGGTGGTATTGCGAAGTCCATACTGGAGATTCTGGCCTAAAAGCTCTGCCATGGTGGATGTTTCATAATCCTGGCACATATAGGCTTTCATGTGCATGATCTC
>CAVIPV010000188.1:0-4704 GCA_963644495.1 Prevotella sp. | reverse complement strand
TATCCAAACTTCCCCAACAAGGCATCTTTTGTTAAAATTAGTTTAGAATAGAAAGAAAGAGGAGGAATACCATGAAAAAACTTGGTTTTGGCTTAATGCGTCTGCCGCTGCTTAATAAGGATGATTACAGTAGTGTGGACATTGAGCGTTTCAAAAAAATGGCAGATACTTTTATGGAAAATGGCTTTACCTATTTTGATACGGCGTTTCCTTATCACAGGGGAAACAGCGAGATCGCTTTTCGGGAGGCAGTTGTTAAGAGGTATCCCCGTTCTGCTTACACTATTACAGATAAACTGTCATTGTTTATGATCCGGGATGAAAAAGAAATACCGGGATTTTTTGAAAAGCAGCTGGAACAGCTGGGTGTAGACTATGTAGATTATTACTGGCTCCACGGACTGAATGGTCAGACCTATAAACAGGCGAAAGAAATGCATGCCTTTGAGTTTATACTGAGAAAAAAGGCAGAGGGAAAGATCCGCCATATCGGATTGTCTTTCCATGATAAGGCTGCGCTTTTATATGAGATCCTCACAGAGCATCCGGAAATGGAATATGTGCAGATCCAGCTTAATTATCTGGACTGGAATGATCCGGCCATAGAATCAAGACTTTGCTATGAGATTGCAGTAAAACACAATAAACCAGTCATTGTAATGGAACCGGTAAAAGGCGGCAGTCTGATCCAGATACCAGAAGCAGCAGAACAGCTTTTTAAGGAAAAATGTCCGGAACTTTCCACTGCGTCATGGGCAGTCCGCTTTGCAGCGTCTCCTTCTCATGTAATGATGGTTTTATCCGGTATGAGCGATGAGCAGCAGGTGGAAGATAATATCAGTTACATGAAAGATTTTAAACCGTTGGATGAAGAAGAAATGCAGGTAGTGGAACAGGCAGTGAAGATCATCAGGGCTTCGGAAGTGATCCCATGTACCGCCTGTCGCTATTGCACCGATACCTGTCCGAAAAAGATCGCCATTCCCGATTATTTTGCCATTTATAATAATATGAAACGATCAGGTGCTGCGGTAGGAATTACCACAATGACTTATTGCAGTACACTGAACCAGACACATGGAAAGGCTTCAGACTGTCTGAAATGTGGAAAATGTGAAAAGCTCTGTCCCCAGCATTTGCCGATCCGGAAATATCTGCAGGATGTTGCGGAGGCGCTGGAGTAATTGCATAACCAGTCTGATATACAATTAAGGCATAGACCTAAATATGATATAGGCATTTTACATTGATCCGTTCATAGGATATGATAAAGGTGTTCCGAAAGGGATGCCTTTATTTTTATGCAGTTATGCAAATTTCGGAAGGAAGCTATGAAGGGGAATATGGAAATGTTTTCAAATAAAGAATTAAGAAATATGATCGTTCCGCTGTTTTTGGAGCAGCTTTTAGTAAGCCTGGTGGGAATGGCGGATGTTTTTGTTATAGGTTTTACTGGAGAAGCAAATATATCAGGAGTATCTCTGGTTAATGCATTTAACATCATATTTATCAATATGTTTACGGCGCTGGCGGCAGGAGGCGCTGTGGTGATCAGTCAGTATATTGGAAGGAAAGAAAATGATCATGCAGGGGAAGCGGCCAGTCAGCTTCTCACCGCTGCAGCGCTGCTTTCTGTGATCATTACCATGTTCATATTGTTGTTCAGAGAGCCTCTGCTGCGCCTGACCTTTGGACGGGTAGAAGATGATGTAATGACAGCCTGCATGACCTATTTAAGGATCTCTGCTTATTCCTATCCGGCGCTGGCTGTGTATAATGCAGGAGCGGCCCTTTACCGCAGTTTTGGAAAGACCAGTACGACCATGCATGTTTCTGTTGCTGCCAATATTATCAATCTGATGGGAAACTGCATCGGCGTATTTGTGCTTCACGCCGGAGTAGCAGGCGTTGCCTGGCCATCTCTGATCTCCCGGACTTTTTCAGCTGTGGTTATCACGATCTTATGCTTTTCCAGACAAAATCCTGTGCGTTATGACGGGAAGAAGATCTTCTGGTTAAATGGGACCTTACAAAAGCAGATCCTTAGCATTGCTGTGCCAAATGGCATGGAAAGTGGTATTTTCCAGCTGGTAAAAGTGGCTCTTTCCAGCGTAGTGGCATTGTTTGGAACATACCAGATCGCGGCAAACGGCGTAGCCCAGAGCATTTGGAGCGTAGCGGCCCAGGTGTGCGTGGCAATGGGACCGGTATTTATCACAGTCATTGGACAGTGCATGGGAGCCGGTGACGTCAGGGCGGCGGAGTATTATTTTAAGAAGCTGATGAAGATCACCGTGATATTCGCCCTCATATGGAATGGCCTGGTATTTGCCATGACGCCGGTTGTCATGAAAAGCTATGCCCTGGGAGATGAGACAAAGAAATTGGTGATCATTCTGGTGCTGTGCCATAATCTTTTCAACGCCGTGGCATTTCCATTTGCAGATCCACTGGGAAAAGGTTTAAGAGCCACTGGGGATGTGAAGTTTACCACAGCGGTCTCTTTATTTACCACCATTGGGGTACGGCTGGTATTTTCAGTAATATTTGGAATCGGCCTGAAACTGGGCGTGATCGGTATTGCCATAGCTATGTGTCTGGACTGGAGCGTGAGGGGGATCATTTTCTGGTTCCAGTTTAAGAGCAGGAGATGGGAAAAGTATAAAGTTATTTAGAATTATGCCGCTGGCAATTTTGTGATCATTGACGGAATACTTATGGTATCTTATACTGGTACTATATTAGCAGAGACGAAAGCGGAGGTATAAGCTATGTTAGAGACAGGAACCAAGGCACCGGATTTTGAATTGCCGGATCAGAATGGAAATGTGCATAAGTTAAGTGATTATGCTGGGAAAAAGGTGATCTTATATTTTTATCCAAAGGATAATACGCCGGGATGCACCAAGCAGGCATGCGGCTTTTCAGAAAGATATCCACAGTTTACAGAAAAAGGCGCCGTGATCTTAGGGGTAAGCAAGGATACGGTAGCATCTCATAAAAAGTTTGAAGAAAAATATGGTCTGGCATTTACCCTTTTAGCAGATCTGGAGCGCAAAGTGATCGAAGCCTATGATGTGTGGAAAGAAAAGAAAAACTATGGAAAAGTTTCCATGGGCGTTGTAAGGACCACCTATCTCATCGACGAGCAGGGGATCATTGTGAAAGCAAATGATAAAGTAAAGGCTGCAGATGACCCTGAAAAGATGCTGAAGGAATTAGAAGGATGAAGATCATATTATCACCTGCAAAAAAGATGAATATGGATACAGACAGTCTCGCCCCGGCGGGATTGCCTGTTTTTATGGATAAAACAGCAAAGATACTGGACTGGATGAAAAATAAGCAGCCAGAGGAGTTAAAAGCGGTCTGGAAATGCAATGACAAAATTGCAGAACAGAATTTTGAAAGATTAGAAACTATGGATCTTTACAGCAGGCTGACTCCGGCCATTTTAGCGTATGAAGGAATCGCCTTCCAGTATATGGCACCGGCTGTGTTTGAAAAGGGACAGCTGGAATATGTACAGGACCATTTAAGGATATTGTCCGCATTTTACGGCGTCTTAAAGCCAATGGACGGTGTAACGCCTTATCGACTGGAAATGCAGGCAAAAGCTGCTGTAGGAGATGCTGTCAACCTGTATGAATATTGGGGAAACAGGCTGTATCATGCAGTGAGAGACGACAGTGGGATCATCATTAACCTGGCATCTAAAGAATACTCCAAATGTATAGAAAAGTATCTGTCACCTGAGGATACGTATATTACCATCACATTCTGTGAATTATCCAAAGGAAAGCTGGTAACCAAAGGTACATATGCAAAAATGGCCCGTGGAGAAATGGTCCGGTATATGGCAGAGAATCTGGTGGAAGATCCTATGCAGATAAAGAAATTTGACCGGTTGGGGTATCGGTTCAGGGATGATCTGTCATCCAAGTCGGAGTATGTGTTTGAACGAAAAACAGACAAGAAAAATTTTGTTTGACTTTTCCGAAAAATAAAAATATAATAACTTTTGAACGAGTAGCGGACTAGCGTAAATCCAGTTTTGCTGCTCGTTTTTTTGTACAGAAAAGGAGGATCAAGTTAAGATGGCAGAAAGTAACAGGATGAAGGAGATGCCGGTAAATAAGCTCATGGTGCAGATGGGAATACCGATGATCTTATCTATGGCATTGCAGGCGGTTTACAACATTGTGGACAGTGCCTTTGTTGGAAATATGAAAACAGGAAGTGAATCGGCACTTAATGCGCTGACACTGGTGTTTCCAGTTCAGATGCTCATGGTAGCGGTCGGAATCGGAACAGGTGTGGGAACAAATGCGCTTCTTGCAAGAACGCTTGGACAGGGAAATGAGAAAAAAGCCGCAAAAGTTGCAGGAAACAGCTTATTTCTTGGCGTAATTATTTATGCGGTATGTCTGTTGTTTGGAATTTTCGGAGTAAGGGCCTATATTTCATCACAGACAGTTGATCCGGAAGTAATTTCAATGGGGATAAGCTACTTAAGAATATGTTGCGTAATTTCGTTTGGAGTTATTTTCTTTTCCTTATTTGAAAAACTGCTGCAGGCAACAGGTCGTTCTCTTTATTCTACAATAGGTCAGGTTGTAGGCGCAGTGGTGAATATTATCCTTGATCCGATTATGATCTATGGTATCGGCCCTGTTCCTGAAATGGGAGTAGAAGGTGCTGCTT
>CAVIPV010000187.1:0-4717 GCA_963644495.1 Prevotella sp. | reverse complement strand
CCAGGATGCCATCCGCCGTCAGATCATCTCTGATGTGCCAGTATGTACCTTTTTATCCGGCGGCGTGGACAGCAGTCTGGTATCTGCAGTATGTGGCGCGGAACTAAAGAAGAAAAATAAGCAGCTGACCACATTTTCCTTTGATTTTAAGGATAACCAGAAATATTTTACAGCGAATGCCTTTCAGCCCTCTATGGACCGGCCCTTTGTAGATATTATGGTGAAATATTTAGGTTCTGATCATCATTATCTGGAATGTGATAATGTGACCCAGGCGGATATGCTGTATACCTCGGTAGAAGCCAGAGATCTGCCTGCTATGGCGGATGTGGACTCTTCTCTGTTATATTTCTGCTCGCTGGTAAGCCGTACCCACAAGGTGGCGCTGACGGGGGAGTGTGCCGATGAGATATTTGGCGGATATCCCTGGTTCCACAAAAAAGAGTGCTTTGAGGCGAGCACATTTCCCTGGACGATGGACCTTTCTGCCAGAAAAGTGCTGCTGGCGGATGATTTTATTAAAGAACTTCACATGGATGAATATGTGCAGGCAACATATGAAAAGTCAGTGGCAGAAACCCCAAGACTGGCAGAAGACACTCCGGAAGAAGCACGCCGCCGTGAAATCGCGTGGCTGAACCTGAGATGGTTTATGCAGACGTTATTGGACCGTATGGACCGCACCAGTATGCATTCCGGGCTGGAAGCAAGAGTGCCTTTTGCGGATCACCGAATTGTGTAATATCTGTGGAATGTGCCATGGGACATGAAAACGAAGGATGGGGTGGCAAAACACCTGTTAAGAGAGTCTGGAAAAGGGCTGCTGCCAGATGAAGTGCTGTGGCGCAGAAAATCCCCATATCCAAAGACCTATGACAGAGCCTATGAGGCACTGCTGGTGGGCCGGGTGCGGGAGATTTTAGATGACAGCACCTCACCTGTACTGCAGTTCCTGGATAAGGCTAAAACGGAGAAATTCCTGGAAAGCCCCTCAGACTATGGGAAACCATGGTATGGTCAGCTGATGGCGGGGCCGCAGATGCTGGCGTATATGATACAGGTGAATTACTGGCTGAAGAAATATGAGATTGAAGTAGAGATATAGTTTCCGCCCGTGGGGCAGTGCTATTTACCAGGCTCCTGTGCAAATGCCTGCCGCACCAGATCCAGGAAATACTGGTCCGCCCTGGATAAAAATCCCCCTTTTAAGGTGGCAATACTCAGATCCCAGCTGGGACTGTAGGACTCATCAATGGATAATAATACCGGCGGATGGTCGGCATAGGTCAGAGCAGCGTAATCCATAGGCAGAAAAGTAATGCCAATGCCCTGACCGGCCAGACGCTGGGCTGTTTCGTAATTTTTTATAGTCAGCACAATATTTGGCGTAACTTTAGCCTTAGCCAGAATGGCATCAGACACATGGCGGATACGCTGCTGGGGATGCAAAAGGATCAATGGTTCATTTTTTAACAGACGGATATCTAAAACCGGGAAGAGATAGCCCGTTTTTTTTTGCGCTTTTTCGATCAGGGGATGTCCGGCGGCCAGTGCGATGACGAATGGGTCCTCTGATAGAAATTCATAGTTTAATAAAGGATTTGGTGCCAGTTTCGGGGCATGCAGCAGGGCAAAATCCATAGCACCGGTAAGAATGCTTGCTTCCAGGTTGCCTGTATTGTCTTCTATGATCTCCAGTTCAACAGAAGGGCTGTTTTTCTTAAATTCCGGCAGTATTTCAGGAAGTATGACCGTCCCTAAATGGTTGGTGATCCCCATAACAATGCGTCCTGTCTTTAACTGGTTGATATCACTGATCTCCGCTTCAAAATCACTGTAGATCTTAAGGACCTGACAGGCCATCTGATAACACCGTTCTCCTGCATAGGTGAGAGTCAGTCCGGAAGGTGTGCGGTTAAAAAGCTTTGCCCCTAAACTGTCCTCGATCCGCTGCAAAGACTGGCTTAAGGACGGCTGGGCGATATAAAGTTTTCTGGCAGCAGAAGAGATGCTTTTTTCATCTGCTACGGTTTTTATATATTCTAATTCACGGCTGGTCATGGGAACCTCTTTGGCGGTGTCGCTTGTTTTTTCTTTGGACTCATTACATAGGTAAATATATATACCTGTTATTATATATATAGTATTTGCCTATAAAAGTAAAGGGGTGTATAGTTAGTTCAGAAAGAAAAAATAAACAAAATCAGCCGGCAAACAATGAGAGACCGAAGTCTTCAAGGGAGGACGGTCAGTAAACATTTAATCACAGAAAAGGAGAAGAACATTATGGTAAAGTTATATGATGAGGGCATTTATCTTGTAAACGGAACCGAGATCGTACCGGAGTCTGAAGCAGCAAAAGTACAGGTTCTTACAGGAAAAGCAGCAGACAAAGAAGAAGCAAAGAAAGGCACTATGGCCTGTTCTATTTTAAGTGCGCACAATACTTCCGGGGATATGGAGCACTTAAAACTTAAATTTGATGCAATGACATCCCATGATATTACATTCGTAGGCATTGTCCAGACTGCAAAAGCTTCCGGAATGGAGAAATTCCCTGTTCCTTACGTACTGACCAACTGTCACAACTCCCTTTGTGCAGTAGGCGGAACCATCAACGAGGATGATCACATGTTTGGCCTTTCAGCGGCAAAGAAGTACGGCGGCATCTACGTTCCCCCTCACATTGCAGTTATCCATCAGTACATGCGTGAAATGCATGCAGGCTGCGGACGCATGATCTTAGGATCTGATTCTCATACCCGTTACGGTGCATTAGGAACAATGGCAATCGGCGAAGGCGGCGGCGAGCTGGTAAAACAGCTGTTATGTGATACATACGATGTAGCTTATCCGGGTGTTATCGCTATTTACCTCACCGGAAAGCCAGGACCTGGCATTGGACCTCAGGACGTGGCACTTTCTATTATCGGAGCAGTCTTCAAGAAAGGCTATGTAAAGAATAAAGTAATGGAATTTGTGGGACCTGGTGTTGCTTCCATGACCACCGATTACAGAAACGGCGTAGATGTTATGACAACAGAGACCACCTGCTTATCATCCATCTGGCGCACCGATGAAGATACCAAGGCATTCTTAACTGCTCATGGCAGAGGCGATGCTTACAAAGAGTTAAATCCGGCAGATGTTGCTTACTATGATGGCTGTGTTTACGTAGATTTGAGCACCATTAAGCCAATGATCGCACTTCCATTCCATCCAAGCAATACATACGAGATCGATGAGTTAAATGCAAACCTGGGCGATATCTTAAGAAGCGTAGAGAAAGAAGCTGAAAAAGTCAGCGGCGGAAGAGCTCCATTTACACTGACTGATAAGATCGAAAACGGACGTTTAAGAGTTCAGCAGGGAATCATCGCTGGCTGTGCAGGCGGCAACTTCACCAACGTAGTAGAAGCAGCACATGCATTAAAGGGAAAGAGCTGCGGCGACGGCGAATTCTCACTGGCTGTATATCCATCATCCCAGCCGGTATTCATCGACCTGGTAAGAAAGGGTCTGATCGCAGATCTGATGGAAGCAGGCGCTATTATCAGAACAGCATTCTGCGGACCATGCTTCGGCGCAGGCGATACACCTTGCCACAATGGTTTAAGTATCCGTCATACAACCAGAAACTTCCCGAACCGCGAAGGCAGCAAGCCGGGAAATGGACAGATGTCCGCAGTAGCATTAATGGATGCACGTTCTATTGCAGCAACTGCAGCAAACGGCGGTATCCTTACACCGGCTACCGACTTAGACTGCTGGGGCGATGTTCCTGAATACAACTTTGACAAGACTGTTTATGACCGTCGTGTATACAATGGCTACAGCACACCTCATGAGGAAGACAGCCTGGTATATGGTCCAAATATCAAGGACTGGCCACAGATGAGTCCATTAACTGACAACATCCTCTTAAAGGTGTGCTCCAAGATCATGGACGAAGTAACTACTACCGATGAGCTGATCCCATCCGGCGAGACTTCTTCCTACCGTTCTAACCCCTTAGGACTGGCTGAGTTTACATTATCCAGAAGAGATCCTGAATATGTAGGAAAGAGCAAGGCAGTTGATAAATTAGAGAAAGCAAGAGTTGCAGGCCAGAATCCATCTGAGTTAGATGCAGACCTGAACGCTGTATTTGATGCCATCCATACTATTTCCGGACAGGAAAATGTAAAGGAAATGGAAACCGAGATCGGAAGCATGATCTACGCTGTAAAACCTGGCGATGGTTCTGCAAGAGAGCAGGCTGCAAGCTGCCAGAGAGTTATTGGCGGACTTGCAAACATTACAAAAGAATATGCAACCAAGCGTTATCGTTCTAACGTAATGAACTGGGGCATGATCCCATTCCAGATGGTAGAAGAGCCAGAATTTGAAGTAGGTGATTACATCTACGTTCCAGGTGCAAAAGCAGCTCTGGACGGCGATTTAAAAGATATTAAGGCTTATGTGATCAATAAAGATACCAAGGCAGTAAAAGAGATCAGCCTCTATGTGGCAGATATGACCCCGGATGAAAGAAAAATTGTCAAAGCCGGCTGTCTGATCAATTATAACCGTGCAAGAAAAGGATTAAACTAAGAGCAGGAGGAAATAGAAATGGAGATAAAGAAACCGGCTATGGCAGGAACACTGGAATCCAGCGACTGCCAGGTAACCGTAGAACCGGGAAATGGTTCTGTTGAGTTTAACCTGGAAAGCGCTG
>CAVIPV010000186.1:0-4817 GCA_963644495.1 Prevotella sp. | reverse complement strand
ACCCAACACAAATGATATCATATTTTCGGAGAAAGGCAAGGGATTATTTGATGAATTTTATCTTGTGTTAAAGAAAAAACAATGTGTGTTTTTTGTCGCATACAATCAAGGTTTTTCAGGGGATTTTGTTTGGAAAAATGTGCAATTTTATCTCTTATATCCCATTTGCTTTGCAATCCATTCCATGATCACATCTACCACATATTTCTGCTCTGCTTCGGTCATCTCTCTTCCCGTTGGAATATGATGCCATTTTTCCAGGCAGCTGCGGCAGCATGTACCAGTGGCATGCTGGGCGATAAATACGGGATGTCCTCTCATAGGGGTCTGTTTGCCATCGTTTTTCGGCTCAGCGGGAGCCAGTCTGTCACGGATAAAGTCTGTGGCGTGGCTCCGTACGGTATCCATGCCTTTTTCCATAACATAATGTCTGTCATTTGCCTTTAATGTGAAACTGCTGCGAAATTTTGACTGGGAAAGGCGTTTCCAAAGATTGCCTTCGTAGGCGGCTGGCGTTTCCGACACCATAGAAGGCTGAATGCTGTTTTTGTATACGATCATCTTTTCTTTTTTAACAGAACCGGCGTTGTATGAAAATTCTCCGCCAGCCCCGGTGTTTTCTTCTTGGATCAGCTTCTTTGCCAGTGCTGCCGCCACTGCCCTTGACTCTTCGCTTTCCGGCTGCAGGCGCTTTGCCAGCCTCGTATTTCTCCCCGCTGTTGTTTCATTGCGGATCGCATAAAATATGGCTTTTTTCTCCCCGATCAGCACAAGTATCTTCTTTGCCCTTGTAACGCCTGTATAAAGAAGATTTCTCTGGAGCATCACAAAATGGCTCATGGTAAAGGGCATGACTACAATGGGATATTCACTTCCCTGGGCTTTGTGGATGGTCACTGCATAGGCTAATGACAGCTCATCCAGCTCTGTCACATCATAAACCACTTTCCGCCCGTCAAAATCCACCGTCAATTCCCGCTCTTCTGTATCCACCTTGCAGATCGTCCCAATATCCCCGTTAAATACTTCTTTGTCATAATCATTTCGTATCTGCATTACCTTGTCATTCAGTCGGTACTGGGTGCCGCCCCGGCGCAGGCAGATATCGGTGGGGTTCATGGCTTCCTGAAGGATCTGATTTAAGTTGACAGCGCCGCACTCTCCTCTTTGCATGGGCGTCAGCACCTGGATATCCTGAATGGGATCTACATGGTAATACCGGGGGAGATTTTCTTTGCAGTACTGCACCAGTGTTGCCACGGTTTCCTCGTTTGTCGGCTTTTCCGCAAAGAAAAAGTCAGAATTTTTTCCGCCCCGCATGTCAATGACTTCCCCTTTGTTGATCCTGTGGGCATTCATGATAATGCGGCTTCCCTGGGCCTGACGGAAGATCCTGGTAAGACGCACCACCGGGATCCGCCCGGAATCGATCATATCCCGGAGCACATTTCCGGCGCCTACACTTGGAAGCTGGTCAATATCTCCTACTAAAACCAATGACATATGTTCCGGGACTGCTTTTAGCAGGTTGTACATAAGCATGATGTCTACCATGGAGCATTCATCCAGGATAAGCACATCTCCCTCTAAAGGCTTGTCCTCGTTTTTCTGGTATCCTTCAGGCGGTTTATACTCTAACAAACGGTGAATGGTCTTTGCTTCCATGCCTGTTGCCTCTGCCATACGTTTTGCAGCCCGTCCTGTTGGTGCTGCCAAAAGGATCTGATAGCCAGCCATTTTATAGGCAGATATGATACCCAGTGTAGTGGTGGTTTTTCCAGTTCCCGGCCCGCCGGTGAGTATCATAACTTTGGAGGAGATGGCCGTTTTTACTGCTTCTAATTGGATCTCATCATAGGTGATCTGGGACTGGGATACCACTTTTTCTACTGTTTTTTCTGCATCAATTTTTGAGCGCTGTTCCGCAAGTAAAAGTTCCAATAACCGCTTTGCGCAACCGCTCTCTGAGAAATAATAAGGCGGCAGATAAATGGCTTCTTCTTCCTGGATCACATCCTTGGTGCGAAGCATCTCATCTAAAGTGACCTCTATCTCCCCTTCTTCCACTTCCAGCAGCTCTTTTGCCTTTTTTACCAGCTGTTCCCGTTCCCCGTAGCAGTGACCATTTTCCGCCAGTTTATTTAAGGTATAAAAAATACCACTGCGCAGGCGGACAAATTTTGTCTTGTCAATGCCCATTTTCTCCGCAATGGAATCTGCTGTTTTAAATCCAATGCCCCAGATGTCATCTGCCAGGCGGTATGGATTTTCTTTGACAATGGAAATACTTTCGCTTCCATAGGTTTTATAGATCTTGGTGGCATGGGAAGTGCTGACTTCATTGCTTTGAAGGAACAGCATGATATTTTTGATTTCTTTCTGATCCTTCCAGCTGGTTTTGATCCGTTCTGCCCGCACTTTTCCAATTCCCGGAACTTTGGTCAGTTCTTCCGGTGTCTCATCAATGATATCCAGGGTATTTTCACCGAATTTTTCCACGATCTTTCTTGCAAAAACAGGCCCGATTCCTTTTACAAGACCGGACCCAAGATATTTTTCAATGCCATATACTGTAGCAGGAAGTGTTTCCTCAAACCGTTCTGCATAGAACTGCCTGCCGTATTTGGCGTCCATTTTCCAGAAACCATCCAAAGACAGGACAGAGCCCACATGGGTATCCAGCATGGTGCCTACTACCGTTACCAGATCACTGTAGTTTTTCACTGCACATTTTAAAACTGTATAGCCATTTTCCTCATTTTGATATGTAATACGCTCCACCACGCAGCGCAGATGCTCCATGTGTTTCTCTCCTTATCTTTTCCTTCTGTATTTTAGCAATGATGTGCTCTGATACTGGATTGCTACGTGTTTTTGACCCTAGCATCCAAATAATTTCGCTGTTTTCTCCATGCGCTCTGCAATCGGTACTCCAAATGGGCATCTGGACTCACAGGCATGGCAGCCGATACACTCAGAAGCCTTATGCTCCAACAGTTCATAATGGGACTGCACAGTAGCCGGAACCTTTGGCTGCATGGTAGCCAGATCATAAAATTTATTGATCATGGCAATGTCCAGATTGGCTACACATGGCTTGCAGTGGCCGCAGTAAGTACATTCCCCTCTATAGGAATGGAAAGGCGCATTGGCGATCACAGATGCGTAATCTTTTTCCTCTTCCGATGCATTTTCATATGCCACTGCCTGGTCTACCTGCTCTTTTGTGTCATAGCCGCACATAATGGAACAGACTGCAGGACGGGTCAGTGCATAGTGGATACACTGTACCGGTGTTAAGCTGACACCAAAGGGAGAGCGCTTTTCATCAAATAATCTTCCCCCTGCAAAACCTTTCATAACCGTAATGCCTACATCATTCTGCTCACAGACTTTGTACAGACGGGCGCGGTCCGGGTCCGTTCCCTTTAATCCAGCATCAAATTCATCTGCAAACATGGTATCAATGTTCTCACTTGCAGGAAGCATGTCAAAAGCCGGATTGATACTGAAAAGGATCATTTCCACAAAACCGGACTCTGCTGCTTTTACTGCTACTTTCGGGTTGTGGGAACTCATGCCGATATGGCGGATCACACCGCTGTTTTTCAATTCCATTACATAGTCCAGATAGTCAGAATGAAGGATATTTTCCCACTCTTCTTCAGAGTCCACATAATGGATCATTCCTAAGTCAATATAATCTGTCTGCAGCCGCTTTAACAGGTCCTCAAAAGTCGGACGAACATATTTCATATCCCTGGTACGGAAATACTGGCCGTCCTTCCAGGTAGAACCGATATGTCCCTGGATATACCACTGGCTTCGGTTCTCCTTGATCCCTTTTCCGATCACATCTCTTGACTTGGGATCTGCCATCCAGCATTCTAAAATATTGATCCCTTTAGAAGAGGCATAGCGGATCAGTTCAACACCTTCCTCCTCCGGGTGCCGCTCCAGCCATTCCCCGCCGAAGCCTACTTCACTGACCTGAAGCTCTGTTTTTCCTAATCTGCGTGTATTCATGTTTCGTTTCTTCCTCCGTAATACATTAAACAGTTTACCTATTTATGATAGTTAATAATCAATAGTATAACACACAAAAAATGAGCCGTCTACGCAGCTCACATTTTCTGTAAGATCCAATATCCCACTCCTAATATCCAGCTCACTCCCACGCCATATAATATCACCGGCCCGGCAATGGTAAATATTTTTACGCCGATACCAAAGACCTGGCCTTCGGAGCGGAATTCTACTGCGGGGGCAGCTACGGAATTGGCAAAACCAGTGATAGGCACCAGTGCTCCGGCTCCGCCAAATTTTACCAGTTTCTGGTAAATGTTAAGACCTGTGCATAAAGCGCTTAGAAATACCAGGATAATGGAAGTCCAGGCGCCTGCCGCCTCTGCCTCCAGGCTCCAGGTATTGGTCACCCAGTTCATGATAAACTGCCCCAATGTGCAGATCAAGCCCCCTATTATAAAGGCTTTTCCCATAGAGGCCCATAGATTGTGGACCGGGGTGATCTCTTTGATATAGTCTGCGTATTTTTTCTTGTCGATCTCCATATCCATTTCCTTCCTGTGATCGTATTCCCATGATTTTTTTCCCGATGATCTTGACTTTCTTTCTATCTGTTTCCATTTTCACCCGGCTGCCATCCGTTTCCAGAAATACAGGATAGAACCGCCGCATTTTCCCGCCGCGATCGCCACGATCAGCCACGGAAGCCCCACAGACAGCCGGATCCGTCTGGAAAATGTAGGGAGCGCTTTTAAGGTCTCTGCCAGGGACATGGCAAGACAGCCTGTAAA
>CAVIPV010000185.1:0-4837 GCA_963644495.1 Prevotella sp. | reverse complement strand
TCCTTTATTTTAATTGTTCAAGTGGTTGTACGCAAGTCTACCCGTGTATAGTAACAACTGTAACAAATAAAAAATAAAAATATAATTTTCTGCTTGACATTTCAAGGGGTATTCGATAGAATATAACAGTATGTTTACATTGAACTGTCCGTGTCCAGGCTTTGATGGAAAACACAACGATTAATATTTTTTATATAATACCGAACGGAGGTGTATTTCATTGGCTAACATTAAATCTGCAAAGAAGAGAATCTTAGTAAACGAAACTAAGGCTGCAAGAAACAAAGCGATCAGATCTAAGGTTAAAACCGCGATCAAGAAAGTTGAGGCTGCTGTAGCTGCTGGAGATAAGGCTGCTGCTCAGGCTGCACTGGTTGCTGCTACTACCGAGATCGATAAGGCTTGCACCAAGGGTGTATACCACAAGAACAATGCTGCCCGCAAAGTTTCTCGTGTATCCAAGGCTGTTAATTCTATCGCTTAATTATAGAATTCGATCAATCGATACAAAATTAAAACTCTCCGGATTAACCCACCGGAGAGTTTTTGTTATTATTCAGAGCAATGGGAAAATGCAGAGAAAAGCGCGAATCATTCCCCTACATCTGCTCTTCATCATAGCGGGCTCTGATGCCGCCTACAAATTTTAATCTGGTCCTTGCGCATACTACGCGGGCACCGCCGATGGCCTTTGTCTGGATCCTTACAGGAACAGCTACATCTCTTAAATGCATACCGATAAGAGTATCTCCAATATCAATGCCTGCATGAGCCTTAATGTGCTCTACTGCCACCGGATGCTCTAAGGTATGGTAAGCAGCTGTAGAAAATGATCCCCCTGCTTTTAACTGAGGAACTACGTTAACTGGCTCATATCCGTATTTTTCTGCTGCTTCTTCTTCTAAGATCAGAGAACGGTTTAAATGCTCGCAGCACTGAGCTGCCAGATAGATCCCCATAGGCTTTAACTCCTCATACAGAGCCTTGTATACAGTCTGTCCAATGGTCTCACTGGAATGAGAACCGATCTTATAGCTTCCGATCTCACTGGAAGAACAGCCTACTACCAGGATCTGTCCCGGTTTCATTTTCGCAACAGCCAGAAGTTCTTTTAAAACTTCTTTGGTCTGTGTGCGGATCTCCTCTAATACTTCATCACTTTCTTTTTCCGTTGCCACTCCTGGTATTATTTTTTCTTCTGCCATTTGCTTCCTTCTCCTTTACTGATCAAGATTCATATACTCTAATATTTATTAGCGATCAGCAGTTCCACCGCCAGACGGTCTGAAAGTTTTCCTGTTTTCACGCTTTCTTCTGCATCCACACATAAATTTACATAAGATAAGATCTGCTCTTTTGTAAATGTTTTCGCCTGGGCCATTATTTTTCCTGTTACAAAAGGCTGGATCTTTAATTTAGAAGAGATCGTACTTTTATCCATTCCTCTTCCCATCAGTTCTTTTACCTGAAGGATCTGGTTAAACTGTCTTGCGATCAAAAATAAAATACGCATGGACGGCTCTTTTAATGTAAGAAGATCTTCGTAAAGGTCCATGGCCTTTCTGGTCTGCCGGTTGGCAATAGCCGTGATCATGTCAAATATTTTATTGGTCACCTGGGTAATGCATACCGCATCAATATCTTCTTCTGTGATCACATCCCGGCCTAAGGTATAACTGATCACCTTATCCAGCTCAGAAGTGATATTTTCCATATCATCTCCTGTTTTTCCCAGAAAATACTCCATGGTCCGGGTGGTTATCTTCTTCCCGTTCCTCGCCAGTATACCTGCCGCCCATCTGGCAAGCTGGGCACTGTCCTGGCGCTCCATCTCTGCAATATAGCCATATTTTTTCACCGCTTTATACATACGGCTGCGCTTATCCACTTCTGTTTCCACAAACAGAAGACAGGTGGTATCCGGAATATTTTCTATATAAGCGCTCATCTCGTCTGCGCCCGCCCCGCCTTTAAACCAGCCACTGTCTTCCATAAGGATCAGGCGCTTTTCCGCAAAAAAAGGCATTGTATCAGAAAGGCTGATGATCTCATTTACATTCATGCCTTTTCCTTCATAGTAATTATAGTTCATAGTATCGCCCTGGGTAATAGCTTCCCGCAGGCGGTTTTTATAGCTTTTTTTCAAAAAAGCCTCTTCCCCGAAAAGAAGATATACTTTCTTAAAATCATTATTTTTTATATCCTGGTTCAGAGTCTGCATATGATCATTAGCTCCTGTTTTCTCTGGGCACATTATAGCATACATGTTCTAAAAAGGCAAAAATGTATTGACATTTTGCCTTATAAGGTTTAATCTTCTAAATAGTTCTTTTTAGAACTGTTTTGTTTAAAACTTTCAGAAAGGAGCACTTTATATGATATGCATCACGGATTTTCTTACTCATACCCGTCTTGCCATGAAACTACAGGAACTGATACTAAAGACCATCTGTGAAAAATGGCAGCTGACCATAACCGAAGGAAAAGTGATCACCTTTCTATATAATAATCCTGGAAAAGATACGGCAGCCGATATCACGGAACTGCGCATGCTTTCCAAAGGAAATGTGTCTCAGGCAGTGGAAAGCCTGATCCAGAAAGGGTTTTTGACCCGGTCTGCAGATCCTGTTGACCGCAGAAAGATCCATTTATCCCTTCTTTCATCTGCAGAGGAAATCACCGATGATATCCGCTTCATGCAGAAAAATCTTTACCGGCAGATATTTAACGGTCTTTCAGAAGAAGACTTAAGGATTTACGAACGGATCAATCAGAAGATCATGGAAAATACAAAAAAAGCGATGAAAGAAAGGAATGAAGAAAATGAACTTACAACAAAAGAAAGACAATAGCTTTCTCGCAACAGAACCCTTAGGAAAGCTTTTATTAAAACTGTCTCTCCCTACTGTTACTGCCCAGATCATCAACATGCTGTATAACATTGTTGACCGTATCTATATCGGACACATACCAGAAACCGGCGCTTTAGCCCTTACCGGCGTAGGCGTATGCATGCCATTGATCATGATCGTATCTGCTTTTGCAGCACTGGTAGGCAACGGCGGCGCTCCCAGAGCTTCTATATTTATGGGAAAAGGGGATAAGGAATCTGCAGAACGGACCCTTGGCAACTGCTTTATCACCCAGATCTTTGTATCGCTTCTGCTGACTTTGATCCTTTTTACTGGAAACAGAAGCTTTCTTATGGCATTTGGTGCCAGTGAGAATACGATTCCTTATGCTGTTGCATACATGAATATCTATTCCCTGGGAACCATCTTCGTACAGCTGACTCTTGGCATGAATGCCTTTATCACAGCTCAGGGCTTTGCCAAAACCGGTATGCTCTCTGTCCTGGTAGGTGCTGCCAGCAACATTATCCTGGATCCGATCTTTATTTTTGCATTCCATATGGGTGTGCGGGGTGCTGCTCTTGCAACGATCATTTCCCAGGCGCTTTCCTGTACATGGGTCTTAAGCTTCCTTATGGGCAAAAAATCTTATCTTAAGATCCGCCGCTGCAATATGAAACTGCAGAAAGACATCATCCTTCCAAGCCTTGCATTGGGACTTTCCACTTTTATCATGCAGTCCAGCGAAAGTGTTATTTCCGTATGTTTCAACTCTTCCCTGTTAAAATACGGCGGAGACCTTGCAGTTGGTGCTATGACCATTTTAACAAGTGCCATGCAGTTTGCCCTTCTACCCCTTCAGGGACTTGGACAGGGCGCCCAGCCTATCATCAGCTACAATTATGGTGCCGGGCAGACAAAACGTGTGAAAGATTCCTTTAAGCTGCTTTTAAAGATCGACCTTTCCTATTCTGCATTGATGTGGCTTTTAGTCATGCTGTTCCCTGCTGGTTTTGCTTCTATTTTTACTTCCGACCAGGCACTTTTAACTTTTACTGCACATGCACTGCGGATCTACATGGCTTCCATCCTGCTTTTCGGCATCCAGATGGCCTGCCAGATGACATTTACCTCCATTGGAAGCGCCAAAGCTTCTATTATGGTCGCTGTTACCAGAAAATTCATTCTGCTGCTTCCGCTGATCTACATCATGCCACACATTTATACAGCTGATCAGACTTCTGCGGTTTATATGGCTGAACCTATTGCAGACTTTCTGGCGATCTGCTTTACAAGCGTGCTGTTTCGATTTGAGTTTAAGAAGGCGCTGGCGAAGCAGGTGTAATAAAAATTGCATATTAAAAAAGCTGCTGTCAAATAGGGAACTTACGGTTCTTAAATTGACAGCAGTTTTTGTATTTTTCCAGTTTTTTATATTCTCAATTTCTTAGAGTTTTTCCTGAGGCACCTCTTAAATCTTCATTCCACTTTTCTTCAAAATGTATTCTAAAAGCCCCTTGCAACCTTCTGTCACATTCTTCCATGTAGCCTCAAAATTCCCTGTATACCAGGGATCTGCCACATCCCGGCTGCTTCCTGCAAAGGACATCATCTTAAATATCTTCCCCTCTGAATCACCGCCGGTGATCCGCTTTATATTTCGGATATTCCATTCATCCATGCCAATAAGATAATCATAGGTATCATAATCTGCCCGGGTCATCTGTCTTGCATGATGCCCCTCACAGGATATCCCCGCCTGCGCCAGCTTCGCCCGCGTCCCCCGGTGGACCGGATTACCGATTTCCTCTGTGGATGTGGCTGCAGATGCTATGTAAAACTGGTCTGAGAGGTCCGATCTCCTTACCAGATCTTTCATTACGTATTCTGCCATGGGAGAACGGCAGATGTTGCCGTGGCAGATGAATAATATTTTTATCATAACTTCTCATATCCTCTCATATCTTCGCAAGTATTGATTTTAC
>CAVIPV010000184.1:0-4930 GCA_963644495.1 Prevotella sp. | reverse complement strand
GACGGATGTATGCGTGGCAGTTACCGGCCTTGCAGGTCCTGGAGGCGGAAGCAAAGAAAAGCCGGTAGGCCTTGTATACATGGCCTGTGCTGTAAAGGGAAAGGCAGAAGTGCTGGAATATCATTTTAAGGGCAACCGGGGCAAGATCCGGGAACAGTCTATGATGAAGGCACTGGATCTGGTACGCCGCTGCGTATTGAAGGCAGACTAAGATCCAGAGACTATATTATTTAGGAACATGGGGTTGAAACTGGAATGGAAATAAAAAAGATCAAACGTCGTCTTACGGCTGCATATCATTATTCTTTCATCCGTATGACATTAAATTTTTATACCTGCTATGAAATGATGGCAGAAAAGTCCAGTGAACCGGCTGCCGGGACACTGGCTTTATATGAGAGATACTTTGGATCTTTAGGCTCTTTCCTGGAAAAGAAGGGAGAGTCTTTAGAGAACCTTGAGGCACTTCGCCAGGATACCATAAAAGAGATGGAAAAACTGACTGCTTATACAGACATTTTCCAGGCTTATGAATATGTGATGAACCGGGTGGAAGGCCGTTTTATGCCCCAATTAGTGGGGAAAAAGCCGGAAGATACAGATGTTTTGTTAGATGAGATCATAAATTATCTTACAGAAACCAATGATCCTACGGATTTTCACGAGCGTTTTCAGCTGATCGTCAGCCAGCTGCCGGTGCGTTTTACCAAGAACAAGTTTTTTGCTCTTATTGAAGAAGGAATGAGCGTTTATAAGGGGGCGCCAAAGGCTGGTTTAGATGATATGCTTTATGTACTTCGTTCAGAGGCTCTTTTAAACAGACCGGAATGTCCGGATAAAGGGGAAAAGAATGGGGCTGATCCTAAGGATTCCTATGAGAAACTTTACCAGATCCTGAAAGAGTTTTTACAGACGGATTTTAATACATTAGAGGCAGCAGGATATTACCATCTTTCTTCTGAATTAGAGAGAGCAGGAGAATTGTTAAGTGAGGCAACCGGTGATATTTTAATGCTCATGGATCTGATCAATGACTTGTATGTGCTTTTCCTGTGCGAAGGCCACGCTGTGGCTGATCTGGAAGAAACACAGGTGATGATAAAGATATTAGAGGATGTGCTGGGGCTCTTTAAAGAAGATAAGTGGAGAGAGATACCTGTTGAAACCGCAGATCTCCTTCCAAAACTGGAAGGAAAACAGGAAAGCAGCTTTGAACAGTGGATGGCAAATGAGATCCCTATGGATGAGCTGGCAAAAGATGGCTCCCCAGTGGCAGAAGTTTTGTGGAAAACAGAACTGCTTTTATCTGGAAGTGCTTTTGCATTGTTACAATATAAGGCTTCTGAAGAAACAGCAGATGAAGAGATGATCCGCAAAGGTCTGGAACAGCTGTTTGCAGATATCAGGGAGTCCTGGAAGGATCTTCCAAAAGTACTTACAAGAGCGGCAATGACAAAATGTCTGTCAAGACTGCCTATCACATTTAAGTCATCTGATGAAGCGGAAGGCTATATTAAAAACAGCCTGGAATGCTGCAGTGACGAAGCAGAAAAAGAGGGCTGTATCCGTATGATACGCTCTATTATGGAATAAAGAGGTAATTTTATGCGCTGGTGGGAGCATATGTACATGGGGGAAAATGCAGCCAGAAACAGGAGCCGCATCCTGGAAGGACTGCGAAAGGGAAGCCTGCTTCCTGATACTTATGTGATTACATTGCCGGAAAGTGGCAATCATATACTTGATATACGTCCTGTCAGTCTTTTGTCCAAAGAGGAGCGGGAGAGCTGTGACTTTCTGATCCTGGGGATCGCCAGGGGATATCAGGAGGCGGCAGAGGTAGTCCGTTCCATGGTAGATGATATGTACCAGAAAACAGGAGCTTTTGACTGGACGGCGTATATGAAAAGTCTGCCAGAAAGACAGAAAGCAGAAAAAGAGGCATAAAGAAGCAGTAAAGGGGGCGGGCAGTTGCATATTGTATTGCTTATATTAAAAATACTGGGTATCCTTTTACTGGTCATACTGGGACTCTTGCTTTTGATCCTGCTGACCGTTCTTTTTGTCCCGGTGCGATACCGGATCCAGGGCTTATGGAAAGATGAAAAATGGGCCAGAGTGCAGGTCTCCTGGCTGCTCTCCCTTGTGTCTTTTCAGGGCGGCTACGATATGAAAAAAGGACTGACAGGTTCTTTAAGGGTGCTTTGGTTTAAACTTTGGAAGATGGGAGAAGAAGAGACCGAAGAAACGAAAGAAGGATCTGTGGAAGAAAAGTCGGCCAAAGAGAAAACTGCAGAAAAGCCACATGCGCAAGAGCGGCATACACAAGAGAGTCCTGTGAAGGAGAATATAGAAGAAAAGAAACGGGAGCAGGAACGAGCAGAAGGCGAACCAGAAGTCCAGGAAAAAGGGGAGCTGGTTCAGGCAATGGAAGTTAAACTGAAAATAAATGAGAAAAAAACTCATGTCAATCCCGAAGCTGCTCAGCAAACAAAAAGGTTGGAGAAAACGGAAATAAACGAAGATACTGAGAAAAAAACTCGCGAGTCCAAGCCCCATACCCCGCTTTCAGAACGCATAAAAGCAATATGGACCCGCATACAGTCCTTCTTTCAAAAACTTAAGTTTTCTTTTCTCCACTTTTGTGATAAGCTAAAAGATATAAAGGCTTTTATCCAGGAAAAGAAAGAATGGCTGGAGGACGAAGAAAATCAGGAATCTTTCCGGCTTCTCTTTAAACAGTTTAAAAAGCTGTTTGCCCATGTATGGCCATGTAAAGGAAAAGGCACAGTAACTTTTGGATTAGAAGATCCTTATTATACAGGACAGATCCTGGCAGGCGCAAGCCTTCTCTATCCTTTCTTTTATAAGAGGCTTTCCCTGCAGCCGGTATTTGATGAAAAGTGTCTGGAAGCAGAATTAGACTACCGGGGACGAGCAAGAGTTTCCTATTTATTATGGCTGTTCTGGGGGATCTTTCATCACAAACATACCTGGAAGATGATACGGGGATTTTTAGACCGGGATAACAGTTCAGATGAATAAGAGGTATATTATGGCAGAAAATCATTTTACATCTACGATCGAAACATTATTTAAAGGAATGGATCAGTTTGTCACCACAAAGACGGTAGTAGGCGAACCGGTCCAGACAGGAGATACCATTATTATACCGCTGATCGATGTGACCTGTGGTATGGCAGCAGGAGCATTTGCAGAAGGCTCCAAACAGAAAGATAAAGGCTGCGGCGGAATGAGCGCCAAGATGAGTCCAAGCGCTGTGCTTATCATTCAGAATGGCGTGACCAAACTGATCAATATAAAGAACCAGGATGCAGTGACCAAGGTCATTGATATGGCTCCGGATCTGATCAACCGCTTTATGGGTGGAAAAACGGCAGTATCTGAAGAGACAGCCGCCATTGCAAAAGATACGGCAGCTTCCTACGAGGGAAAGAAAGCCTGACTTACCTGACAAAAAGAGAAAATAATAGAAAGAGCATCAGACAGCTCTCTTGCCGCATATGATAATATATGTACTTTTGGAAAATTCCAGGAGCGCATTAAGGCGGAAGGGGGCTGTTTTTCTTTGAAAAGAGTCTGGGGACTGATGCTTTTTTGCTTCGGGCTTGGAATGGCAGTGCTTTTCTTTGTTCCGGAGACTATATTTACCTTTTTCTTTGTGATCGGGTGCCTGATCGTTGGGTACAATCTGTTCTGCTGTTAGACCAGCATTTCCCCAATGAAATGGGGAAAGAGTGATACTTTGCCCCGCTTTTAGCGGGCAGGCATCAACTGGGGCTGCATATAACAAAAAAATCCCAGCAACTTGAAGCTGCCGGGATTTTTTGTGTTCTGTCTTAAATTAAGCTCTTTCTACAAGGCCAGAACGTAAGCAGGAAGTACATACGTACATTCTCTGGGTTCCGCCGTTTACTTTAACCTTAACAGATTTTACGTTTGCTTTCCACATCTTGTTGGACCTTCTATGGGAATGGCTCACTTTGATACCGAAATGAGCTGCCTTTTCACAGATTGCACACTTAGCCATACTATTGCACCTCCTTAAACGTTACTTGGATTTTATAGTAGAAAAATCCACAACAATGGTATAATACCAGAAACTATGAAATTTTGCAAGCGAAAAAATAAAAATTTATTTCTTTTTTTAGTGAAATAGTGTATACTGTCACTAGAAAAAGATAGGAGGCGCGTATATGAAGGGAAGAATCAGCAATAAAATGGGCGAGATCCAGATCAACCCAGATGTGATCGCTTTATATGCAGGAACCATTGCAGTGGAGTGTTTCGGTATTGTCGGTATGGCAGCTGTAAGCATGAAAGACGGACTTGTAAAGCTTTTAAAGCGGGAAAGTCTGACACACGGCATTAATGTAGAAATTAAAGAAAATAAAATATCTATTGATTTTCATGTGATCGTATCCTATGGGGTCAGCATATCAGCTGTATCTGACAACTTAATTGAAAGCGTGAAATACAGAGTAGAAGAATTCACCGGCATGGAGGTAGAAAAGATCAATATCTTCGTGGAAGGTGTCAGAGTGATTGATTAGGAGGAAGTTACCCGTGGGTATAAGTACAATTAATGCCAAAATGGTAAAGAATGCCTTTCTGGCAGGAGCAAAAGGTCTTTCTGATAAGAAAGAATGGATCAATGAGTTAAATGTATTCCCTGTTCCAGACGGAGATACAGGAACTAATATGACCCTTACCATTATGGCTGCAGCAAAAGAAGTGGCAGCACTGAATGATCCTTCTATGGAACAGCTGGCAAAGGCCATTTCTTCCGGTTCTTTAAGAGGTGCCAGAGGAAATTCCGGCGTTATCTTATCTCAGCTGTTAAGAGGATTTACAAAAGAGATCAAGACAGTAGACGAGATCGATACCACTACACTGGCAAATGCTATGG
>CAVIPV010000183.1:0-4969 GCA_963644495.1 Prevotella sp. | reverse complement strand
GTCTAACAGATCTCTCACATCGTATACGCTTCCCCATACCTCCGGAACACCACGGTCTACACCGCAAAGTCCATATACGGCTTCCATGGCTGTACGCACGGAATACTCGGTTGTGAAAATGGTATCTCTTGGGGTCTCAGCAAACTGGCCTAAGAATGCGGCATTGACACAGCCATCCGGGATAACATCCGGTCTGTCTCCTGCGCTTCTTGGCATGAAGAATGCAGTAATATATGGCATCATGGTTGGAGTACAGTTTGCATGGTTTGCAGCCAGGTCATCGATCTCCTCTGTTGGGATACCCAGATGATACAGCCACTCTGCTGTGATCTCTTTACCATTGCACTCTTTCATCGGTTTCTTAATATAATCACCTGGAACATCGGTAAACAGGCTGTATACCCATACACAGATTTCGTCCTTCTTCTGTGCCTTAAACTGGCCCTGACGGTTGATGGTCCAGCTTAACAGCCAGCTGGAGTCCTTACAGCTTACGATACCGCCGGTAACGACTTTACCGGTTCTTGGATCTCTCTTGCAGATCTTCTGGATATAGGAAATGATCTTCTCATCAGAGGTAGTTACCGTTGCAGACTCCCAGTTGGTCTTTGCAATATCAGAACAGAATTTCTCCGGATGTCCAAAGGATTCATCCTGAGCTGCAATGTTCTTCCACAGACTCCAGCAGCCGCTGGTACGTACTTCCGCATCTCCTACAGGAGCGTGGTTCTGATCACCGTAAATGGTGCCTTCTGTACAGCTTCCGTTTGTGATAAATACCAGGTCATTTTCTGTCAGTGTGATCTCGCCTTTTCCGCCGTCTTTTACATATTCAATGGCTTTGGCAGTCTTCTTTTCTCCTTCAATATCAAAACGTACATTGGTAACACTGGTGCCAAACTGGATCTGTACGCCTGCTGCTTCCAGGTATTTCTGCATTGGAAGGATCAGAGACTCATACTGGTTATAACGGGTAAACTTCAAAGCAGAGAAATCAGGCAGTCCACCAATATGGTGGATAAAACGCTGGAAATAACGCTTCATCTCTAACGCGCTGTGCCAGTTTTCAAAAGCAAACATAGTGCGCCAGTACAGCCAGAAATCAGAACCAAATACTTCATCATCGAAGAAATCTTCTATGGATTTATCATACAGATCTTCATCTCTTGTAAAGAACAGTTTCATGATCTCCATACTGCCCTTCTGACTTAAGCGGAACTTGCCGTCTGTATGGGCATCTTCCCCACGTTTTTTTGTAGCACGGCACAGGGAATAGTTTGGATCATGCTTATTTAACCAGTAATATTCATCCAGCACAGATGCATTTGGCACTTCCAGAGAAGGAATGCTGCGGAACAGATCCCACAGGCACTCAAAATGATCTTCCATCTCACGGCCGCCGCGCATTACATAGCCTCTGGTTGGATCATCGATCCCATCGCAGGCACCGCCGGCAACATCCATTGCTTCTAAAATATGGATATTCTTTCCGGGCATCTGGGCATCTCTTACTAAAAAGCAGGCTGCCGCCAGTGCTGCAAGGCCGCTTCCTACTAAATAAGCGTTTTTTTCTTCAATACCTTCCGGCTTTTCCGGTCTTGCAAAGGCCTCATAGTTACCACTGGAATAATAAATTCCCTTACTGTTTTTGGCAAACTTGCCGATCTCCGTATTGCGGTAGTCGCTGTTTGCCTCTTTCTTTTTGCTGCGGCGCTTTCCGGCTGCAACAGCTGCTGCTCCAACGCCAGCTGCTACTGCTGATACAGCTCCCGCACGTAAAACTTTCTTGTTCATCCTTAAACCTGCCTTTCTCATTCTGTTACCATGACTTAAATATGCGTTGAATATCAACGTTTTTATTGTTACTATCATTCTTGTTAAATATTGCCTTACTATATAGTATTAATTACTACATATACTGTTTTGATATTATAACCTTTTAGGCAAAATGTCAAGAATGTACCAAAAAATACTCTCTGCCACAGAAGTTTTTTCCTGATAACTGAGAGTATTTTTTCCAAAATTATAAAGTTTTATACAGCAGGATCATTTTAAATATCCAGTGAAGCATGATATCCCTGATAAACTGCATTTGTAATGGTTGAAACCTTTCTTGCATCTCCGATAACGCGGACAAACGGTGCGCTGTTTCTTAATGCCTCTACTACATCGGTGCGTCCTCTCTGTCCTAAGGCACAGATCACAGTCTGTCCGCCGATCATCAGCTCTTTGCCCTCTTTGTCTTTGCAGCGGACGCCTTCTGCTGTTACTTCTTCTACGCGGCATCCGATGTGGACATGTACATACTTTTCGATCTCTTTTAACAGCAGCGGACGATGACGCACATTGGCATCTACAGCCAGTTCATCTCTCATTTCGATCAGATGTACTTCTTTTCCTTCCATTCCTAAATGGATAGCACATTCGCAGCCAGCCAGTCCGCCGCCCATAACAGCGACCTTGTCTGCCACACGTTCCTGGTTTTTGTACAGTTCATTGACGATGATCACATTTTCGCCCTTAATACCAGGAATTGGCGAAACCAGCGGTCTGGAGCCAACTGCAATGATCAGAGCGTCCGGTGCTTCTTTTTCTACATATTCAGGAGTTACCTCGCAGCCTAAACGGATCTCAACGCCGCTTTGTCTTGCAAAACGGGCATAGGTTTCTGTAAGCTGGTGCATTTCTTTCTTAAATGGAATGGCGATCTCACTCTTTAAAATACCGCCCAGTTCCTCTTCTTTTTCACATAAGATAACCTGGTGACCTCTTCTGGCTGCTGTCCATGCTGCATATAAACCACCAGGACCGCCTCCTGCTACCAGCACTTTCTTTTTAACGGGTGCAGGCTGCACTTCATCCCCTTCCATCTCTCTTCCGATCAGAGGATTTACGGTACATCTTCTGGTGGAGGTTGCGGCACGCTCTGCCATACAGGTAAAGCAGCGCAGGCAGCGGACAATGTCCTCATCTCTGTTTTCCATGACTTTTCTTGGAAGGAATGGATCTGCCAGAAGGGCACGGGCCATATAGACCACATCTGCCTTACCGGAAGCAATGATCTCTTCCATCTGCGCCGGGTCATTTAAACCGCCTAATGTGGCAACAGGAATAGAAACATGCTTTTTGATCTCAGCTGCCAGATAAACATTACATCCATGTTCCTTAAACATAGAAGGATGGGTATCTCCAAAACCTCTCTGATAAGTACCTGCAGATACATGGAGCAGGTCGATCTTAGACTCCAGCTGCATGGCAATACGTACGCCTTCTTCCAGGTCATAACCGCCCTCAAACAGCTCAGAACCGCTCATACGGAACTCGATTGGGAACATAGGTCCTACTGCTTCACGGACTGCGTCTAAGATCTCACTTGCCAGACGGCAGCGGTTTTCCAGAGAACCGCCGTATTCATCGGTTCTGTGGTTAAAATAAGGGGATAAAAACTGATTGATCAGCCATCCATGGCCGCCGTGGATCAGGATCATCTCAAAACCGGCTCTTTTTGCAAGACCGGCAACTTTTCCATAAGATGCTACAATGTCCTTGATCTGCTCTTTGCTTATGGCCTTAACCTTGACACCGTCAGCACGTACGGTATCAGAAGCGCCCCACTGGCACATTTCATGCTGTCTGGACTTATCGGTCATATAGGTGCCTGCGTACATACCGGAATGAGACAGCTCCAGGCTGGCTGCTGCTCCGTGGCGGGAAATGGCATCTGCTGTATAAGTAGCTGCTGCCAGGGAATTTAAAATGGTTGTATCCAGATGATACGCATGGGATCCGTCTGTCTCCGGATGTACCATACATTCGCTGACAGTCACAGCCGCTGCGCCGCCCTTTGCGCGAAGCTCATAAAAAGCGATAGATTTCGGTCCGATACAGCCGTCATTGGTAATGTCTGTTCCGCCCATTGGTGCGGAAAACATGCGGTTGGAAAAGGTGCGTCCTGCAATGGTGATAGGACTGCAAAGATGTGGAAATTTGTGTGTCATGATGTTTTCTCTCCTTTATTATCAATTCACGAACCCGCGCTGTCGCGCCTGGCTGCCTGCTATCGCAGGCGGTCCGTTCTACTCTACTATATCTTTCAATTCTTCTTCGATCTTCTCTTCTTCCTCTTTATCATCTCCGTAAATGAGTACTGGAAGGAAAGCAAGACGTTTTCCGATACTTCTTGCAATAAAGCCAACTAAAACAGCTGCCACGATCGTACCTTCACGAACACCTTCTAAATGGCCGGAAAGCAGGAAAGAAAGAGCTGCTGCGATCACTGCCATGGAAACATCAAAACAGACTTTGATAAAGCCAAACTCAGAGTGGATGCGGAATACAACGGCTCTTACAAAAGACTCTCCCGGAAGCATGACTACGTCTGCCAGCACTTCCATATAAACACCGATGCCAAGTACAAGGCAGCCGATCAGAAGGCCTGCTGCTTTCGTCAGATAAGATGCCGGATGTACAAAGCCAAGAAGGATCATTGACATATCAATAAAATATCCAAAAGCCATGGAAACCGGGATCTGCAGTAAATGTTCCGCCTTAAAATTCTTTCCCAGAAGTAAAAACTGAAGAAAAATCAACAATAAACTAAATACAATGGTAAAGTTTCCCAGTGAAAATGGGAAGTTCAGGCTAAGCACATAGGGAATGGAAGAAATAGGGGAAGTTCCCAGGTTTCCTTTGGTAACAAGACTGACGCCCAGGGAGTTTACAAACAGACCCACCAGGAAAATAATATAGCGTTTTACCAACTCTGCTTTTGTACGTTTCATAAGTTTCTTATCCTTTCTGTTTTAACGTTTTACGTTTTTAATCTTTTATTATGGTAACATCATTAAACAAACATGTCAATATTTACATGTTTTAAAATACATGTTTTTTATATAGCACAAAAAAGATTTGTATGTTATACTGCTGGTAGCATAAATGATAGAAACGATACATTTAAACTTTCATATAC
>CAVIPV010000182.1:0-4982 GCA_963644495.1 Prevotella sp. | reverse complement strand
GCACAGGCCATGTATACAAGGCCCACTGGTTTTTCTTTGCTTCCGCCTCCAGGACCTGCAAGGCCGGTAACTGCCACGCAAACATCGGTCTGGGCCCGTTCTGCTCCGCCTAATGCCATTTCCAGTGCTGTTTCACGGCTCACTGCCCCATGAGCTGCCAGAGTTTCCTCTTTTACGCCTAAAAGGCGGACTTTTGCTTCATTGGAGTATGTGACCATTCCCTGCATAAACACATCAGAAACGCCGGAAACATTTACAAGACGGGCCGCGATCATTCCACCGGTACAGGACTCAGCAGTTGCCATAGTCAGATGCTTTTTCTGCAAAAGATCTACCACTGCCATTTCCAGAGTCACATCTTCCTCTGTGGTAAAGATGCAGTCTCCAAAACGGTTAAACAGTTCTGCCATGACCGGGGCAATCAGCGCTTCTCCTTCTTCTTTCGTAGCCGCTTTCGCTGTCAGGCGCACCTGTACCTCTGCTGTCTTTGCATAGGTAGCAATGGTAGGATTGGTCTGCTTATCGATCAGGTCTAATATCTTATCTTCCACCTGGCTCTCCCCATATCCGCAGATCTTTACCATATGGGAGACCAGCTGGGAATTCTGTCTCTTTTCCAGATAAGGAAATACCTGTCCTTCAAATAACGGGGACAGTTCATTTGGCGGTCCGGGAAGTAAAATGGCAGTTTTTCCATTTTTTTCCATAATAAGTCCCGGTGCCATGCCATTCGGGTTGTCCAGCACAATGGATCCGTGGGGAACCGTTACCATTTTCCAGTTGTTCTCTGGAATCTCTTTGTAGATATTATTCTTAAAATAGGCTTCTAAGCAGGCTCTGGTATGAGGATCTTCTTCCAGTTCCATTCCCATAGCTTCTGCACACACCTCTTTTGTCAGGTCATCCTCTGTAGGCCCCAGTCCCCCGGTAACGATAATAATATCCGAACGGTTCAGCGCTGTTTTCACTACAGACATCATTCTGTCATAATTATCGCCTACTGTTACCTGATAATACATATCCAGTCCCAACGAGGCACATTTTTCCGCCAGATATCTGGCATTGCTGTTTAAAATGTTGCCCATTAAGATCTCGGTTCCCACACTGATCAGTTCTGCTGTCATGTTTTACATGCCTCCCTTTGTAAGCACCTCAATATTTTTCGCCACATAATCTACCAGTGAGATCACAGTAAGTACTACTGCGATAGCCAGTATGATCATGGTCACTGTCTTTAATGCCGGAATATTGAATATCATAAGGATCACTGCGATCATCTGGAAGGTAGTTTTAAACTTGCCCCAGTAGCTTGCTGCGATCACAATACCGTTGTCTGCTGCTACCAGACGGAAACCGCTGATGATAAATTCACGGCTGATGATGATAATGACCACCCATGCAGGCAGCTGTCCTAACTGGATCAGGCAGATAAGTGCAGAGCATACTAACAATTTGTCAGCCAAAGGATCCATAAACTTTCCAAAATTGGTGACCAGATTATACTTGCGGGCGATCTTTCCGTCAAACAAGTCTGTAAGGCTGGCTACCACAAAGATCACATTTGCAACAATACGCATGGTCTGGCTACTTCCATTGTCATATAAAAGAGCTGCTACAAAAAATGGGATCAGGATCACACGCATAACAGTTAATTTATTCGGCAGATTCATGATATACCTCCCCGATCAGATCGTATTCATTGGCACCGGTTACTTTTACTCTTACAAAATCACCGGACATAAGCATTTCATCTGCATTTACAAAAATAAGTCCGTCTACATTTGGCGCATCCATGTAGGTACGGCCTACATAAGCAGGCTCATCTGCTACTTTTCCTTCGATCATAACATCCAGGACTTTTCCCACCATATTTTCACAGTGTTCAAAAGCGATCTCCTGCTGCAGCTCCATTACCTCTGCACGGCGCTCCTCTTTTACTTCCTCTGGGATCTGATCTGGATAGGAATAAGCCGGTGTATCTTCTTCAGCAGAATAGGTAAATACACCCAGACGTTCAAATTCCATTTCATCTACAAATTCCATTAATTCTTCGTGGTCTTCTTTCGTCTCTCCAGGGAAACCGCAGATAAAGGTAGTACGAAGGGCAATATCCGGGATCTCACGGCGAAGGGCGCCGATGCGCTCCTTTAATTCCTCTTTGTGGGTCCGTCTGCCCATACGTCTTAAAATACGGTCGCTGGCATGCTGGATCGGGATATCCAGGTAATGACATACCTTTTCTTCTGACTTGATGGCCTGGATCAGTTCATCAGTGATCTCCTCCGGATAACAGTACTGGATACGGATCCAGTGGATTCCAGGGATCTGGGCCAGTTCGTGAAGAAGCTTCGGAAGGCTCTTTTCACCGTACAGGTCTTTTCCGTAAAGAGTGGTCTCCTGGGCAACTAAAATAAGCTCTCTTACTCCATTGTCAGCCAGTTCTCTTGCCTCAGTTAACAGCTGCTCCATAGGCACGCTGCGGTAAGGTCCTCTTAAATATGGAATGATGCAGTAAGTACAGCGCTTGTCGCAGCCTTCTGCGATCTTTAAGAACGCATAATGTCCGCCCGTAGTCATTACACGCTTTTTTGCCTGCTCTGGCAGTTCTTTTAAGTCATGGAAACAGGAAATATGTTCTTCTTTCTTTTCTTCTTCCTTCTCACCAAACAGACGGGTCAGCACATTTCCGATCTCTTCATAAGAGGTAGTTCCTAAAATAGCGTCTACTTCCGGGATCTCATTGATGATCTCCTGTTTGTAGCGCTGTGCCAGACATCCTGCAACGATCAGGGCGCGGCATTTGCCTTCTTCTTTATAACGTGCCATATCTAAGATGGTGTTGACGCTTTCTTCCTTGGCATCGCCGATAAAACAGCAGGTATTGATCAGAATGGCATCTGCCTCTGTCTCATCATCGGTAAAGGTCACGCCCAGACCGCCTGCTACGCCTAACATCTTCTCTGTATCTACCAGGTTTTTATCGCAGCCTAAAGATACACAAAATAACTTGATTTTTTCCATATAATAAATTCTGCTCCTAAATTAAATCTTTTGTTGTTTCCTTTATTCTATTACAAGAAAAAGCCATCTTTTGCACCCTGCGCCCCTGGGCTGTCCCGGCGGTGCTTTGATGCAGCAGACGGCTTTTTCCTAACGTCTTATGCCTGTTCTTCGGTTGTATCCAGTTCTTCCTCAGCGGATGGTTCCTCTTCTGGAAGGATCTTTACCTTCTGCTGATACAGTTCGTCAATGGCGATGGACAGAGGTTTCTTTCCTGCTGCTCCGGCAACCATAGCGTCATCTCCTGCGATCAGCTGTCTTGCACGCTTGGAAGCTGCAATAACGATGGAGTAACGGCTCTGAACTACAGGCTGCTCACCTGGTTCAATATCTTTGTTTACAACGTTGATCAGATCTGTGTATGATGGATGTAACATATTACATTCCCCTTTCAATGTGGATTTTATTTTAAAGTTTTTATTTATTATTTCAGGTCATCTAAATGATACAGGTCTTCCCGCATCTTGCTTAAGAAGTCCAGGTGATAGCAGGTTTTTCTGTGCTGCAGCTGGATCAGGTTGTGCATCTCTTCTACGCAGCGGTCCAGATCATCATTGATCAGCAGATAATCATAGGCTTCCATGCCGGAAGCTTCCTCTGCTGCCCGGGCCAGTCTGGCATTGATCACCTCTAAGGTCTCTGTACCTCTTCCTACCAGACGCTTACGAAGCTCTTCTGCGCTTGGGGGAGTCACAAATAACAGCAGGGCATCCGGGAAACGTTTTTTCACTTTTAAAGCCCCCTGGATCTCGATCTCTAAGATCACATCTTTTCCTTCTGCCATTTTCTGCTCTACATATTCCTTTGGTGTGCCGTAGTAATGATTTACATACTGGGCATACTCGATCAGCTTCTGCTCATCCCGCATCTTTTCAAACTGTTCTTTTGAAACGAAAAAGTACTCTTTTCCGTCTGTCTCCCCTTCTCTGGGAGCTCTGGTAGTTGCGGATATAGACAGAGCATAATTGTCATACCGCTTTAACAGTTCTTTCATCAAAGTTCCTTTGCCTGCACCGGAAAAACCGGATACAACGACTAAAATTCCCTGATGGTCCATAAAACGCCTCCTGCCATTTATATTCAGTCAAATTCTTTATTCGATATTCTGGATCTGTTCTCTTACTTTTTCAATCTCTGTCTTTAAAGCAATAGCTTTGTCTGAAATAGCAAGGTCACTGGACTTGGAGAGAATGGTATTTGCCTCTCTGTTCATTTCCTGGGCAATGAAATCCAGCTTGCGTCCTACGCTTTCGCCGGATAAAAGTTCTCTTCTTGTATTTTCAATATGGCTTCTTAAACGGACGGTCTCTTCATCCACGCAGATCTTGTCTGCATAGATCACAACCTCTGCTGCAATACGGCCTTCGTCCATAGGTGTACCGTTTAACAGTTCTTTTACCTTATCTTCTAACTTCTGTCTGTATTCCTTTAAGATAACAGGAGAACGTTCTTCAATAAAGTCTACCAGTTCTGTCATATAATCCAGCTTGCCTAAAAGGTCTTCTTTTAAATGATTTCCTTCTACCTCTCTGGAAGCAACAAACTTCTTTGCAGCCTCTTCCAAAGCAGCGGAAAGGATCTCCCAGAGATGTTCCTCATCATCTGGAACCTGTTCCATGGTCAGAACTTCCGGGCATCTGGAAAGAGTGGATACCTGGATATCATTCCGGATACCAAACTCCTCTTCCATCTTTTTGAAATAATCCATATATTCCCCAGCCAGGACTCTGTTGTACTTCAGACACAGATTGCCTTCTGTATAATCTTCATAATTGATAAAAAGATCCACTTTACCTCTCTGGATGTACTTCTTTAAAAGGGTACGGGTCGCAGCCTCAAAATAATTGAATTTCTTCGGCATCTTGATGCTTAAATCCAGGTATCTGTGGTTTACCGCTTTCATCTCTACAGAAATCTTGTAC
>CAVIPV010000181.1:0-5085 GCA_963644495.1 Prevotella sp. | reverse complement strand
CATTTATCTGGACGGCGCCCATAATCCAGGGGGGATTGCAGCTTTTATCCAGGCAGCAGGAAAGATACAGAAACGAACAGGTAAAAAAGCATGGCTTCTTTTTGCGGCTGTGGCAGATAAAGAGTATGAGACTATGGCAAAAGAACTTTGTGAAGGTCTTGACTGGTGTGGCATTGGCGTGGTACATATGAACAGTGACAGGGGACTGTCTGCCGGAAAGCTTTCAGAGGTTTTCGGAAAATATGCCTCCTGTGATGTAGTTTCTTTTGAGGATACGAAAACAGCCATCAGGCAGATGAAGCAGAAAGCAGGAAAAGATCTTTTATTCTGCGCCGGTTCCCTGTACCTGATCGGAGAGTTAAAAGTACATCTGATGGAAGAAAGGAGCGAGACACATTGATCGATTTTGAAGAAGAAATAGAGCGTTTTAAGCCAAGTCTGGACGTAGAAGCGGTGGAAGATGCTATTGTAAAAAGCGACCTGACGGATATGACGGACATTATGATGGAACTGATCAAGGAAAGAGACGGAAGTAAAAGATGATGGATATTGCAGCAAAAAACAGACAGGTAGCCAACAGCTATTATAATCTGGGTCTGGAAAAGGCGAAAATACGGGATCTTTCCGGTGCAGCCCAGTGCCTGAAAAAAAGCCTGCATTTTTCCAAGTACCAGACAGATGCCAGAAATCTCTTAGGCCTGATCTATTATGAAAACGGGGAAGTGGCGGATGCCCTGGTGCAGTGGGTCATCAGTTTAAACTTACAGCCGGAAAATAACCTGGCAGACCACTATTTAGATGAGATCCAGAGAAAACCGGGGCAGTTAGAGTCAGAGAGCCAGAATGTAAAAACATTTAACCAGGCGTTGTGGCATGCCCAGAACGGCAGTGATGACCTGGCAATTTTGCAGTTAGCCCGTGTGGTGGCTGCAAAGCCTCATTTTGTAAAGGCGCATCTGCTTCTGGCCCTTTTATATATGCGCCGGGAAGATTATAACAAGGCGGGCCGGTCTCTTTATAAGATCTTACAGATCGACAAGAGCAATCCAAAAGCATTGTATTACATGTCTTTGGTGAAGCAGAATACAGGCCGGGCAGATGCGGAAAAGCGGAAGATGATCAAGGCATTTTCCCATAGGCAGATGCAGGATGATGATGTGATCATCCCAAATACTTACAAGGAAAATACAGGCCTTTCTACTGTGCTCCATATTATCATTGGCCTTGTTCTGGGACTGTTTGCTTTCTATGTGCTGGTTCTCCCTGCAAGAGAGAGCAGCTTGAACCGTACAAGGGATGATGAGCTGATCGGCTATATGCAGCAGTTAAATAACGCAAACCAGCAGAATGATACGTTGCAGCAGAAAAATGATGAGCTGACAGCCCAGAAGGAAGAGGTTCAGAAGAAGCTGGACGAGCTGACCACAGGAAATACCAGTGTGCTGGCCCAGTACCAGAGCCTGATCTGGGTGCTCCAGTATTACCGTACCGGTGATCTGGTAACAGCGGCAAAGACTTTTGCAGATGCCAGCTTTGATATGATTGAGGATGAAAATATCCAGGCGATCATAAATAACATCCGCCAGGATATGGCAGGTAATATCTACCAGAGCCTGGTACAGCAGGGACTGCAGCTGTGGAATGGCGGGGATAAGACCCAGGCCATGGATTATTTCCAGGCCAGCTTAAAGATCCAGCCGGATAATCCGGAAGCTATGTTCTATGTAGGCCGTCTGTATCAGGAAGCAGGAGATACAGAAAATGCTAACGCCATGTTCGACAAGGTTGTCGGGGAACATGGGGACTCTGAATATGCACAGAGGGCGGCTGCGGCAAGAGGATATTAAAGATGTAGAGTTTTCCGCCTTGGGGCAGGAAGAAAATTTGATAAAGATCCAATCTCCCGGTTGGGAGACTGGTAATTGAATATTGGATATGTACAGCAGAGAAAAGAACAATAACCTTTTCTCTGCTTTTTACTATGAAAGTGTTGCCAAGCGGCTATACGGACTGCGTGCTTGCACGCAAGGCCATATAGACATTTGGCAACCAAGCCTGTATGAGTAAGTAGGGCGATAGCCCGGATTACGAATGCTGGCGGCAGTTGTGAGAGTGCCGAAGGCACGGAACAACTGGCTTTCATATTAGTTTTATTACAAGGAGGAACCAAACCATGAAACAGACAAAAATAACCTACGAAGCCTTTGGCGATACATTGCTGATACATATGCCAAAGGAACTGGACCACCACAACTGCCGCGACTTAAAGCGGGACACTGACCTGATGTTAGATGAAAATTACATCAACCGCATTATCTTCGATTTTGGAAAAACGGAATTTATGGACTCTTCCGGGATCGGAGTTCTTTTAAACCGCTATAAGCAGATGGCAGCCAGCAGAGGTACTGTGACTTATTACGGCGCAGGTCCAAGAGTTTTGCGTATCCTTGAAATGGGCGGTCTGGTGCGGCTGATCCGGGGCTTTAAGGACCGCGAAAGCGCTCTGGGAAATTTATAGAAGCAGGAGGATGGGGAAAGTGGAAGGACAGAAGGAACAGAACATACCAATGGGACAAGAGGAACAGAAAAACCAGAAAGAGCATGTAAGGCTGGAATTTGAAAGCTGTTCTAAAAACGAGGAATTTGCCAGAGTAGTGGCAGCGGTATTTATGAGCCGTTTAGATCCCACATTAGAAGAGACCCAGGATGTGAAAACAGCAGTGTCGGAAGCAGTGACCAATGCCATTATCCATGGTTATGGAAAAAAGGCCGGGGAAGTATTTCTGGATATGACCGCAGATCCGAAAGAAAAAACACTGACCGTCTGTGTCACAGATACAGGAGCAGGCATCCCGGATGTGAAAAAGGCCATGGAGCCACTATATACAACGGACACTACCGGGGAGCGCTCCGGCATGGGATTTTCTTTTATGGAAGCATTTATGGATGAAGTCATTGTAGAGTCGGAACCGGGCAAAGGAACGGCGGTGACCATGAAAAAGCATATTGGAAGGTGAGCCCTATGGATGAGACCCTGAAAATGATAGAATTGGCTCACCAGGGGGATAAAACAGCCAGAGACCGGCTGGTAACAGAAAATCTGGGCCTTGTGTGGAGCATTGTAAAACGCTTTGCAGGCCGTGGATATGAGCAGGAAGATCTGTTTCAGATCGGAAGCATCGGGCTCTTAAAGGCCATTGACAAGTTTGACCTGGAGTATCAGGTGCGGTTTTCTACTTATGCGGTGCCAATGATATCAGGTGAGATCCGCAGATTCCTGCGGGATGACGGCATGATCAAGGTAAGCCGTTCCTTAAAGGAACTGGCAGTAAAGGTATTTGCCTTAAAAGAACAGTTAGGGGAAGCTTATGGACGAGAACCTACAGTAGAAGAGATCGCAGGAAAACTGGGGGTCAGCAGTGAAGAAGTGGCGGCGTCCTTAGAAGCAGGCGCCCAGGTGGAATCCATTTACAGGCCGCTAAGCGCCACAGAGGGAGAAAAGGGCATTTTAATGGACAAGCTGGAGGAAAAAAATATGGCTCAGGAGCAGCTGTTAAACCGGCTTACACTGGAAAAGGTCATGGAAGATCTGGAACCTCAGGAAAAGCAGCTAATCCTCTGCCGCTATTTTTATAATCAGACCCAGACAGAGACTGCCAAAGTGTTAGGGGTATCCCAGGTCCAGGTGTCCCGTCTTGAAAAAAAGTGCTTAAAAGAACTGCGAAAGCGTTTTGAATGATAAAGACAGGCAGATCAATGTAAATAGAAAAAAACGAATAAAAATGAAAAAAAGGTACATTCTAGCTTTGAAAGGATGTGAGCCTGATGAAAATGAAAAGTGTGAAAGCAGTTCTTATTTTCCTGCTGCTCTTAGCAGGTGTGGTAACGGGATATCTGTTCTGGAAGATGCAGGCACTGGACCATGAAAAAGAAGGGATACTGGTTGAAAACGATATGACAGCCTATTATAACATGGCAGAAACGGGGATCCCGGCTTTTGCAGTAGCGCCGGCCAGTGTGCTAATAGAAGAGGAAGAAGGGCGGAATGAAGCCTTATGAGTCAGGGAAGCAGCAGTCAGAGCCAGACCGTCTATATACAGTTAAACCAGATCACGGAGATACGCCGCCGGGATGTGTTTTTAAAAGATGTAGGGGAAGTGACCTGCCGGGATAAGGTGATCTTAAGTAAATGCCGGGCATTGAAGGTGAAGAGCATTCCTGAAAAAGAGGCCAGACGGTATGTAATGAGCGCTCTGGAAGTGGTGCAGATGTTAGAGGCCTTAGATCCGTCCATTGAGGTAAACAACCTGGGAGAGTCGGATTTTATCATCGCCTATAAGCCGCCAAAAGCTTCTGAAATGTGCTGGCAATGGCTGAAAACCATTTTTGTGTGTCTGGTCAGCTTTTTTGGGGCGGCATTTGCCATTATGACCTTTAACAATGACGTAAATGTAGGGGATGTACTGGGACAGGTCTACTTTCAGGTCATGGGGCGGCAGCCGGACGGATTTGGGATCATGGAAGCGGGATACAGCGTAGGACTTGCCATTGGCATTTTAGTATTTTTCAACCATTTTGCAGTGAAAAAGCTGAATACGGACCCAACGCCTTTAGAGGTGGAAATGCGTCTGTATGAGGAAAATATCTGCAAAACACTGATCGACCAGAAGGGAAGAAAGGAGAAAGAGATCGATGTGGATTAAAAATGCCTTTCTCCTTTTTTTCGGCCTCTGCGCCGGGGGGATCATTGCAGCAGGAGTGTACGCCTTTCTGGCGATCATTGGGGTTTTTGTGCGGCTGATCGGGAAAACGAAGACGAAAAAGAATATCATGCTCTATGAAAATATGATCATCCTTGGGGGAGTATTGGGAAATATCATGGAACTTTACAAGGTAAGACTGCCTTTAGGTGAGGTGTTGGGGCAGATCTTTCTCCTTACAGGAGGCGTCAGCGTAGGCATATTTACAGGCTGTCTTGCCATGTCCTTGGCAGAGACCTTAAAAGCGCTCCCTACTTTTTTCAGACGGATCCGGCTGTCTGTGGGGCTTCCGTTGCTGATCGTGGCGATCGCGGCGGGAAAATGC
>CAVIPV010000180.1:0-5092 GCA_963644495.1 Prevotella sp. | reverse complement strand
TAAAAGGTTATATTAAAGCAGTCAAAAAGCATAGAAATGAAAAAGAACCGTTATATAGGGAATCAAGTTTAATAAATTTCATTAATTATTTTGATACTTAATAATGTATGAGAAAAGATTGGACAAGTATAAAATTTTGCACATAATCTTTGAACTTGGGAGAGCAGTGCTCAATGAAGATAAAACAGCAAAAACAGATCAAAGCATTTTTGATCGAAGAATTCGGTAAGGATAAGGGAAGTGTATTGTTTGACAAGCAGGAAAAGATCCTTGATACACTGATCAGGAATACAAAAAATAAATCAAAAGATCAGATGAAGACCCTTGTGCAGACTATCCTTCCCCGTATTGCTTTGTACAAGTATAATGGGTCAGTTTCTATTTCTTCAAAAAATAACAGATCTTTTGAACAGCGAACGTGATATGTATAACCATAACATTTTCATTGTTAACCATAACAAAAACATAGTTGACAATTAGATGCAGCTTTGTTATACTCAAATCGTTTTCGGAGACAATTTATAAATACCTTAATACAAACAGAATATTTGTACAAAAACAAACTATCAGTTACAGACAGAAAGGAAGCTTATAACTGCTATGGATCTCATAAAAAGGCTTCTGGGACTGGAAAAGACGCTTTCGGGGCTTTCAGGATATGAAGGCTGGATGATCGCTAAATGCAGGTTCTGCCTTAGCGGACCAAAAGAAGACCGTGCAGAAGAGTTACTGCATTTTGAACAGCCAGATGATCAGGGATATACATATAAAATGCAGGTTCAGGGAAGCGATGCAAGACTTGTTAAAGTCCTTATTACAGGACAAAGCAGGAGAGAAGAGGACCGTTTAGAGGTCACTCTTATTGATCCGGGAAGTCTTTCCGGGGAAAAACAGCCTGGCAGAACATCTGTTCTTGCAGAAGATACCCAGTCATCCACACCTTTAACAGTAACAGAAAAAGAGATCCAGTCATATTTACAGGCAGTAAATGACACGAATCCCATTCATCAGGGAAAGGATGCCATTGTTCCAGGCTTTCTTATGGTAAACCGGCTGTTTGAAATGTTCCAGGACCGGCTGCCAGACCAGCTTCAAATGGATGTCCGTTTTCTCACGCCTTTGCAGGTGGGAGAAGAGGCGGTTTTCAGTATGGACTCAGAAAAAAATAAAAAGATCATCCTGCTAAAAACTTCCACAAGGACTATTTTAAAAGCTGTTGTAACTGAGATCTGAGATCGAAAGAAAAACCAATTTGTCATATATTCTGTGTGATAAAAGAAAGGACGAAAATGATATGAGTCAGACAGCATCTAAATCCATTAACAGCGCAAAAACACACAGCATCTGGAATATACGAAGCCTTACCATCATGGCACTGATGACAGCGCTTCTGATCGTATCCACTTATATTAAGATCCCGCTGCCATTTTCTACTGCAAGCATTACAGCCCAGACCTTGATGGTAAACCTGATCGGCTTGCTTCTTTCACCGTTACAGACACTGGCAGTTATGGTAACATGGATCCTGTTAAGTGTTGTAGGAATTGGTGGTTCTTTAGGAAAGCTTTTAGGACCGGCTGGCGGATACCGTTACGGCAACCTGGTGGCGGCTGTTCTGATCTCCATGTTCTGCTGCAAAGTAAAGAAAGTAAGATGGCAGACTGCATTTATCATTATCGTAGGAATCCCGGTCATTTACCTGTTTGGAGCAGTTCAGATGAAATATGTGACCAACCAGCCTTGGGGCGCTATCATGGTCCAGGCGGTGCTTCCATTTATCCCGCTGGATATTGTAAAATGCTTTGCAGCAGCAGGAATTGCAAAGCCTCTGCGCAGATTATTCCCGGCAGAATAAAGGAATATAGATAATAGATAGATATAAGATAAAAAGGGTTAAACTATGGATAATGTATGGATCTTAGGGGGCCTTAGAAGCTTCATCGGCGTAAAAGACGGTATGTACCGTAAGATCCCCGCCGAAGTTCTGGGGGCTCAGGTTTTAAAAGAAATAAAAGAAAGATTCACTTTAAAGGATAATGAGATCGACTACATAATAGGCGGAAATGCTGTGGCGGGAGGTGGAAACATCACCCGCCTTGCAGCGCTTACAGCCGGTTTAAGTGAAGTGATACCGGCAGTCACCTTAGATCTTCAATGCGGTTCTGCTTTAGAAAGCATTACAGCTGCTGCTGCAAAGATTGAAAGCGGTCTGGCAGACCTGGTGATCGCAGGGGGATTTGAAAGTTCCTCCACCCAGCCAGTGCGCATGTGGAATCCCAATCATCCAGATTATCAGGAAGGAAAGAGCTATACTGTAGCAAAATTCATTCCCGGTTTTCAGGGAGAGCAGGTCATGTTAGAGGGAGCGGAAAAAACAGCTCTTACAGAAAATGTCACCAAGGAAGAGCTAGATCCATGGGTACTGTTAAGCCATAAAAGAGCGGCTCAGGCAGCAAAAGAGGGCGTTTTAGCGGATATCCAGATCTCTATTGCAGACAGCAAAAAAGATGAAGGCATCAGACCTTCCGTGAGCCAGCGTTTATTAGACCGGCTTCCCTATTTACTGCCAGGCGGTTCTGTGATAACAGCTGCCAATGCCTGTCTCATGCATGACGGAGCAGCTTTTGTGGTCCTTTGTTCTGAAAAATACAGAAAAGAACATGGCTTAAGGCCTCAGGCAGCATTCCGCTTTGGTACAGCCATTGGCAGTGATCCTTTTATGAGCCCTAAAACAGCGGTTCTGGCTATCAGAAAGCTGCTTACACAGACCGGACTTTCCATAGATGAGATAGACAGCCTGGAAGTCAATGAAGCCTTTGCTGTGATCGATGTGCTTTTAGAGCGGGAATTTCCGGGTATCAGAGAGCGGTTAAATCCTTTAGGCGGAGCTCTTGCCTACGGACATCCTTACGGTGCATCCGGTGCCATTATCTTGTTACATCTGTTAAAAGATCTGGAATTGAACCAGGGAAGATTTGGCATCTGCGGCGTGGCAGCAGCAGGTGGGATCGGAACCGCCCTTCTGGTGGAGCGGGTCTAAGATTTAAAGCATATTGCGGAGATAAAATTCATGGGAAAGATCAGCAACTATCTGGAAATGATAGAAGAGATACAAAATAAAACCCCAAAAAAAGAAGCATTTTGTACAGGAAACAGTTCTCTTACATACAGGGAACTGTTTCTTCTGGTTAAGGAAAAACAGAAAGAATGGAAATCATTAACCCAAAAGCAGCTGTACTTCATTCAGAAAGATTATGCTTTGGACCAGCTGACAGAATTTCTGGCCTGTCAGGGAATGGGCTATGTGCCTGTGATCCTTCCAAAAGATACAGCTGCAGGCCACAACGACACTCTGGTACAAAAGCTTAGTGCAGAAGCAGAGATCCCGGAAGAGGCCTGCATGGCAGTTATGACTTCTGGAACATCCGGTGAAAATAAGCTGCTTTTCAGAACCTTTGAAAGTTGGTATGACTATTTTCCCATTCAGAATGAAGTCTTTCATATTACATCAGAAAGTCGCCTGTTTATGCAGGGAAGTCTGGCTTTTACCGGTAATATGAACCTGTATATGGCCCAGCTGTCCGCAGGGGCAACCATCCTTTCAGAAGACCGTTTTGATCCAAGATTGTGGATAAAAGAGATCAAACAGTGGCGGGCAGACGGCATTTACCTGATCCCCACCAAGCTTCATGCCTTATATCGGGCTTTAAAACATGAAGACCAGGCTCCTATAGAAGAAATAGAGACTATCTTAAGCGGTTCCCAGAGTCTTGGGAAAAAAGACGCATTGGAGCTTAAAATATTTTTCCCAAAAGCAGAGATCACACTCTATTATGGCGCCAGTGAATTAAGCTATGTTACCTATATCCGGGACCATGAAATGAATGAGGACAAGACCCGGATCGGCCGTCCTTTCCCCCAGGTGGATGTAAAGCTGAAAGAAGGAAGACTGCTTGTAAATACCGGTTTTGGAGTGATCGGGGCTGGAAAAGAGGCAAGCGCAGGAGATTACGCCCACCAGGATGCACAAGGGTATTTCTGCTTTGACGGAAGAAAGGATGATATCTGTAATATCAATGGCAGGAAAATATCCACAGTCCGTGTAGAACAGGCTATATTAGATCTGGGAATAGCAGAGCAGGCAGCTGTAAAGCCTATAGAAAAGAATGGAAGAGCATATCTGGCTGCATGGGTCATTTTAAAAGATAAGACTTTATCTGTGGACGTACAGCAGGTCCGGAAAATGCTTAAATCTTCCCTTTCCGAAGAAGAGATCCCAAGATATATCTTTTTCCGGGATGCTTTTCCAGTCAATGAAAGCGGGAAAGTCTTAAAAAGAGCCTTACAGGCAGAAATATAGAATACAGAACGAAAATAAATGCATTGGTCTGCATCCGTGAGTAAGCGGTGCAGTTATGGTCATTCAGAATCTGTTTTAGAACACACGTTCTCACGATACTGGCTTGGTGTACACCCGAAATATTTCTTAAATACCTTCATAAAATAAGAAGGTTCCTGATAGCCGGAGAGCAGCGCCACCTTGGAAATAGGCACATTACTGGTTTTTAAAAGCTTTTCCGATTCTTTCATCCGTTCCTCTAATACAAGAACTGTAAAATTTTTCCCCATGATCTGGCGGACCAGATCGCTGGTATAGGGAACGCTGATATGGAAATAGCTGGCTACATCCGGCAGTGTAATGGTTGCTAACTGTTGACGGATCATCTTGCGAAGCTGGGCTTCAAAAGATGCCTGGTCAATATGGGCTTTTTTGCAATCTGTATTTTCCAAAAGAAAGCCGGCAATGTCCTCGGTCAGCTGGGAGCGCATATTGGAGAAATAATGGTCGGAAGAAACACGCAGCCATTTAAAGCAGGAAGGGGAAAATTGCCGCATTTTTTTAATATATGGATAGGTTTCCTCTGCTTCAGAAACTACCTCATCATCGGGACTGCTGATCCAGAGAATGGATTTTTCAGAGATGACTTGGATACAGGAGTCAATAGAAAGCCGTCCGGCGCTTCCCTTTATTTCTGCGGTCAGAGTTTCGATATCTGTACCGTGGATATAAGGAATCCCTTCTTCTAACAGA
>CAVIPV010000179.1:0-5217 GCA_963644495.1 Prevotella sp. | reverse complement strand
CGCCTATGAATATAGAGCAGATGAAGAGATTAGTGGATATTGGGGCCTATATTGAGCACTGTTATCTCCAGCTGACGGCCCGGTCCGGTTCTTTGCATCCAACACGCTTTGTGGAGATCACCCATGCAGTGGGAGCAGAGCATTGTATCATGGTATCTGACTTTGGCTGGGCATCGGAAATGGTGTCGGCAGAGGCCCTGCGTTCTTTTATCGGGACTATGCTCACATTTGGGTGTACGGAAGAAGAGGTGCGTTATATGGTGCAGGAAAATCCGGTAAAGCTTTTGGGGTTATAAAACAGAATAGGGAGTATTTAGAAGAATATATTTAAGAGCAGTCTGGTCAGGGGAAAAATGGCCAGGCTGCTTTTTTGTGGTCCCATTGTATGCGGAATACAAAAAGGGTTACAGGAAAACAGTGGGATTTGTTTGGGGAAAACAAAGAAATCAGGGACACAAACAGGTATGATAATAATATAACAAATACAAAAAAGTACCACTTAGTTGTACGAAATAATGACAAAACAGGAGGATCCAGAATGAATATTTGTGTTTGTATTAAGCAGGTACCGGATACAACAGAGATAAAGATCGATCCGGTAAAGCACACTCTGATCCGTGACGGTGTTCCAAGTATTGTCAATCCCTATGATACCTACGCATTAGAGAATGCGGCGCGGATCAGGGATGAAGACCCGGATACAAAGATCACGGTGATTACCATGGGACCGGCCCAGGCGGGAAAAGCCCTCAGAACCTGTCTTTCCATTGCAGCGGATAAGGCATATCTGATCTCAGACCGGGTATTTGGCGGTTCTGATACCTTAGCTACCAGCTATATCCTTTCACAGGCTATTAAGCATATAGAAGAGTTGGAGGGAAAATTTGACCTGATCTTTTGCGGCAGACAGGCCATTGACGGAGATACAGCCCAGGTGGGACCGGAAATTGCAGAATGTCTTGGTTATCCACAGGTTACATGTGCAGTAAAGGCAAAAGCAGAAGGCAATGCCCTTTTGGTGACGCAGGAAGGCGAAGAGGGAAAAGAACTGTTAAAAGTTTCACTTCCATGTGTGGTCACATTTACAAAACCCGACTTTCCTGTCCGTTATCCAAAGCTTCAGAAGATCATTGCAGCAGCTGAATATGAGATCCAGAATGTAACAGCAGCAGATCTAAAGGATCTGGAAACAGGAAGATGCGGCCTGAAAGGATCTCCAACAAAGGTAAAATCCACATTTGTCCCGGTCCATGATAAGCAGGTAAGGATGATCCAGAGCAATACAACAGCAGACGCCTGCCGGGAACTTGCCTCTATTTTGGGCAACGAACATATCATTTGAGAAACGGAGGGATAACAATGGAAAATACAGAGAAAAACATCTGGGTATTTATAGAAACAAAGGCAGATGGAACTCCTCATAATGCAGGCCTGGAGCTGTTAAATCCCACCAGAGGACTGGCAGACCGTCTGGGCGCAAAGCTGACGGCGATCGTAATAGGAAACGGTACTGAAAAAGCAGTGAAAGAAGCCGGTATTTACGGCGCGGACCAGGTGCGTGTGATAGACAGCCCGGAATTTGCTGAGTACACCACAGATCGGAACCTGCCGTCCAGGGGTATTCCGCAAGGCAGAGCCAAAGGAAAATACAGCAGAAGTTATAAAAGAAGAATTTCATGTGAAGCCGGAAGACATCCGCACACAGCTGATGGAACATATCCGCTCTGCTGCAAAAGCAGCTGTTAATCTGGAAGAAGCCCAGATCATTGTATCCGGCGGCCGTGGTGTTGGCGGTCCCGAAGGCTTTAAGGTACTGGAAGAACTGGCAAAGGTGCTGGGAGCAACCATTGGAGCTTCCAGAGCGGCAGTTGACAGCGGCTGGATCTCCTATGATCATCAGGTAGGACAGACCGGAAAGACCGTATCACCGAAACTTTACATTGCCTGCGGTATATCCGGAGCGATCCAGCATCTGGCTGGCATGTCTGGTTATGACTGTATCATAGCCATTAATAAGGACAAAGACGCACCAATCTTTCAGGTAGCCGACTACGGGATCCAGGGAGATCTTCATGAGATCCTGCCAATCTTGACGGAAGAGATACGAAAAGTTAAAATGCAAAGATAAGGAGATTAATTGCATGGTAAGTTATTTATTTGCAACAGATCTGCAGCGTGACCAAGTGCTTCTGCTCCAATGCGCCGAATGTGGAGTATTTCCTGGTCCCGGCATGGACGGATAAGACAAAACGTGCAAGCCAGGGCGTTACCACCTTCCTGGTAGAAAAGTCCTTTGGTGTAAAGATCGGCAAAAAAGAGAACAAAATGGGACTCCATTTATCAGAAACAGCAGATGTGATCTTTGGCGGAACAAACCAGATCAAGCGGAAAAACCTGTTAAAAGAATTAGCGGGACGTGACCCGGAGTATAAGAAGTAAAAGATTTAAACCTATAGGAGAATAGAAGAGAGGAGAAAAAGCATGCAGTATGAAAATTATCCTTTGCTATTTCAGGTAAGATGCGGCGCACAGGCCCCGGAAGCTCACAATTTTCTGATTCCAAATGGTCCAAGGACCCATGAATATATAAATGCTTTTAATAAAGAGTGTGAGGAATGGTTAAAGGGTATTACAAAGAATGAAAAATACCCGGAAAATATCCGCCGTACCACAATGAAGTATCAGCGGGGAGATTACACAGGAAGAGGCATCGTATACCGTCCTGATACAGAGGACATCCTGCCAATCTGTATTTTCACCCATGGCGGATCCTATCTGTTCTGGACTCCGGAATATTATGACCTTATGTGTGCCAATATTGCGGCAGAAGGCAACTGTGTAGTTGTAAATCTGGATTTCCGTGTGAATATTGATGTTTTAATACCGGATATGATGGAAGATGCATACGAAGGTATCCTGGAGACAGTCCGTCAGGCTTCCTCTTTTAATGCAGACCCGGCCCGCATTGCCCTGATGGGTGACTCTTCCGGAGGGACCATGGCAATGGGACTGTCTATTATGTGCCGTGAGGTATCCATTTACGCAAAACAGCTGACAGATGCAGGAGTGGATGTAAATGTAGGCCTGTTCCAGGGAATGCCTCATGGATTTTACAATGGCGGCTGCGGTCCTGCATCCAGAGACTGCTGGGTATTTGCGGGAGAAGCACTGAAGAAATATTTAGGATAATGTACAGCAGGAGGTTATTATGGAAAAGGTGTCAAAAGCAAAACTTTTTGCAGCAGCCGTGGGGGCTATGCTGATGATGCTGGGAAATGGTGTTGTTGCCAATTCCATGACCTATTTTATCACGCCGGTCACGGAAGTTCTTGGCTGCACAAAAGCACAGTTTTCTATTTACTATACTATCATCACATCATGTACAGCAGTGATGTCCCTGCTGATGAACCAGTTTTTAAAGAAGCTGGGGTTGCGAAAAGCTTTTATCATCAGCAGTATCGGCGTAACGGCAGGATATCTTATCCTGTCCCGGGCCTCAAATTTAGGTATGATCTATGTGGGTGCCGGTCTGATCGGTGTCTGCCAGATCTTTGTGGTAGTTCCAAGTGTAAATGTAATTAACGCCTGGTTTACAAAAAATCATGGTCTGGTAACAGGATTTGCCATGTCTGCAACAGGATTTGGCGGTCTGATCATGGGTGCGATCATGCCATCGATGGTAGCAGGGATCGGCTGGCGGGCTGGTTATATGACTTATGCAGGAATCTGGCTGGTTATTTCCATTGCTGTGAATATCCTTGTAGGGGAAACACCTCTTTATCAGGAAAAAGAAGGAGAAACTGCTGCATCTGGGAATCAGGAAAAGGGCGGCAAAGAGTATCAGGCCCTTCTTAAGACTCCATCTTTCTGGGGACTGATGGCCACCGGCTTTTTTGCCTCAGGAGTCAGCATGATCGCTCAGCATCTGTCGGTGCATTTGGAAATGCGGGGACTGGATATTGTGACCATCAGTGCGGTCATGGGTATCTGGAGCCTGATGCTTGGCTTATTTAAGATCGCAGAAGGCTATCTTTATGACAGGCTTCCAGAGCGGTTTTTTGTGGGAGCCACCATGTTTTTCGGAGCAGTTGGTTATCTGGCTCTTTGCGGCAGAGGAATGGCATGGCTGATGTTAGGTGTGGTTGGATATGCCCGGGGTGCAGCCAGCAATACAGTACTGTATCCGCTGATCATGCGCAGACTCTACGGAAAAGAGCTGGCAAGTGCTGCCTGGGGTATCTGCTATGCAGCATTTATGGCAGGCGGAGCAGTGGACCAGGCAGAACTGATCGGTTCCAGTGATGTAATGGTACTTTCTCTTCCTACTTCCAAACAGGTGGAAGAGGTAGTACTGGGGTCTGAAGGGATACTGGAAAAGGGAAAAGCCGGGATGTTGGTGATCGACCTGACTTCTGGTGATCCTGAAATCTCCAGGAAACTTGCTGCCAGGCTGCAGGAAAAAGAAATCTATTTTATTGACTCCCCTATGAGCGGCGGCGTCCAGAAGGCCGCAGCCCAGACACTGACTTTAATGGTAGGCGGAGACAAAGAAGTATTTGAGAAAAACCGGGAGATCTTTGATACCATTGGAGATCCAGAGCATGTATATTATCTGGGGCCCAGCGGTGCAGGAGATACCTTAAAATGTGCCAACAATTTCCTTTCCGCCTGTTGTGCCGTGGCGACTACAGAAGCCTTGGCTGTAGCTGCAAAAGCGGGGATCGATCCGAAAATGGCAGTAGAAGTCATCGACAGCAGCGGCGGACGAAGTCATGCCACTGCCTACAAATATCCAAAACTGATGTTTCCGGATAAGCCATGGAATTTTACCGTGGATCTGATGCGCAAGGATATTAACTTATTTAATGAGTCTGCAAAGACACTGAAAGTTCCCGCCTTCCTTTCCGGTACCCTTTACCAGCTCTGGAGCGTCCCCTCCGCCCAGGGCAAGGGAAATGAAGACTGTCTGAATGTGTTTAAGATGTATGAAGACTGGTGCGGAGTGAAACTTTGCGGGATCCATGAGAAAGAATGAAAAAATGTAATACAAGAGCGTAACTTAGAAGTGCCAAGCCATGGGAGATGACCTGTGGTCTGGCACTTTTTTGCTGCCACGTAGCGGAATATATTCCCGTAATATATTCTTAAGAAAAAACACCCTTGTATAATTCATAAGATAATGCTATCTTAAGTGTATCACAACTGTATTAATCTAAT
>CAVIPV010000178.1:0-5238 GCA_963644495.1 Prevotella sp. | reverse complement strand
CATACAGCTTAAACAATGAGAGGGAAAAGTCCTAACTGGCTGTTAGGTGTCTTAATCCCTACAACTTATATATTAGGAGGAGAATGATAATGGGGGAAAGCAGGCTTCATTACGGGATGTCACTGAGGCTTTACTTTGAGGAAAAGGCCTTTGGACCGGGAATGGTCACGCTCCTTCAGGAGGTGGAGCGAACAGGCTCTCTCCAGAAGGCGGCAAAATCCATGAACATGGCTTACAGCAAGGCCTGGAAGATGCTAAAAGGGGCAGAAAAGGAATGGGGATTTGCCCTCACAGACCGTGAGACCGGAGGAAAGGACGGCGGAGGTTCTACGCTGACGCCTCAGGCAGAACGGCTGATCGAAGCCTACGAAAGCTTTAAGAATGATGCAGTAAAACAGTTAGACCAGCTGTTTACACAGTATTTTTCAGAGGAAAAGGTAGAAGAAATAAGAGGAATGGAGTGATAAAATGGAACCACAGGAGATCGTTTTCTGTAAAGGCGGCGGCTGTACGGCCAAGCTGGGACCGGGAATACTGGCTAGAGTTTTAAACAATCTGCCAAAGACCTATGATCCTAATCTGCTCATTGGTTTTGACGGTTCTGATGACGCGGCTGTGTACAAGCTTACCGATGATCTGGCGATGGTCCAGACACTGGATTTCTTCCCGCCTATGGTGGAAGATCCCTATATTTTCGGCCAGATCGCAGCAGCAAATGCTTTAAGTGATATTTACGCTATGGGCGGTGATGTGAAAACTGCCTTAAATATTGTCTGTTTCCCGGAAGCTATGGATTTAAACATTCTGGGAAAGATCATGTTAGGGGGTAGCGAAAAGGTAAGAGAAGCAGGGGGAGTCCTTGCAGGAGGACATTCCATTGCAGACAGTGATGTAAAATATGGTCTGTCTGTAACAGGCCTGATTCACCCGGATAAAGTATTTGCCAACAGCGGTTGCAAGGTGGGGGATGCACTGATCCTTACAAAGCCACTGGGCGTTGGGATCGTATGTACGGCGTCCCGGATGAAGGCAGCTTCCAAGGAGGCCTATGATCTGGCAGTGAAGTCCATGACTACCTTAAATAAATATGCGTCAGAGATCCTGCGGAAATACCGTCTTCACGGCTGCACCGATGTGACGGGCTTTGGCTTTTTGGGACATCTTTGTGAAATGGTCACGGACCAGGCCACAGCAAGGATCTTTAAGGATAAAGTGCCTTATATCCCGGAGTGTGAGGACTATGTAGAAGAATTTTACCTGACAGCTGCTGCACAGAGGAACAGGAACCATGTGCAGGACAAGGTAGAGTTCAGAAACTGCTCTTTTGCAACAGAAGAGATTTTATACGATCCACAGACCTCCGGCGGACTGCTGGCATCAGTGGATAAAGAAGATGTGCCGGCAATCATGGAAGAACTGGAAAAACTGGGACTGCCCTGCGGCGTAGTAGGAGAGATCTTACCGAAGCAGGAGAAGGCGGTTATCATCCAGTGACAGGTGTGACCGGCCGCCCTGGGGGAGGTAAGGTCAGACACAGTATATGTCAGAAAATCGCCAACGGCGGTTTAGAATATCAGATCAATAGAAAGTGAGGAAGCAAACTATGAGATTAGATGAAAGAGGAAAACAGTGCCCATTACCAGTTATTGAAGCAAAGAAAGCCTTAGAGGCATCCGCACCAGGAGAAAAAGTAGAGGTTGTAGTAGATAACGAGATCGCAGTCCAGAACTTAAGCAAAATGGCAGACCACAAGGGCCTTGCAGTATGCTCCGAAAAGAAAGGCGAGCGTGAATTTTTAGTTACCATTACTGCAGGTGAAGGAAATGGGGAAACTACTGAAACTCCAGCTGCAGCAGAAGAAGTGACCTGCACACCAGACGGCAGAAGAAAAGGTATGGTAGTTGTCCTTTCTTCCAACCAGATGGGACAGGGAGATGAGGCTTTAGGAAAGCTTCTTATGAAAGGCTTTGTATTTGCACTGACTAAACAGGATATGCTGCCGGAGACCATTCTTTTATACAATAGCGGTGCATTCTTATCCTGTGAAGGTTCTGATAACCTGGAAGACCTTAAGAATCTGGAAGTACAGGGCGTGGAGATCCTTACCTGCGGAACCTGCTTAAACCACTATGGACTGGCTGAAAAGCGTCAGGTAGGCGGCGTTACCAATATGTATGAGATCGTAGAGAAAATGACCAAAGCCAGCGTAGTAGTACGTCCATAAGACATTTTTGAATAAAAGTATAATTTTTCAGGAGAAGATAAATTTATGATACAGAGAAATGAACAGCTTGTGATTGTAAGAGGAGGGGGAGATATTGCTACCGGTACCATCAGCCGCTTGTTCCACAGCGGTTATCCGGTGGTGATCCTGGAGATAGATTCTCCTTCTGCGATCCGCCGTCAGGTGGCTCTTTCAGAAGCTGTTTATGATGGAGAAAGCAAAGTAGAGGATGTGACCTGCGTAAAGGTGGATTCCTGGGAAGAGGCAAAAGAGGTATTAAAAGAGAAGAAAAAAGTACCTCTTTTAGTAGATCCGGACTGTGATATCTTAAAGCAGGTACGTCCATGGGCTTTAGTAGATGCCATTCTGGCAAAGAAAAACCTGGGGACCAACCGTCAGATGGCAGATAAGACCATTGCTTTAGGTCCAGGTTTTTCTGCGGGGACAGATGTAGATCTGGTGGTGGAGACACAGAGAGGTCATAACCTGGGCCGCATCATCAAAGGAGGACCGGCTGCACCAAATACCGGAACGCCTGGTATCATTGGCGGATACGGAAAAGAGCGGGTCATCCATTCACCGGCAAAGGGAAAGCTTTACGGAAGAGCCCATATTGGTGATAAAGTGGAAAAAGGACAGACCATTGCTGTGATCTGTACAGATAATGGGGAAGAAATTAAGGTTGAGGCCACTCTTACCGGTCTGATCCGGGGCCTGATCCGTGACGGTTATCCTGTAACTGTTGGCTTTAAGATCGCAGATATCGATCCAAGAGAAAGCGAATATAAAAACTGCTTTACCATTTCTGATAAGGCGAGAAACATCGGCGGCTCTGTATTAGAGGGGCTGATGATGCTTGAAAATGAGCAGGGATATTAAGGAGGGGGAGCATATGATCTATCTGGACAGCGCGGCAACCTCATTTTACCGTCCGCCCTGTGTGGCAGAAGCGGTGGCAGTGGCCATTTCCAGTATGGGAAACTGCTCCAGAGGAGCTTATAAAGAAGCACTGACAGGAGCCAGGGTCATTTTTGAGACTCGGGCTCTTTTGTCAGAAATGTTCCATGGAGACGGTCCGGAGCAGGTGGCTTTTACTGCCAACTCCACAGAAAGCTTAAACATTGCCATAAAAGGCCTGATCCGGTCGGGAGACCGGGTGGTGACCACGGTTTTAGAGCACAACAGTGTGCTGCGGCCTCTTTATGAAATGGAACAACAGGGAGCAGAACTGGTCATTGTGGGCTGCGAACAGGCAGAGGAAAGTGCCAGCGAAGAAGAAAAAGAACGGGTAAGACGTCTGGGAAAACTGGATTATAAAGCTTTAAAGGCAGCGATTACGCCGGGAACACGGGCTGTAGTCATGACCCATGCATCCAATCTTACGGGAAACCGTACAGATCTTAAACAGGTGGGAGCGTGGTGTAAACAGGCCGGTGCGCTGTTTATCGTGGACGCCTCCCAGACAGCAGGTCATTTTCCTATTAATATAGAAGAAAGTCACATTGATGTGCTGTGTTTTACCGGCCATAAAGGCCTTATGGGGCCTCAGGGAACCGGCGGATTGTGTGTGCGAAAGGGACTGGCTGTAAAACCACTGCTATCTGGGGGAAGCGGCATCCTTACCTTTGAAAAGCAGCATCCGGCTGTAATGCCTACAGCACTGGAAGCAGGAACCTTAAATGGTCACGGCATTGCAGGACTGCATGCAGCCCTTCTTTATATAAAAGAAGAGGGGATCGATGCCATAAGAGCCTGGGAACAGAAGCTGATGGAACTTTTTTATGAACAGGTAAAAGATATACCGGATATCCGCATTTATGGGGATTTTTCCCAGAAAGACAGAGCTGCCATCGTATCCTTGAATCTGAGTGAGGAAGATTCTGGAGAAGTAAGTGATTATTTATCTGAGGAATATGAGATCGATACCCGTTCCGGCGGTCACTGTGCGCCTTTGATGCATGGTGCACTGGGGACTGTGGATCAGGGAGCGGTACGCTTCAGCTTTTCTCATTTTAATACGGAAGAGCAGGTAGAATGTGCAGTGCGTGCACTGAAGGAATATTAGGACATCGGGGCGAGATCAAAAAAGGCATTAACATCATATAAAAAACAGGACTGTGATCCAGAGTGCTCCACTCCTTTTGAAAGTAGGAAGATCAACTGGCCACGGTCCTGTTTTATAGGTTCAAATGTTTATATGGTTCCTATGCTGGAACGTGCTGCATTAAGATCTCAGTAAGAGCAGTGCCGCTGCTGGTATGACAGCGAACGATCTCAGTCTCATTTTCATTGACCTCATCTAAAGCGCAGCGGATCATTTTGTGGGAAACTGTATTGGTGAAGAGGACCAAAAGATCAGGTCTTCCGATCTGCTTGTCCAGACTGGCACTCATCTGGGTAAATACCTTTGCTTTGCAGTTATAGTTCTTACAGATTTTTTTATACTGACTGACCATACGGTCGTGTCCGCCGATGATAACAACGCTCATAATGTAGCCTCCTTTTTGCTGTATGTTCTCTTAGAGAACAGCTGGTTTAATGTGTGTACCCCGAAAATGTACTGATGTACTGAGAACATGTTCTTTTCTATATGTATGGGGAAATGATACATGATATGTTCGGATCAAATAAGTTAGCGTTGACTAACTCTTGGTAAAATCATACATGATTTATAGGGAAATGTCTATAGGGTTTAATGATAACATTTCTCAAAAACCTGTTAAAAAATTACCCAGCCTGTTAAAAACTAAATAATTTTGCATAATATACAAAAAGTTTTAGAGAATCTCAAAAACCTTATTATTTTTGCAGATTGCACCAAAATTTTTTTGATGCTATACTGTATCCAGAGTTAAGAAAGAAATAAAACAAGCAATAAAGCAATGATTAAAGCAATAATTGATCCATAAAAACTACGACTCAGGAAAGGAAGATAAGAACATGGCAGCAATCGCAGTAACATTTGTATTTGGAACTCTGGCTTACGATATGTATAAAGTAATCTGTGAGAAATA